>JAFIFL010000094.1 GCA_020832055.1 Gammaproteobacteria bacterium
GCATCCAGATCGGCGCATTTCGCTTGGCGAAATAGCGCTCTCCCACAAAGGCGTGTACCCATCTGAAAAGTTGTTTCAAAATAAGACGGTTGCCGTATGTTTCACAAGCGGGGCAGAAGCGAAAATCCCGGCTGGCCGAGTGGTGTCATGAACGCATCGCAAAGCCTGATCGCTGCAACCGCGCTGGCACTGGCTGGTGCCGCAGCAGCCGACCTGCGCTGGGATCCCGACCCGCCCCTGGCGGGTGCCCCGCTCGTCGTGGAGGTGGCCGCAGAACAGCGCGTTCCCGGGCGTGATCTGGTACTGCGCGATCCGGAGACGGATCGGGAACTCGGCCGCTTCCGCTTCGGCCGCTTTCCCGCCGCCGCAGTGCGTTTCGATGTGCCTGCCGACGCCCAGACCTGGGTGCTGGAGCTGCGTGACGGCGATGCTGTCGTGCTCAGCCGACACCCGGAGCCCGGCCATCCCGGACTCGACCCCGCTCCCGACCCGATGCCGGACAGCCCTTCGGATTCAGCAGGCTGTAGCCCCCTGCCACCGGCCGCTGCCGCAGAGCTGCTGCTCTGGCTCGGAGCCTGTCCGCTGGAACACGCCCCGCTGGTGGCGCGGGACCTGCGCGCCGTGGACCTTGCCGAGCGCAACCTCTGGCGCGCCGATCTGCGGAACAGCGACCTGTCCGACGCCCGCCTGCGACATGCCAATCTCGGCGGCGCCAGCCTGGCGGGAGCGCGCCTCGACGGAGCCGACCTTGCCGGTGCCAGACTGGAACTGGCTGATCTTCACGGCGCCAGCCTGTTCGTCACGGATCTGGATGGTGCCGATCTGCGCAATGCGGATCTGCGCGGCGCCGACCTCTCCCATGCCAGCCTTAGCAATGCGGATCTCACCGGGGCACGCCTTGCCGACGCGACCCTGACTGGCGCCGATTTCACCGGTGCCACTTGCCCGGACGGCACCCGCGCCGCCACCAGCTGTCGTGATCACCTGGAACTGCCTTAGCTCGGATCAGGCGCCCTGCGGATCCAGATCGCCCATGGCATCGGGTGCATGAGGCACGCTCTGGTCTTCCAGGAAGGCCTCGAGCATGGCATTCACCATCTCGGGATCGTCCTGCTGCACCCAGTGGGAAGCCTGCGGCAGGTAGCGCACCGTCAACGGCTTCACCCAGGCCTCGGTGCCATAGGTGGTGGCCTTGCACAGGGCAACATCCTGTTCGCCCCAGACCAGCAGTGTTGGCACATCGATGGCAGGCAGGCCCATGGCAGCCTGACGACGCGCACCGCCGCCACCGATCAGGGCACGGTAGTAGTTGACCATGGCCCGCAGAGCGCCGGGCTGCCGGGCATTCTGAGCAAAGACTTCTGCGTCCTCCGCGCTGATCCGGTCCTTGCTGACCGTACCCTCGCGGAAGATCTTCGCAATGGCCGACGCCTCGTCCCGACCCATGAGTTTTTCGGGCAGGACGGGGATCTGAAAAAACAGCGCGTACCAGGACTTGCGGCGCTGCTGGGGGTTGTTGCGGAACTCCCGGGACATCGGCCCCGGGTGGGGAACGTTCATGATCACCAGATGGCTCAAGGGCCGGATCCGCCGCATGGCGAAATACCACGCGATCACCGCACCCCAGTCGTGGGCAATGAGCATCACGCTGCTCGCACCGCTGGCATCGATCAGCGCGGCCACATCCGTCAGCAGGTGCTCGATGGCGTAGTCGCTGACCCGCGGCGGCCGGGAACTGCGCCCGTAACCACGCAGATTCACAGCCCAGGCGCGATAGCCGAGGCGCGCCAATGCCGGCAGCTGATGGCGCCAGGCATGGGCATGCTCAGGAAAGCCGTGCAGACAGAGTGCGAGCCGGTCAGGGGTGCTGTCGGCGGGAAGCGTTTCGATGACTTCGAAGGTCAGGCCGTTGGCATCGACGAGACGCGTCCGGCTCCGAATACTCGGGTCGAGAACGGCCAAGGGAGCATTCATACCGATACCTCGCCCCGTACGGCGAAAGGCTTCGCCTTGTGGGTCCTGGTGAACAGGTGAGCAAGGGTGGCAGTCCGTCCCAGCCACACTTCGGCACACGCATCCGCCGCTACCGCTGCTCCCTTCCGGGCCTGACGGAGTTCACGGCATCACGTTGCGAAGGGACCAGGCGGACTGCCATTGCCTCGTTACCTGCCCATGGTGTCCAAGACTGCCGGCGGGGTCCAGCCCCCACCATCAAGCTCAGCGTCACGCGTCGCGGAAGTTGCGCTCGAGGCGTTCCTGCCGCGCCTTGGCTTCGGCGCAGAGCGTAGCAGTCGGGCGCAGCAGGAGCCGCTCGATTCCGATGGGCTCGCCGGTTTCTTCACACCAGCCGTAGCTGCCATCCTCGATGCGTTTGAGCGCCTCGTCGATCTTCGGCAGCAACTTGGACTCCCGGTCCGCGATGCGCAGACGCAGGCGGTTCTCCTCCTCGTTCAGCGCCCGGTCGAGCTCATCGGTTTCGCGATGAGCGTCGGCCAAGCGCGCCCGAGCCTCCTCGATATGCTCGAGGGTCTCGCGCTTGAGGTCGATCAGCAGCTGCTTGAAGAACGCGAGTTGTTCCGCGTTCATGTAGTCCTTCTTGGGTGCGCGCTTGATTTGCTTCTCGGTGAGCATCAGGCCGTTCCCGGAGGTCTCCGTCTCAGAATGAGCGTTCAGATTCCGTCCTCTTTGATGGTGGCTCAGAATCAGCAAGGCGCGGATTCTATAGTACGACTGCGGCGTGTGCCATGACTTTGCAGCGACTTTTCGCGAACTGTCCGCGGCGGCGTCGACAGCGGACGGACACCGCCTGAGCGCCGAACCTCAGGCGTCTTGATCTGCCAGTCCTGATTGCGCACAGAGCACCTCTGCGCTAACCTGCGCCGCCTCACGGAGAGGTGGCCGAGTGGTTGAAGGCGCACGCCTGGAAAGTGTGTATACGTTAATAGCGTATCGAGGGTTCGAATCCCTCCCTCTCCGCCAACTCTGTGGGAGAGCGCTATTTTGCGCAGCAAAATGCGCCGATCGGCATGCCGTCCACCGAAGGCAGTGACGTCAGCTTCGATTGAACCCCTTCAGATCGGCCCAATCGCTGTGCGATCAGGGCCTTCCCACAGGAGAGAGCCGGGCCGTTCATTCCTTGCCGGACGAGCGCGCCAGATCCAGCACCCGCCGTACTTTGCTGGCCAGATCCTGCTGCCGATAGGGCTTGCTCAGCAGCTGCACGCCGGCATCGAGTCGGCCGTGATGAACGATGGCGTTCTCCGTGTAGCCGGAGGTGTACAGCACTGGCAGATGGGGACGCAGCACCCGGGCCGCATCGGCCAGATGGCGGCCGGACATACCGCCCGGCATGATCACGTCCGTGAACAGCAGGTCGAAATCGGCCATTTCGCGCAGCGCTTGGAGTCCTTCCGGGCCATTGCTCGCCGCCACCACCCGGTAGCCCAGCGCCTTGAGCTGGGCCGTGAGGTGGTCCCGGACCAGATCGTCGTCTTCCACCAGCAGGATCTTCTCCCCCTGTCCGCGCGGCACCGCCGGTCCCGCCATGGCGGACTTCGGCTCCCGGTCGCCGGCGTCCACCATCCGCGGCAGGTAAAGATGCACGGTGGTCCCTTCGCCGACTTCCGAGTAGATCCTGACGTGGCCACGTGATTGCTTGATGAAGCCGTAGACCATGCTCAAACCAAGCCCGGTTCCGCGCCCCACCTCCTTGGTGGTGAAGAAGGGGTCGAAGGCACGCTTGACCGTCTCCGGCGACATGCCGGTGCCGGAGTCCGAGACGGACACGCGCACGTACTGACCCGGCAGGACCTCCGAATGCTGGCTGGAATAGGCTTCGTCCAGGGAGGCATTGCCGGTCTCCAGGGTGAGCCTGCCACCGGAGGGCATGGCATCCCTGGCATTGATGCAGAGGTTCAAAACGGCATTCTCGAGTTGCCCCTCGTCGACCAGCGCCGGCCACAGGCCTGCAGCCCGCACCAGTTCGACCTCCACGTGCTCACCGAGGGTGCGCCGCAGCATCCGGTCCATGCCCAGCAGCAGGCGGTTCACGTCGACACTGCGTGGATCCAGCGGCTGCTTGCGGGCAAAGGCCAGCAGACGCTGGGTCAACTCTGCAGCGCGTTCCGCGGCCACCTGGATCATACCCGCCATTTCCTGCATGTCCTCGTCGTGCGCGAGGCCTTCGAACAGCAGGTCGGAGTTGCCGATGACGATGGTCAACAGATTGTTGAAGTCGTGGGCGATGCCACCGGTCAGCTGCCCTACCGACTCCAGACGCTGGGCCTGACTGAGCTGCTCCTCCAGGGACAACTGATCGGTGATGTCCGTATTGATGGCCATGACGGCACCGTCATCCGCTTCGCCGCCAGGCGCCGCGTCGGCATCGACCCGGACCCAGTGGCCCTCCACCGTGATCGCGGTGCCATCGGAGCGCAGTTGCCGCATGCGTCCCCGCCACTCACCTTTCGACCGGACTTCATCCACGACCTGCCGGTAGGTGCCAGGATCCTCGTAAAGCAGGCCGTCGAGGGGCCGCCCCATCACCTCGACAGCCGTCCACCCGTAGATGCGTTCAGAGCTGCGGTTCCAGAAGCGGATCCGGTCGGCACCATCGCAGAGAACGATGGCGTCGCGCGCCTGATCGAGCAGCGCCGCTTGCCGCGCCAGAGTGGCCTCGGCCCGCCGGACCTCGGTCACGTCGGTCATGCCGCCCACCATGCGCTCGACCCGCCCCTCGGCATCGAAGATGACGACGCCACGATCGTCGACGTCACGGTAGCTGCCGTCGGCATGCAGGTAGCGGTAGCTGTCTTCCCACAAGGGTTTGCCAAGCTGGCGGACGTCCATGATGCCGGCCCGCACCCGCTCACGGTCATCGGGATGGACACGCTCGATCCAGAGCCGGGCATCGGCGACGGTCCCGCCCTCGGGGTGGCCGAACACGGCCCTCAGGCCTTCGCTCCACCAGATCTGCTGTCGGCCGATGTCCCAATCCCAGACCACATCGGTCGCCGCCTGGGTCACGGCCCTGAATCGTGCCTCCTCGTGTTCCAGGCGCTTCCGTGCCTCGACCCGATCGGACACGTCACGAAAGTAAATGGCGATGCCACCGTCGTCCGCCGGATAGGCGGTTACATCCAGATGACCAGATGTAATCTGAGAGTGGTACTCGAAACGCCGAGATTCGCGGGTCTGCATGACCTCCCGAAAGCCCCGTTCGAGCGCGGTGCCCACCAGACTCGGAAACGATTCCCAGATCCGCGTGCCCAACACCTCCTGGACCGAACGCTGGAAGAACGATGCCGCGCGCTCATTCAGGAAGGTATAGCGCCAGTCCGCGTCCAATGCCACGAAACTGTCATTGATGCTGTTGAGCGTCACCTGAAGGCGAGTGGCCAGGCGCAGGGCTTCATCCTCCGCCAGCACCCGATCCGTGATCTCGATTCCGGTGCCGTACCACTTCACCACCCGGCCATCGTCGTCGCGGGCGGGAGCCGCCCGCATGTGCAGCCATCGCTCCACCCCGGCAGCCGATCCGAGGCGATACTCGATCGAGTAGACGGACTCCTCTTCCACCGCAAGACGCCACGCCGCACGTGCGCGGGGCAGGTCGAGCTCTGCAATGACCGCATGCCACAGCGCCGGTGAAATTTCCCCCGAAGGCTGGCCGATGAGTTCGAAAAAGGCCCGGTTCGCATAGTCCATCCTGCCGTCGGGATTCGCGGTCCAGACCAGCAGCGGCAGCGCGTTGGCCATGCGCTGAAAACGCGACTCGCTGGACGCCAGCGCCGCCAGGGCATGCTTTTCCTCAGAGATGTCCTGGAGCGCTCCCTGGATGTGGGTTGTGCGACCATCGGCATCCCGCAACGCCTCACCGGCACAACGCACCCAGATCCGCCGCCCTCTGGCGGTGACGATCTCGAACTCTTCATCGATGGGCTCGCCGTGTTGGATGCACGCACGCAGACGCTGGTGCGCCAACTCCTGCCACTCCGGGGCCATATACGCCACGGCTTCTTCAGGCGTGGGCGGCTCTCCGGGCGGCAGATCGTGGATCGCGAAGACCTGGTCAGACCACTCCAGCCGCTGGTGTTTGAGATCCAGGCTCCAGCCGCCGATGCGCGCCACCTTGCTCGCCACCTCGAACAGCCACAGCGCCCGGCCCTTGGCGGACTCGGCAGCGTACTCACTGGTGACGTCCCGGTGGATCACCGCCGCACCAAGCTCGCTGCCGAGTTGCACCGGCACCACCTGCATCCGGAACCAGCGTGCCTGTGTGAGACTGTCGCAGGGATATTCGACGCTGTAGTCGCGGGTCGAGCCTTCGAGTACCTGTCGGATGCCGGTGCCGAAATCCTGGCCGGGATCGGCCTCGGCCACCCGGTCACAGACCTCGAGGTAGTTACTGCCGACGCCGTGGTCGGGATCCGGATTGGCGTTCTCACGGCCAAAGCGCCGCCACGCCTCGTTGACGGCAACAATATTGCCGTGTTGATCGATCAGGGCAATATGGGCAGGCAGGGCATCGAGGATCGCAGCGCGCTGGTCGGCGAAGTGGCGCTGCATCGCCTCCTCCTGCCGCAGCGCATCCTGGGCGCTGGGCAGCAACTGCGCGCGACCACTGGGCAGCATGATGGCGTCGACGTCATCCCCGACGATCTCGCGGATGCGACGCTGGGTGCGGTCCAGGGTCTGCAGCAATTCCTGCAGCTCGCTCGAATGGACGTCGGATTCCATGGCAGGCGCCCCCCTCAGGCGCTCCTCGTTTCAAACGACAGGGCGTCGGTCAGCAGGCTCGTGTCAGCCAGATCCCCCACAATCACGGTTCTCCCCCCGGGCCCGTCGACGACGAGTTGCGGCGTCAGCAGCACGCCGGCCGCCAGCGCCCGGTCAGGCACATCGAAGACGTCGATGATCTCCACCTCGATCGACACCTGCCCATGCTCGCGGCCCCAGGCCTCCAGATTGGCCCGGGCACGACGGGAGCCGGGACTGTTGCCGGCGATGTAGAGCTGCAGGGTGATGGCGGTACCCATGGCCGTCATGCCCCCTGCCCGTCCGGCTTGCTGCCGCGCATGACCCGACGGTCGATCCGGGCGGCAGTGGACTCCTGATTCTGGTCGGCCTGCTCACTGGACAGTTCCGCCGCTTCCGACTGGGCCATCTCGAGCTCACTGTGCAGGGCCTGGACCTGGGCCTCGAGGCTCAGGATGTGCGCCCGCAACCGTCGCTGCGCAGCGTCGTACTGCCGCTCCTTCTGCATCGCGGCCAACCGTTCGCTGCGCTCCCGCTCCCAGCGCAGCGTGCCCATGAGCACCTCACCACCTGCACTGTAGACCTCACTGAGCCGGACGACCGTGTTCTCGAGCAGCAACTCCCTCACCTGATTGGAATGGTGCGTGCCCCGGGACTTGATGATGGACAGCGCCCGGTTACGCTCGCCACCCTGGACCAGGTAGCTGAGGTTGATCCAGGTATCGGCAATGGTGGAGATGTGCAGCGGCGTGCTCACCGCCTCCGGATGGGCATGATCGAGCAGGCTGGTGAACAGCACCGTGATACCGCGTCCCTTGCACCAGTCCACCAGCCGCTCGGCCACGCCATGGGCCACCTCACTGTTGCCCTGCTTGGCCAGGGCTGACACCGGATCCACCACCAGACAGCGCACCTGCCCGGCCTCCGCCAATGCCCGGATGCGCATGAGATGAAACTCGGCATTGCCGCTGATGGCCCGCGCGGCATAAAACTCGAGCTGGCCGGAATCAAGCTCGGGGCCAAGGTCAACGTTCACTGAGCGCAGGTTGCGAATGACCTCCTCGGGCCGCGAGTCGAAGCTCGCGAACAGCGTCGCGTCGCCGCGCTGGCAGCTGGCCTTGGCAAAGGCGCCGCAGAGGGTGGTCTTGGCGGTGCCGGGCGCGCCGGTGAGGAGGATGCCAGCGCCACGAAAATAGCCCCCGCCGAACATGACATCGAGATCCTCGATGCCACTGGACAGACGTTCGCTGCTGACCCCGCCCGGGGGACCGGCATGGCCGCTGACATAGGCCACCTCGAGGCCGGCCGGGCCGATCAGCAGCGGCGCCTCGTTCTCCTCGAATGCCGTACCGCGATACTTGGCCACCCTTATGCTTCTTTGCGACACGCCCTGGCGGATGCTGTGCCGCAGACGGATGGAGCAATCCACCATGTACTGCAGGAAATCGAGCTGCCCATGAGGGGCACCGTCCTCATTGCGGTCCACCTTGGCCGTGATGACGGTGGTGAGGCCATGCGCCAGCACCCAGTTGTGCAGCCGATGGACTTCCCGCTTCACCGCTGCGGGATCCTCCATGAGCGACAGCACCGCATCGAGGGCATCGAACACCACGCGCCGCACGCCGGAACGCTGCATGTGCGCCTGAACCATGGCCAGCAGACCGCTGAGGTCGAAATCTCCGGACGTGATCAGATCGGGATCCACCCGGGCGTCGAGGAACAGGAGCTTGTCTTCCGTCAGCTCGTCCATGGCCCAGCTGAACCCCGCCGCGTTGGCCATCAGCCGCTCGGGACTTTCCTCGAAGGCCACGAACAGGCCGGGTTCACCGTCATGCCGGGCGCCATGCACCAGACTCTGCAGGGCCAGGACTGTCTTGCCGCAACCGGGCGCCCCTTCGAGCAGCGTCGTCCGACCTCGGGGCAGACCACCACCGGTGATGCCATCGAGTCCGGCGATGCCGGTGGCGGCCTTGGAGAGTGGGGAATGGAGAGGAATCTCGGGCATGGGAAAACGCGTCCTGTGCGGGCACCACAAGGCGTGAAGAAGGACGCTGCGGGTGCGCTTCAGGCGAGCTGTCGCAGCTGCTGTCGTCGAATCCGGATCATACACCCGTATCCACCCCAGGTCGCATTCTGATCCATCCATGGTGAACCGCGGTTGGATGGACAGTGGGAATCCTGTCTTGAGCCCACAGCGGCCATCCCCGACAATTCCGGCTCCCGTCGACCTCCGCGCCAAGGCGGCATCGACTCGAACCGGGCCTGCCGCATGCGCCGCGATCACCGCTCCTACTTCATCAAGCGCCTGCAGCATCGCTTCGAGCAGCGCTGGGTCGAGCATTTTCTGCGTCCGCAGCTCGATGCCCTCGGTCCGGCCTATCGCATCATGAAGCCCTGGAATCTGAAGCTCTACGGCCCGAACATCCGCCTCGGCAGCTGCGTGCACGTGGTCACCACGCCCGACCGTCCGGTAGGGCTTTCAGTGTGGGAATACCAGGGGCAGGTCGGTGCAATCGACGTCGGGGACTACTGCCTGCTTTGCCCAGGCGTCCGCCTCGACTCCGCCAGCGGCATTCGCCTCGGCCAGGGCTGCATGCTCGCGGCCGGCGCCTACCTCACCGATGCGGACTGGCACGACCTTTACGACCGCACCCGACCGATCGGCACGACCCGGGAGATCGTCCTCGAAGACAACGTCTGGGTCGGTGACCGGGCCACGCTGTGCAAGGGGGTGCACATCGGCGAGAACGCCATCATTGCCGCCGGCGCTGTCGTCACCCACGATGTGGCTGCCAACGTGGTGGTGGCCGGCAATCCGGCGCGCCCGGTGAAAACCCTCGACGATCCCGACCGCCCGCGGGTCACACGCGCGAACCTTTTCGCGGACCCGGCAGCCCTGGCCGAAGAGATGGATCGCCTCGAACGCTACCTGCTCGGCGGCAACACGACCCTGGGATGGCTGCGCAACCTGCTCTGGCCGCGCCAGGGCGATTGAGAGGCGATTGAGACTGGA
Organism: Gammaproteobacteria bacterium; assembly: GCA_020832055.1. GTDB lineage: Bacteria > Pseudomonadota > Gammaproteobacteria > Pseudomonadales > Azotimanducaceae > SLTB01. The sequence goes on from JAFIFL010000094.1 coordinate 9,770, forward strand.
GCCTGCAGAGCCCTCCCCTCACTGCCGCGCCGTGCGGATGGCCGGCGGCACCTCGTCCCGGGTGGACCGGAAGGGATTGATCTCGAGTCCGCCGCGCCGCAGGTAACGTGCATAGACCATGAGACTGTCCGGTTCACACTGCCTCAGGATGTCCATGAAGGCCCGCTCGACAGTGTCTTCGTGAAAGCCGGAATGGTTGCGGAATGAAACGATGTACCGCAGCAGATCGCCATGATGGATCTGGCGCCCCGCATACTGGATGTACAGCGTGCCCCAATCTGGTTGCCCGGTCACCGGACAGCAGCTGCGCAGCAGATTGGAATAGAGGGACTGCCGGACGTTGACCTCCCCCTCCACCCGCAGCAGCTCCGGACACACCTCGTAGTGCTGAACATCCACATCAAGATTGTCGAGACAAACGCCCCTGAAATGCCCAAGCCCTTCGGCCTCGAGCTGATCGAGGCTGAGCAGATTCACCATCACCGGCGCACGGGCCGCCAGCATGAGATCGGATTCGAGGGTGCGCAGGACGTCGGCCCGGCTGCTGAACTCGGTCTGACTGAACGAACCGAGATAGAGCTTGAGCGATTTCGATTCGATGATGCAGGGCGAGCTGGCGGGCACCTGCAGCAGCATCACCGCGATCTCCGGCCGGCCCTTGCGGTTGAGCCAGGACAGCTCATAACCGGTCCAGCAGTCCATGCCGCGGAAGGGCAGCTGACCGGCCTCGACGCCGAGTGCCTCGCGGGACGGCGCTCGCGGCACCGACTGCAGCAGCGAAGGGGTATAGGTTGCCGTGTAGCGGGTCGGCTTGCCGAGTGCAAGCTCACCATAACTCATGCGTCATCTCCCCACCGCGACCACAGCGCGCGCCACTCATCTTCGGTGGAGATTCGGTGGCACCACCGCCGGCGTCAAACCTGCAGCGACGAGCGGCAGGTCCGAGGGCGCCGAGCGGGTCAGGTGCGCAATCCGATGCCCCGATTCAGGAACCACAGGCACAGGCACCAGAACACGCCGACGAACACCGCCACTGCCACGAACGAGGCCGCTACCGGCACGTCGCCGCTGTAACCGAAGAAGCCGTAGCGGAAGCTCGCCACCACATAGACGATGGGATTGAAGTACGACAGCGTCCGCCAGAAGTCCGGCAGCAGTTCCAGGGCATAGAACACACCGCCCAGGTAGGTCAGCGGCGTCAGCACGAAGGCGGGAATGATGGAGATGTCGTCGAACTTGTCGGCAAACAGGCCATTCAGAAAGCCGGCCAGTGAGAACAGGATCGCTGTCAGCAGCAGCATGCCGAGGGTCACGAACCAGTTGTGAATGCGGATTTCCACGAAGAATGCCGCCATGACCGTGACGATGGCCGCCACCGCCAGCCCCCGTGCCACACCACCGGCGACGAAGCCCCCCAGCATCACTGAATTCGGCGTCGGCGACACCATCAGCGCCTCGATGCTCTTCTGGAACTTGGCGGAGAAGAACGAGGCCGAGACGTTGGCATAGGCGTTGGTGATCACGGACATCATGATGAGTCCGGGAACGATGAACTCCATGTAGTCGAACCCGGCCATATCACCGATGCGACGGCCGATGATGGCGCCGAAGATGGCAAAGTACAGCGCCATGCTGATGGCCGGCGGGATCAGCGTCTGCGGCCAGATCCGCAGGAAGCGCCGGATCTCCTTGAGCAGGAGGGTCCGGAATGCCACGAAGTTGGCATCGAATACGGCCCGCCGACTGCTCGGGATGGAAAGATCATCCTGCGGCATGCACCAGGGTCTCCGCACTGCCTTCCGACTGGGTCAGCGCCACGAACAGCTGTTCGAGGCGGTTGCTCTTGTTGCGCATGCTACGGACCCGGATCCCCGCAGCGTCGAGGCGCGCAAACACTTCGTTGAGGTCCTGCTCCCGGGCAATGTCCACCTCGAGGCGGGTCGCCTCGACACGGCGGACGCCGTAGGGCGCCAGTTCCGGCGCCTCCGTCAGGGGCTCCGCCAGATCCAGCACGAGGGTCTCCGTGCTGAGTTGCTGCAGCAGCGCCCGCATGGTCGTGTTCTCGACGATCTCACCGTGGTCGATGATGGCGATGTTGCGACACAGCGACTCCGCCTCCTCCAGGTAATGGGTGGTGAGGATGATGGTGGTGCCGGCCTCGTTCATCTCCCGCAGAAACGACCACATGGAGCGACGAATCTCGATGTCCACGCCCGCGGTGGGCTCGTCGAGAATCAGCAGCCGCGGCTCATGCACCAGAGCCCTGGCAATCATCAACCGCCGCTTCATGCCGCCGGACAGATGCCGGGCCTGCTCGTTGCGCTTGTCCCACAGGCCGAGCTTGCGCAGATACTTTTCGGTCTGCCGGGCAGCCCTGTCCTTGCGCAGCCCATAGAAGCCGGCCTGGGTCTCGACGATGTCGCCGACGCGCTCGAAGATGGAGAAATTGAATTCCTGCGGCACAACGCCGATGAGGCGTTTGGCGGCGGCGAAGTCCTGGTCGATGTCGATCCCGAAGATCTCGACGGCACCGGCCGACTTGACCACCAGCGAACAGATGATGCCGATGGTAGTGGACTTGCCTGCACCATTGGGGCCTAGCAGGGCAAAGAAGTCCCCCTGCTCCACCGTGAGATCGATACCCTTCAGGGCCTCGAAACCTCCGGCATAGACTTTCGCAAGCCCGCGAATCGCCAGGGCCTTGGGCTGGGTCATGACAGCATCACTCGATTGCAGGCATTGGACACGGCAGCGACCCGTGAGCAACAAGCCCAACGGGCGGCAGGCGCCTTCCGCGGATAGCCGCACAGGATAGCAGAGCCGGGCGATCATTCGCATCCAGCGCTTCCCGGCAGGACACCTGCCTGGCCTGATGCTGGCAGCACGCGCCTGAATCGCGTCTTCGCGGATGAATCCGCTCCCACAGACAGCGCGCTGCGCCCTGGACTGCGGGACTTGTGCGAGAACGGCGGGGCCTTCGATCCGCTCACCCGCGCCATCCGGCCCCTGCGGCGGCAGCCCTTCACGCGTGATGGTGTTTACGGTAATGTCCCGCGCCGGGATGAATCCGAGGAGAGACCGATGACCCTGTTTGCCGCGCCGCTCGCCAAGAGCCGGCCTGATGAGGTCGCGCTGCGCGACACCCGTGTGGCGCTGCGCTGGAAGGATGTGGATGACATCCTCAACCGTGCCGCCAATGCCCTGATCGGCATGGACCTCGGACCCGACAGGCGCATCGCCGTGTTCGCGGAAAATGGCGTGGAAACCGCGCTGGCCAATCTCGGCGGCCTGATCGGCAGCGCCTCGGTCATTCCGGTGAATTTCCACCTGACTGCCGAGGAAGTGGCCTACATCCTTCAGGATGGTGGCGCCAGGGTCCTGTTCGTCGATCCGGAGACCGTGGATCGCGGCATGCAAGCCGCCCGGGATGCCGGCATCGACTGCGTCATCGGCTGGCGCTGCCCGCCCCGGGACGGTCTGCTCGATTGGGACGAGTGGCTGGCCGCCTCCTCACCCGCGGAACCCGACGCCAGCCTGCCGCCACGACCCAACCTGCTCTATACCTCGGGCACCACAGGGCGACCGAAAGGGACCGACCTGCCTCCCACCATGTTCGCCGGCGGCGACACCCTCGCCGAGCACCTCGAGAACATGAAGGAAAACCCCCTGGCCGCCTACGGCACCCATCTGGTCATCGGGCCGATGTACCACACGGGTCCCCTGTCCGGCGCGCGGCTGCTGGCCGCCGGCGTGCCTTCCGTCATCCTCGGCCGCTTCGACGCCGAGAAGACCCTGGCTGCCATCGACGCCTACAAGACCGAAACCTCAGTGATGGTGCCCACCCACTTCGTACGCATGCTCGCCCTGCCCGACGAAGTGAAGGCCCGCTACGACGTCAGCTCCATGACCTTCGTCTCCCATACCGGTGCGAAGTGCCCCATGGACGTCAAGCGCGCCATGATCGAGTGGTGGGGCCCGGTGTTCACCGAAGCCTATGGCGCATCGGAGGTGGGCACCACCTGCGGTATCGACTCCGAAGAGTGGCTCGCCAATCCGGGTTCCGTGGGCATGGCCAGGGAGCCCTTCGAGGCACTGATTCTCGACGAAGACGGCAACGAACTGCCGCCGAACACCGAAGGGCGGCTGTATTTCCACGACACCACAGGGCGCGGCATCATCTATCACAACGATCCTGAGAAGACAGCCGCCGCCCACATCGCTCCCGGGGTATTCACCCTTGGGGAGATCGGCTATATGAACGAAGAAGGCTACGTCTGGATTACCGATCGATTCAGCGACATGATCGTCTCAGGCGGCGTGAACATTTATCCGGCTGAAGCCGAGCAGATTCTGATTCACCATCCGGACGTCGTGGACGTCGCCTGCATCGGCATCCCCGATGCCGTCATGGGCGAATCCCTGCGCGCGCTGGTCATCCCTCGTGATCCGGCCCGACCGCCGGCTGCAGAGGAACTGATCACCTGGTGCCGGGAGCGGCTGTCGCACTACAAGTGCCCTCGCAGCGTCGACTTCGTCGATGATCTCGGCCGCAACACCATGGGCAAGATCAACAAGCGCAAACTCAAGGCGCCGTACTGGAAGGACGAGGCGGGCTGATCACCCGCCTCACCGAACATGACAGGGGATCATGACGATGGCTGAGCAGCACGGGGTACCCGATCGCATAGCCTGGGCTCTGGGGGCATGCCGCCTGCTGCAGCGGCAGTGTCTGCAAGCCGTCGCGGCCGCAGAACGGACCGACGAGTTCGAACAGCTCCTCGCCGCCTTCGAACGTCTGCTCGAACTGATGGGGTCCCTGTCTCCCGAATACGAACATCAGGGCCGCGTGGTGTTGACGCGCATCCAGTCCCAGCTGCCGGAACTCTGGCCCCATGTGGATCGCCGCCTGCTGTGGTTCTTCGGCGGCGACTGCCTGCACTTCCTCAGCGACGAAGAAATCGACGCCTTCCAGGCTGCCGAAGATCAAGCCTGAACCTGGCACGCAGCCCTCTGAGGGAAGGCCCTGATCGCACAGCGATTGGGCCGATCTCGAAACGCTCTGCCGAAGCCGAACACACTGCCTTCGCTTAACGCCATCCAGATCGGCGCATTTCGCTGCGCGAAATAGCGCTCTCCCACAGCCCGCAGGCTGCCACCTTGTGGGAAGGCCCTGATCGCACAGCGATTGGGCCGATCTCGACACGCTCTGCCGAAGCCGAACACACTGCCTTCGCT
>JAFIFL010000095.1 GCA_020832055.1 Gammaproteobacteria bacterium
TTATGCACCAGACAGAGGCCTATTTCTATAGTGTCGGTGAGATTTCCGGGCTAGCGAAAGTTACGCTGTCGACATCGCAGAGCCCGGAGAGTCACATCATGGAGCGCGTCAGTCTCTTCAGAAGCAACAAGAGCCAGGCCTTGAGGTTGCCGAAAGCCGTGGCCTATTCCGAATCGGTCAAGCAGGTCGACATTGTGGCCATTGGCCGCGCTCGCCTGATCGCTCCCGCTGGGGAGTCATGGGACGCCTGGTTTGATGATGCAGGTGTCTCGGATGACTTCATGGTCGAGCGCGATCAGCCTGCCGTCGGGCAGGAGCGCGAGGCCTTCTGATGCTGAAATACATGCTGGATACGGACATCGCCATCTACACGATCAGGAACCGGCCTTCGAAAGTTCGGGCGGCGTTCAAGGCGCACGATGAGCAGATGTGCATTTCCTCGGTGACCTTGATGGAGCTGATCTACGGTGCCGAGGCTTCAGCAGCTGTCGAGCGCAACCTCCGCGACGTCGAAGGTTTCGCCGCCCGGCTCGATGTCCTGGCCTTCGACGAGCATGCAGCGGCACACACCGGTCAGCTCCGAGCGGAGCTCAAACGCGCCGGCCGCCCCATCGGACCCTTTGATGAAATGATCGCCGGACACGCCCGTTCGCGCGGCCTGGTGGTCGTCACCAACAACAGCAGACACTTCGAGCAGGTTGCAGGCTTTCGCCTGGAAAGTTGGGCAAATTGAGATCGATCGCGTAGCCGCGACTTGCGGGCATGTGGCGGGGGCTCAGGCAGCCGCATCGGCCTCCGGCTCTTCCCTGCGGGTGGATGGTCAGCGCACCTCCTCCCATGTGGTGAAGCCGCAGCTTCGGCACCGGTACAGCGCCTCGAACTCGTCGCCGCCTTCGCCTGCCGGGCGGATGGAACCCTTCTCGAAGTGGAGACTGCGCAGCGCACATCGAGGGCAGACCATCACCTCCTGACGTGGCGCCCGGGGTTGGGTCTTCGAATCGGCGGCCGCGCCCTGGCGCGCAGGCAGCTCCTGGGCCAGCTGCTTCAGCGTTGCATCCACCTGGCCGGCCAGCGCCTGGGCAGTGTCGGCCTGATCATCGCGCGCCAGCTTCGCAAGCTCTGCGACCTGCTCCCTGACGGCCTGCAGACGTCCGGTGATGTCGTTCATGATCCGACTCCAACTGTTGGAAGGTGAATGACTTGCACGGGCCTGGCCCCGCAAGGGGCCCTCAGTCCGCGAGCTTGGCTTCGACCGCGGCGAAGAAGGCGTCGCGGTGGGCGCCGAAGACTTCGCTGGTAGCCTGTGGCCAGGCGCTCTGAACGGCGATGATCAACCGCGCTTCAGGATCCACATGGATGGCCTGACCGAAGATGCCGAGCGCACGAAAGCGCCCCTCGACCGGAAGCCACCAGAGGTAACCATAATGGTCGGCCGCCGGAGATGGGGTCAGGGACTCCGCCAGCCAGCCCTCGGGGAGCACCCGGGTACCGTCGTCGAGCACCCCGTCCGCGAGCAGGAACAGACCCAGCCGCCCCCAGTCCCGCAGGGTGGGGGAGATGCAGCAGCCGCCCCACTCGCCACCCTGGGGTCCGTGGGCCACCCAGGTGGCATCGTCCTCCATGCCCCAGGGCTGCCAGATGGTCCGGGACAGGTAGGCGCCGAGATTATTGCCGACCGCGGCGCGGACGATGGCACCTGCGAGGTTCGTCTCCCCCGTGTTGTAGTTGAAGACCGCACCCGGCTCAGCAAGCCGGGGCTTCGCGCCCAGAAAGTGCATCAGCTCCAGCATGTCCGACGGTGAGCTCGCCACATCGGACTCTGGATCAGCGTAGTCCTCGTTCCAGTCCGTCCCGGAGGCCATCTGCAGCACGTGGCGGATGCTCACACCGTCGTAGGCGCTGCCCCGCAGCTGGGGCAGATAATCGGTCACCGGATCATCGACACTGGCGATGTAGCCCTCTTCGATGGCTGCACCCACCAGCAGGGACACCACGGACTTGGTCACCGAGAAGGACACCCAGCGGGTATCGCGCGAATTGCCGAGGCCGTAGCGCTCGAGAACGATTTCGCCGTCCTCGAGCACCAGCAACCCGCCCACGTGGTTATGGCGCATGAAATGGTCGAGATCGTAGTGCGCGCCGTCGACCTCGTAGCGGAAGCCGGTGAAATCCCGCCGCGCCTCCGTTAAGGGGCGCACGTTGTCACCGCTGGCCACATGCCGCACCGGCGCCAGGACGTCGACGTTGCGGAACGCCGCGATCTGGGCGTCACCCTCCAGGAAAAGCAGGCTGGATTCGGCGCCGAGGCTGGACAGGACCGCCGCGTCGTTGGCCGGGTCCAGGTAGCGTGGCGCCTCTGCGTGAACGCTGCCAACGAGCAAGGCTGTTGCCACGCCCAGGGCGCTGATGGACTTGTGCATGGACACTTTCTGTCTCTCCCTTGCCCTATGGCGCCCGGCACGAGACGGGGCTGCCCGCCTCGGCCGCATCCGCGCAACGATGAGCCGCCGCTGTGCCGACCCGGAAATTCTGTGACGGATATCCTACTCGATGAAGCGCCTGCGGTGGTCAGACCCCGCAAGCCGTTCGAATCTCATTTATGATGCAGCGCGACCATCCAAGATCCCACCATGGAGCTCCCAGTCACAATGCCCCGTCGCCTTGCCCTGATGCTGCTCTGCCTTGCGCTCTGGCCCATGTTCGCCTTCGCCGACACGACAGCCGCTGCAGCGGCCGCGGTCGCTGAGAACAACGACGGGGACACCCTGGCCATGCTCGGAACGGCGCTAGGCAGCGTCTTCGAGGAGACGCCGCTGTGGGGCTGGGGAGTCCTGTTCATTGGCATCCTGGGCGGCCTGACCGTCGGCAAGATTGTGTCCTCGGTTCTGAACGGCATCGGCAAGCGCCTGCGGGAACAGGACCTGCAAATGCGCGGCATCCTGTTCGAGGCACCGGCCAGCCCGAGTTCACTGCTGTGCCTGACCATCGGTATTCAGCTCGGCCTGCTGAGTGTCGTCATGCCACCGGAAGTGGCTGCTTTCACCCAGAACCTGCTCAAGTTCCTGCTGCTGCTTGCATTCGGCTGGATCGCCTTCAACCTCGTGGATCTGATCGACATTGCCATCATGCGTCGGGTCGAGGAGAGCAACAGCAAGCTGGCTGCTCAGCTGGCGCCGCTGATCCGCAAGACCTTCCGCATTTTCGTGGTCATCGTCTTCTTCCTGTTCATTGCCCAGAACGTCTTCGGGGTGAACATCAGCGCCTGGCTGGCAGGTCTGGGCATTGCCGGACTGGCGATTTCTCTGGCCTCCCAGGACTCGGTGCGCAACCTCTTCGGCTCCATCACCGTCATGCTCGACAAGCCCTTCGCGGTGGGTGACCGGATCAACTTTGGCAATGTCGACGGCTTCGTCGAAGAGATCGGCCTGCGCTCATCGCGCATCCGTACGTTCACCGGCCACATCGTGACCATTCCGAATATGCGCTTCATCGACGGGACGGTGGAAAACATCTCTGCCCGGCCCTTCCTGCGTCGGACCCTGGACGTGACCATCACCTACGACACGCCGCCGGAGAAAGTCGAGGAGGCGGTGCAGATCATCAAGGACATCCTGTCGGCAGAAGACATGACAGCGCCCTTCCGGCTCGACCAGCGTCCGCCGCGCATCTATTTCAACGAATTCAACAGCGCCTCGCTCAATATCGGCGTCAGCTACTGGTACTTCCTGAGCGAAGAGCTGGGGCACGACTGGTGGGGCTTCCTGGCTTTCGGTGAGACCTTCAATCACCGGCTGCTGCGGGCTTTCAACGAGGCGGGCATCGAATTCGCCTTCCCGACCCAGACGCTCTATCTGGCCGGGGATCCGGCGCGCGAACTCAATGTTCGCGCCCGGATCGAGCCATCGGGCGATGGCTCCCGACAGCAGTGAGGCCTGTCGGGGTCTGCCGCCGCAGGCCTCACTAACCGCCAGCAGTCCGGCAGTCCCGGCCCAGGTTCGCGAGGATGATGGCTTCATCCAGGGCATCGGTGAAGCCATCGAGGTTCAGGTCGTAAACGCTGGAGCCGCCTCCTTTGGTGGCGTAGCGCTCCCACTCCTCCAGATCCCTGGCATCCACCACGCCATCGAGGTTGCCATCCCCGGGGCAGTCGATGACCGATGCGCGCAGCGCCGCGAGCCGTTCGGTCAGATCGTCGAAGGCGCTCTGCTGCGCGGCGTCGAGCGCATCGAGGGGCAGTTCGTCGCCCTCCCGGTCCAGCCACGGCGTGTCAATGGGCTCGTCGATGTCGTAGAACTCGAGCCTCGTATCATCGACGCAGGCACCCGGGGTCGAGATGCAGTCCTTGAAGGTGTTTTCGACCAGCTTGAAGCCTTCGTTGCGTACGGCGATGGAAACCAGCGGCTGGATGGCAAAAGCGTCGCCGCCATTGCTCGTGACGAAATCCAGCACTTCAGAGCAGAACTCGAATCCCTGCTCAGGCGCGAGGATGCCATTGACGCTGGCCTCGTTGCCCTCCCCCCACCAGACGCCGTTGTTGTCCTCGCAGATGCTGCGGATGTTGGGAATCTGGGTGCAGCTGTTGATCACGCAGGGCCCGTTGATTACGCCGTTGGCCTGCAGATTGAGACCCACTTCGGTGTAGTTCCAGTCGCGTACGGCCGGCTGCTCCGGGTCGGTCAGATACGGCAGCATGGTGACGGCGTCGATGGGCCGGGGCACTTCGGCCTGCACGTCGGTGATGCCGGCGATTTCGGCGAACAGGGCAAAGAGGTCGACGGCGTTCACCATTGCGCGCACTTGCCGGCCGGGTGCGCTGACCAGCGGACCGGCAACGATCAGGGGCACCCAGACACCGGTCTGGTAGGCCTGACCCTTCGCACGGGTCAGATCAAAGGGCAGCTTGACGGTCGAACCCAGGGAGCCATTGTCGCCGAGGATCACAACCATGGTGTTGCCCGATTCAGGTGCAAACACCAGACCGCTCTCAGCGTCATGAGTGGCCAGGCCAATAGCCACCAACAGGCGGCCGATTTCGAGATCCAGGGATTCCACCATCAGGTTCGAAAGCCCGCGCTGGGCCACCAGATTGGAGCAGTCGAGATCGCTGCTGGCGACGCTGGCGGGAGACCTCGTATCGACGGGCGGCTGCACCAGCGGCGTGTGGATGGATGCGAAGCTGACGGTGGCCATCCAGGACTGGCCGGACGGGCGCGCATTGATCCACTCGGCGGCCGCGTCCACCGCAAAGGTGGCACGGAACTGCCGCGACCTCGGGTCGGTCAGAGGCAGCGTCTCCACCGAGCCGTCGGGGTAGCTGTACACCACCGGCGATACGGAATGGGCATTCAAACGACTGAAGTCGAGTCGCTCCGGCGGCGGACTTTCGCAGCTGGCATAGGGTTCGAAGATGCCGCCCGCGTCGCGGCAGGCACGCCCGGGCGTGTGGATGTCGCCGCCGTAGTCGCTGCAGCTGCCGTCTCCCAGATAGCAGGCGCCGGAATTGGCGCCGTGGGCCAAGTGGCCGCCGGGGACGAAGCCGCAACTGTAGGTTCCCGGGGGCGCGACGCCTCCCGCGGTCGTATCGATTGAGGCCGGATCGCCGGTCTCGTCCAGCCAGCCTGCGAAGTAGTCCCAGCCGAGGTCATGCACGATGGCGTCGCCGGCCGGGTTCATGCCAGGCAGGGCGATGTGGAACTTGCCTATCATCGCGCTCTCATAGCCCTTCGTCGCCAGCAGTTTCGGAATCGTCATGGCATAGGGCGAGGTCATGGAGTTGGCGAGGTCGTTGGGCCCGAGCGCAGCCTTCATGTTGGTGCGCAGGGGAAACCGCCCTTCGAACATCACGCCGCGGGTAACCGAGCAGGCAGGCATCGCCCAGGCATCCATGAAACTGATGCCAGCACCGGCGATTTCTGCGAGCGTGGGTGTAGCGGGCGGCGTCGCGCCACCGAAGCCGAAGAGTTCAAGCTGGTCCATGCCGACATCGTCGACGACCACAAACAGGATGTTGGGCACTGACGCCTCGGGCGGGTCGGGGATGGGCGCCGGATCGATGGCGGGAACAGGTGCGAAGTCCCCTGAACAACCACCGATCACCAGGGCAAGCGCGACGATCCCCCCGATCCACCCGCCGTTCAACGACTGCTTGTGCATGGCCCACTCCACCCGAAATCCATCCTCTCAGTCCCGATGGGGAAAGATCCCGATCGGTGATCCGCAGCCTTCGCAACCCTGCAGTGTTCCGCAGGCAGGTGCTCATGCCGCAGGTGCACGGACGTCTTCCGCACAACTCTTCAGAGTACAGACGGCGAAACCACCGCTCTGTTCGGTGGCCAACACAGAGGCCGAGGTGACAGCCGCGATCAGTCGCCGTTGACGCGCCGGCAGAACGCGGCGACATCAGCGAGGGCCTCTGCGGCTTCGGGGATCGCGGGTACGGCCTGGAAGACATGGAAGCCGCCGTCGAAGATCCGCAGGCTGGCGTCGACGCCGGCGGCCTGGGCGCGCTGATGAAGGCGGGCGGCGTCGTCGAGCAGCACTTCGGCATCGCCCACCTGGATCAGTAGCGGCGCGAGCCCGCTGAGGTTACCGAACAACGGCGAAGCTCCGGGTGTATCCGGCGGCATACCGTCGAGGTAGTGGGCGGCCATCACAGCCAAAGAGGCCGGATCCACCATCGGGTCAGCCGTGGCGCGGGTGGTCACGCTGTCGCCACTGCCGCTGAGATCGGTCCAGGGGGAGAACAGGAACGCGCCCGCCGGCTGGGGCAGGTCCGCCCCCTTCAGTGCCTGCAGGGTGGCGAGAGCCAGTCCGCCGCCGGCGGAATCCCCGCCCACAACGATGCGCCGCGGTTTCAGGCCGGTCTCCAGCAGCCAGCGATAGCCCGCGACCGCATCGTCCAGTGCGGCAGGATAGGGATGTTCGGGTGCCAGACGGTAGTCGAGCCCCAGAACCGGGCTGCGGATGGACTGGCTGAGACGAGCCATCAGTTCAGCATGGGTGTCGATGGAGCCGCGAACATAGGCGCCACCGTGGAGATAGAGCACGGCACGGTCGGACTGGGTGTCAGGTGAACGAAACCAGCGGGCCGAACGACCGGCGACCGTAACGCTCTCGCGCTGGACGTCGGCGGGCTGCCGCAGCTTGGCCATCTCTGCCTCCATGCTGGCACGGCTGGCGATCACGTCGTTGCCGTTCGAATTGGCCGCGCGGTTGGCGCGGATTCGCTCGCTGAACTCCTGCATGCGCTGGCTGACCATGGCTTTGCGTGCCCCTGAATCCTTAGACGATGCCTTCCCGATCGAAAACAGCCCCTCCAACCGAAGGGAACCTCGCCGCTAAAGCTCCGTTCCCTCAAAAATCAGAGCGTTGAGCGGGTCTGACCCCGCAAGCCGCGCTGCCAGACGGACCAGTAGCGTTCGAAGCGTTGGACGAGCGCATTCGGCTTCTCGGCGAACAACCGTTCGCCGAGCGATTGCGCCTGCTGCCGCAGCGCCAATCGACGACGCTGAGCGAGGCCCAGCAGGACGTCCATCTCGACGACGTCGTCGAACTCCTCCGACGCCCCCATCAGGGTATCCGCCAGGACCGCCAGATCGTGCTCGTCGCCCAGCAGATCACTCAGTTTGCTGGCCGCCCGGCACTGCTGCTTGACGATTGCCGGCCATACCGGGCGCAGCAGGCGCTGCTGATACCAGAAGTCTTTGCTGGACTTGCGCCACTCGTGAAAGGCCTCCGCCGAAGGATTCTCAATCGCCTCGGCCATGGCTTTACGGCCGCGGCCGTAGGTCTTGCGCAGCCCGCCGGCGATGGCGGCGAACCCCGGTTCGGACAATGACCAATCGGCACTGCGCCGGCGAGCTTGCTCGAAGGCATGGCGGACGGCCTGCAGGCGGTCATCGAGGTCGTTTGCGGCGTCAGCCGCCTCGCCACGCCATGCCACCAGTCGGGCCCGGACGGGGCGCGCGAAGCCCGGCGCCAGCGCCCGGCTGTAGTGGGAGGTCAATGCATCCAGCGTCATCACCAGAGACTGGGCATCGCGCACGTCGGACAAGGTCCTGGACGCATCACGAAAACAGGCGTTCTCGTATTGATAGGTTGCGCCCAGGGCCGGCCGGAAAGCGCGCAGCAGGCCGCGCAGCTTCTTGCAGCGCTTGCGCAGCTGATGAACGGTTTCGTGCCGATCGAACCCGGCAGCGTCGATCTCGTCGATGCCGCGGGAGATCTGCTCCCGTGCAATGCGGACGAGCGCCGCGTTCACGGACTCGCCAATTCTTATCTGATAAGGCATGCAACAACCCTATCGAGGCGCAACCGAAGGGGCCCATCATGAAGTGAATGCCAACCACAGCGCAATCCAGGTTCCAGGATGGAGCCGGTTTGCTGTGGCCTGACCCCGATTGGTCCTTGCTATCGGATCGGAAAAGCCCTGAAATCGTCGTCACGAGCTGTCGGAATCGCCCAACCCAATGCCCTACACGATCGCCCATCTGTCGGATGTCCACATCCCGCCGCTGCCGCCCCTGAGTCCGGGGGACTGGTTCAGCAAGCGCGCGCTGGGCCTGTTTTCCTGGCACCGCAAGTGGAAGGCCGAGCATCGTGTGCACATTCTCGTTGCGCTGCAGCGGAGCCTGGATGCCCTGGCGCCCGATCACATCTGCATCACCGGCGATCTCACCTTCACCACCCACCCCGGCGAGGTGGCCCAGGCCACGCGCTGGCTTCAGTCCCTCGGCTCGACAGAATCGATCAGTCTGGTACCGGGCAACCATGACGCCTACGTCCCCGGCGCACTGGAGCAGGCCTGCGAGGCCTGGGCGCCGTGGATGACCGGAGATGGCGGCGGGCAGCAGCAGTTCCCCTACCTGCACCGGCGCGGCGGCGTCGACATCATCGGCCTGTCCAGCGGCATTCCGTTGCGGCTGCCGATGACGGTGGGCCGCATCGGATCAGTCCAACTCGAAGCGCTGCGGTCCCTGCTCGCCGGCCTCGAGGGCAGCGACCGGCCCTGCGTCGTCCTGATTCATCACCCCCCTCAGGAGGGTGCCGCGAGGCACGGCAAGGAACTCCTGGACCGGGAAGCATTGCGGTCGGTGCTCGGCGATTACGCCGTGGATCTCGTCCTGCACGGCCATCTGCATCGTCCCGTCCGGGCCACCCTGCAGGGCCAGCGCGGGACCATCGAGGTACTCGGGGCCAGTTCGGCATCCGCCCTTGGCGACCGCTACGCGCCGGCGCACTATCATCTGCTGGAGTTCGACCGCGACGGCGGGCAGACCACCATCGCCCTGCGGCACGTCCGCTACGACAGAGCCAGTGACACTTTCGTGCCCGGCGAACGCGAGGTCCTGACGTGCGCAACGGAACCGCACTGAGGCCCGGCATCATCACTCTGACCTGCACATCACGCTGAATCACTCTGAAAGGAAACCCATCCACCGTGCTCTACGCCCTGCCTGATCACGAAGTCATGAACGTCCTGCTGCCCGGCATCAGCGAGCGCAGGCTGTCCGTCGCCGATGCCCGCGTGGCTCTCGTCGAACGGCCGGGGCTGGTGCCCATCGCCATCCATCCAGGCGACGACAGCGGCCAGGGCCGGCAGCTCTACTTCGCCGACATCGGCGACGAACCGTTTCTGGAGTGGAAGTACATCTACACCATCGAGCGACTGGCGAAGGAAGGGCGCATCGACTTCGCCTTCACCACCGACTTCACCCTGCTGGACAGCGAACTGCCGGTGACCGACGGCATGGACCCGGATGGGCTCCTGTTTCATGTCTCCCGCTGCGGGTCGACCCTGTTCTGCAAGGCGCTGGCCCGGGTCGATTCGAACCTCATCATCAATCAGGGCGGCCCGCTGCAGTCCGGATTCTGGGCCGCGCTCACGGACGGTTGGCGCCGGCCGCTGGTGGCCAGCGCAGAGAATCTCGACCGCTTCCGGCGGCTGGTGCGGCTGATGACCCGCCGCCGACGGCCGGAGTATCAGCGCAGCCTGGTGAAGTTCATCAGCTGGAACACCATCTGCGTGGAGTTCATCCGGGCCGCGTTCCCGGCCGCGCGGGCGCTCTACCTGTATCGCGAACCGGCCGAAGTGATCGCCACCGTCCTGCAGGAAACCACCGCCGCACTGCATGCACGGGGCACGCCTCTGGCGGACGCGCTGACGGGGCTGCCGGCGGCACGGACCCGGGGGATGGGCGATGTCGAGTTCCTGGCCCACTGCTACGCGCACTACTTCGCCGTGGTCGCGGAGCACGCCGAGGCGCTGGCCCTGTCGCCGGTGAATTTCCGCCAGATGGTTCAGCGCGAGAACCTCCCCTCCATCCTCGAGGCGGGCCTCGGCTGGCAGCCCACCGCGGATGAACTCGCGCGCATGCAGGCGCAGTTCAACTTCTACTCCAAGGATGATTCCAACCAGACGCGCTACCGCGGTGAAGCGGAAGATCTGCTCCATGGCCTCGACGGTCAGGCCCGGGAAACGATCGCGACCATCACCGCGTCGGCGACCGGAAGGCTCGACCGCCTGCCCAGCAACCTGTTTCCCATGGCGTAGGCGGTCGTGGTAGCCTTCCCATTGGGGTTAATGGACTCCGAGTGCGGCATGGCCTGCGGCAATCAGCGCAGCGTTGGGCGCGACGCCCCTCGATATCCATGCCAGACACCCCTCGGGGAACTCACCAACGAAGTGTTCCGACCATGAACCCGACTCCGAAACAGGTGCCAGAGGGTCCGACATCCATGCTCAAACGCCGTGAAGGGGGGGAAGGCTCAGGCCTGCTCACCGTACTCATCCCGAACTTCAATTATGGCTCCTACATCGAGCGGGCCATCGGCAGCGTGTTCGAGCAGGATTACCCATCGATCGAGCTGATCGTCGTCGACGACGGCAGCAAGGACGATTCCGTGGCCGTGATCGAAAAGGCGCTGGCGGGCGACAATCGTCTGGCGCGGTCGGAACTGATCGCTTTCAAACGCAACCGGGGTAAGCTGGCCGCACTGAATGCGGCGCTGGAGGTGACCACCGGCGAGTACGCGATCATCCTCGACTCCGACGACTATCTGGCCCGCAACTACGCCACGCGCTGCATCGCCGAACTCGAAGCGGCACGTGAGCACGATGCGAAGATCGGCTTCGTCTACACCGACTGCACGCTCATCGACGACAACGACCGCTTCATCGACCGCGGTCGGTCGACCATGTTCGATGCAGGCCTGGTCGACCGCCTGAGCTTCCTGCCGGAGCCCGCCCTGACCCTCACCGAGGCCCTCAAGTCCGCGGCGCCCTTCGACGAATCGATCCGCCGCGCCACCAAGCATCACAAGTGGCGTCGTATCGTCGCCGGTGGCTGGGCAGGCCTGCACATCGCCGAACCCCTGTTCTTCTATCGCATGCACGACACGAACATGTCGGGCATCGGCCAGAAGGTGCTCTCCGAGGCCGAGAGCGGCACCCGCGGAGCCCGGATACTTTCCGGCTACTGGCAGCTCTCCAAGGAAAAGATTGCCACCGGTTGAGACGCGGGACGCGCTCGTACCACTGTCGATCGAACCATCGGTGATCAAGCAGCCATGCCAGCATCCCTGGAAACACACCCGCCAACACCCATGACCGACGCGGGCAACCCGCTCGAAGCCTACGGCAGGTGGCTGGCGACCGTGTCGGACGACTGGCCTGCAGAGGCCGTCGACATCGCCTACCGCCAGTTCATCGACACCATGGCTGCCTTGCTTCCGGGCGCCGTGGCGCCGGTGACACTGAAAATCCGTGAGCAGCTGCGCGCCTGGGGCCCCGGCGACATCACCGTCGTCGGCAGCACCGAAGGCCTGACCCTGCCCTGGGCGGCCATGGTCAACGCCACCGCCGCCCACGCCCTGGATTTCGACGACAACTTCGATCCCGCCAAGGCCCACATCTCCTGCGTCATGTGGCCCGCCATCCTCGCGGTGGCCGAGGACCTCGGCAGTTCCGGGGCCGAATGCATGGACGCCTATCTGGCCGCCATCCAGATCGTCGGCCGCATCGGTCAGGCCGTGAATCCGCCCCACCGCAAGCGGGGCTGGCACGCCACGGCCACCATCGGCACCCTGGGCACGGCCTGCGCGGTGGCGCGCATGCTGAAACTCGATGCCGAGCAGACCGCCATGGCGATCTCGCTGTCCACCAGCGTCGCCGGCGGCTTCATGTCCCAGTTCGGCACGATGGCCAAGCCCCTGCACGCCGGCAATGCCGCCCGCAGCGGCATCCAGTCCGCCTACTTCGCCAAGGCCGGCGTGACTGCCGGCTGGCATACCCTCGACGGCCCCACCGGCATGAACACGCTCATGGTGGGACCGGATCGTGAAGAGCTGCGCGCCGCCATCCGCGAGCCCGAGCACGGCCAGACCCTGACCTTCGAGACCGAGAACATCGGTGAGCCGCTTTTGATCGTCGAGCATCGCTTCCGGGTCAAGCGCTTTCCCACCTGCGGCAGCGCCCACCGCTCGCTCGATGCCCTCGAGGACCTGCTGGCCGAACACGACTTCGCGGCGGCCGACGTCGAGCGCGTCGACGTGCACGCGCCGGCCATGCACCTGAAGAATCTGATGTACGAGCGTCCGACCACCGGCCTCGAAGGCAAGTTCTCCATCGAGTATCCGCTCTCCTGCCTGCTCATTGCCCGTTCCTGCAGCCTCGGCGACTTCACCCAGGAAGCGCTGCAGCGCAGCGACTATCGGCAGATGATGGAGCGCGTTCATCGGCACCCCATCGACCGCCCCGAAACCGAGGTCAACACCACGATCCGCGTGACGCTCAAGGACGGCCGCGTCCTGGAGAAGTCGGTGTTCATGCCCCGGGGCAGCAAGGCGGCGCCCTATCCCACGTCACAATACTGGGACAAGTTCGATCAGTGCAGCGCCCTGGTGATGTCCGCGCCGGCCCGGCAGCGCCTGCGGACGGCCATGGAGAATTTCCTCGATCTGGAGCGGGCCGCCACGCTGTCCGAGGCCTTCGGCGTCGACATGCAACCGGTGGGGCATGCATGAGCACGCCGTCTGAGCTGACGGCACTCGTGCTGGCGGCCAGCCGGCGCGGCAGCGAGGATCCGGTAGCGGCCATCACCGGCCAGAGCCACAAGTGTCTGGTGGAAGTGGCCGGGGAGACCATGATCGAGCGGGTCATCGCAGCGCTGATGGACAGCGGTGCCTGTGGCCGCATCCTGGTCTCCATCGAGTCGGAGTCCATCCTGCGCCAGGTGCCGAAGCTCGCCGCCTGGCTGGATGAAGGCGCCATCGAAACCACGCCCAGTGAGGCCAATCTGGCCGACAGCATCCTCGCCCTGGCGGAGGCAGGTTCACCGCCGGTGCCCCTGCTGCTGACCACTGCCGACAACGTGCTGCATACGCCGGAGCTGATTGCGGGCTTCGCCCGCGACGGCCTCGCCTGCGGTGCCGACGTCGCCGTCGGCATGACGCCGGAAGCCACCGTCCGCGCCGAGTTTCCCGAGGAACAGCTCGGCTTCTTCCGCTTCCGGGACGGCGGCTATTCGTTCTGCAACCTGTTCCTGTTCCGGACATCCAAAGGTTTCGAGGCCGCCGAGGCCTTTCGCGGGGGCGGGCAGTTCCGCAAGAAACCCTGGCGGATCCTGCAGGCCTTCGGCGTCCTGAACCTGATCCTGTATCGGCTGGGACGCCTGACCCTGGAAACCGCCTTCCGGCGCATCTCTGCCAAGCTCGGACTCAGCCTGCAGACGGTCGAAGTGCCCTACCCCTTCGCACCCATCGACGTCGACAATCCCCGCACCTACGAACTCAGTCAGCGCATCCTGAGCGCCCGGCAGCCCTGAGCCTCCGATCGAAGCTGCTGCCCTCTGCCGCGAGTCTTGCTGCGCCGCTTTCGCGGTCTCCGCTGCGCTCCGTCCGCTCCCACAGGCTTCAGGCCGCCAGCGGGTGGCGGTCCGGCGGCGCCAGGGGCGGGGTTGCGTCCAGCACTTCCAGCACGTCATGCCGGACATGATTGGCGGCCATTTCTTCACGCAGAAAGGCTTCTGAGATCTTGCCCTGCTCCACGCATTCCTTGAGCAGGCCGAAGAAGAACTGCTCCTGCTTGCGGTCGGGATGCCGCCAGTAGTGACCGAGCAGACCGTAGTGGCCGAAGGCCTTGCGCTGGGCACGGATCAGCCAACCTACCGGGGGGAACAGCCGGAACCGCTCTGAGAGCCGCCAGTCCACCGGCAGCCCGGTCTTCCAGGGCTGAGTCCGACGCCGCGTGGTGTGCAGCAGGCGCGTCTCGGGCGTAAAGCGGTCGAAATCGTTCCAGGCCGCCTCCAGCACGCCGATGCTGGCCGGCTCCTCCCGCTTCAGACAGATCCAGTCGTGGTAGTCGAGTTCGCCTTCGAACATGGCATTGAACTGCTCCTCGACCTTCCAGTGGGACAATCGAGAGCAGTCCAGCAACATCACGCTGCTGGCCCAGCAACGGTCGATCAGGCCTTTCGGCCCTGAGCGCATGCGACAGATGATCGCCGCCTCGCCCATGTCCCGGCCGAGCAACTCCCAGACGTCGGCGGCAGCGAAGATGTCCGGATCCATGACCAACGCTCTGCCCCGATAGCCCATCAGCTCCGGCGGCATGAAGCGGGTCGGCGTGAACGATTGCAGATCATCGTTCAGCCACTCCCAGTAGGCGCCATCGCGCAGGTACTTCTGGCCTTCCCGGGCACGAAACCAGGGATGGTCTTCCGTGTTGATCAGTCGCACCTCGAAGCGGTCGTTATGCTGCGAGTAGCGCCGCAGGGCATGCTCGGCCACCAGCGCACCGGTGAGCTGCTTCGGATTGGTCTGAATGAATACTGCGTGATCCATGGCGCCCCGTATAGAGGTGGTATCGGATGGGCGCAGTCTACCTGAAGACGGCGAGCGGTCGTATGCGACCCAGTCGTATGCGACCCAGTCGTATGCGACCCAGTCGTATGCGACCCAGTCGTATGCG
>JAFIFL010000096.1 GCA_020832055.1 Gammaproteobacteria bacterium
GCTGCTGCTCAGTGCAGCAGGATGCGGGCGCGGACGCGGCCGGGGGCGTTCTGGGCGTCGATGTTCGCGCTGCGGACGCGGATGCCTTCCTGGCGCTGCAGTTGCTCCAGCCACACCACCAGTTCGCCGAAGGGGACGTCCTCCAGCGATACCGCCAGGGCGTCGTTGCCTTCCGGCTGGAAGCGATTGAGCGTGATGCCGGCGCTGCGGGCCGAGGTCGCCACGGTGCTCAGCAGGGCCTGACCGGTGCGGCTGCCGGCGCCGGTCTGGGCGGCGGCGAGCTGCTGCAGGGTTTCGCGCTGTTCGAGAATCCAGCGGTGATCGGTGAGTGCGCGGGCGTGGCGCGTCTCGGCGATGGTGAGCCGGTCCTGGACGGGCAGCCAGACGAAGAGCCAGAACAGGACGGCCACCAGGAAGACGGCGAGGACGATCAATAGCCGCTGGTCGCGCTGGCTCTGTTCGAAGTACCAGCGTCCTGCGTTGCTGTCCTGAAGTCGTGTCAGCCAGGCCTGCATCAGGCACCTCCAGAGCGAACGCGAAGGCGGGCACGGACGGTCTGCGCTTCCTGCACGGCCGAGTCGATCACCACCGGGTAGCCCTTCGCTTCCATGCCGTCCTTGAAGCTGTCGACGCTGCTGATGCCGGCGGCATTGAGGTCGAGGGCCAGATCTCCGCGCTGGGCGTTGAAGGTCAGGCTGCGCAACTGCAGCGGACCCTCTTCGATGTCGGCGATCCGCGTGGCGGATGCCCCGAGCAGTTCGAGGAAGGCGACCCCGGATGCCCCGCCGCCGCCATCGAGCAGCGCTTCGAGCTCCCGCCTCGGATCGGGGACGCGGGTGCGCTCCGGATAGATCTCCTGGAACATGGCCACGGATTCCTCCCTCAGGCTCGTGGCCCGCTGCTCCAGCCAGGACGCCCGGGCGATGTCGAGACCGAGCTGCAGCGTGAGCAGGCCCGCCGCCAATCCGGCCACCAGCCGCCAGCGGTACCAGGGCCGGGCCTGATCGCCGGCCTTCGCGAAGCGGCCCTGCAGCAGATCGACGCCGGGACAGGCGTCCAGGGCCAGCGCCAGTTGCCGGCTGGCCGGGCCCTGGAACTCGACCCGTTCGATGCTGACCGGCCTGATCTGGCCCAGCAGGCTGTCGAGCTGTGCCAGATCCAGGGCGCTGTCGCCCTCGGGAAGACGCAGTTCCAGCGTCGTCGCGTCGGTGTCATCGCCCGTTGCATGACGGCCCACCCACTGACTCACCGCCTGCAGCAGCAGGCTGCGATCGATGGCCGCACCTTCACCCAAGCGGGCGCCGATCCAGGCGGTCTCGGCATCCACGAGCACCCGCAGGTCCGCTGCGCCGTCGAGCAGGCCTTCGATCGCCCCATGGGCCGATGTCACCTCGAGTCCCGCGGTCTGAAGGTCATCGAGCCAGACCTGCAGGCGCTCCGGGTCGATCACTGCCACCGGGATGCGGCCGTCGCCCTGGCGGCTGCCGAGGGCCAGATGCAGCCGTTCCACATCCTCGGCGAGGTGCTCCTCCACCAGATAGGGCACCGCCATCTCGATCTGGCGGCGGCCGCGGGCCGGCACGGTCACCGCCGTGCGCAGCAGACACTCAGCGGGGACCACCAGAATCGATTGCAGGGCGGACCGGGGTTGCTCTCCGAGCACGGCGGCTGGCGCGGCAGCAGCAGTCTCCAGACCACTGCCTTCGTGACACTCGCCGCCGGACGTGATCAGGCAGAAGCTCCAGCTGGCGTCATCGCTGGACGGGGCGAACAGGTACAGCCGATCAGTCATCGTCGATCCTCGAGCGGCCAGCGCTCGTCCATGCCGGGATCCGGGTCGCGTTCGAAGCGCCCTCCGAAGGAACGCCGCAGAACGCGGGTCAGGCCCGTCTCCGGGTCCCGGTGGATCAGGGAGCGCAGGAGCAGGCGCTGGGTGCCGTGCCGGACCAGGATGCTGGCCTCGAACAGGCGGCTCTGGGTGGTCATGACGCCCACCTCCGGGGCAAAGCCCGCTTCCTGGCCGGTGAGATCACCGGGCAGCAGCCAGGGCGTTTGCGGCCGAGCATAGCTGCCGGCCTGCACGGGATCCATGCCCGGCGCCAGGCTGGCCAGCACCGGGGCGGGCGCCGTGTTGATATTGATCAGGCCCGCCGCGGCCGGCAGGGTGGTGACGAAGGGCGCCAGCCGGTCGTAGCGTTCCGCATCCATGGCGGCGAGCAGGCGCAGTTCGGTGACACTGGCCATGGGTGCGTTCGCAGTCCGATAGGGCGGGTCCTCCAGCAGGTAGACCCCGTCCTCGGCACCGAGCCCCTGCACTTCCTCGTCGGCGTCGATCCAGTCGAGCACCTGATCGGCCAGCGCAGGCTCCAGCTCCAGCGCGGCCAGCAGGCGTTTGAAACGTTCCTGGGCGGCGGGATCGCCATCGATGCTGTTGAGATTGAACAGGCCCTCCAGATCCCGGACCCGGATCTCGACGCTGCCATCGTCCAGTTCGAACGGCGCCTGGGGCTCGGCCCAGGCGTCCTCCAGGCTGTCCACCGGCGGGCTGCGGTCATCCTCGACGCGATCCCGATACAGCAGGTGCCTGACCCAGGACTCCGCGCCCAGGGCATAGCCCATGGCCTGCTGACTGTGCATGGCCTGCCGGGTGTAGGCCACCGAGAGGTGATGGCGACTGAGCAGCTGCACCAGGATGACGCTGGCCAGGGCCGCCACCAGCAGCACGGTGAGCAGGGCCACGCCGCGTTGCCTGCCGGGGGGTGGGCAGGGCCGACGGCTGCGCCTCTCATGAAAAATACGATCACCCATCGATTTTATATCTGTTTTCCGATCCGGAACGCGCCATTGTGGGAGAGTCCTAATCGCGCAGCGATTGGGCCGATCTCGAAGCGCTCTGCCGAAGCTGACGGTGTTGCCTTCGCTCAACGTCCTGCAGATCGGCGCATCGCCCTGCGGGCGATAGCGCTCTCCCACAAGGCCTTGCCACGGCCATCGGGATGTATGTTCCTTCCGCGACAGCGAAGAACTCGTGGGTGGGACGCTACGGTACATCGCCGCCCTCCCCGGTCTGGGCATCTTCAGGGGGCTCCGCTTCGCCCTCCCCGTCATCGGGCACGCCGTCTTCCGGCAGGCCGCGCGCCAGAGTGGGCACGGGCATGGGCAGGGACAGCAGCCGCTCGATGCGGCCGAAGGGGGGCAGGTCGATCTCGAGGCGCATGGCCACCAGTTCCGGCGGCTCATCGCCCTGCCCGTTCGGACTGTCAGGCAGCGGCGTCTGGCCGGCTGGGACATCGTCCGGGGGCCAGGTGTTCCAGGTGCCGCCGTTGGCATCGAGCAACTGGATCTCGAAGCTGCTCACGTCCGCGAGCACGCTCTGACTCTGGGGCGAGCTGTCCTGGGCCCGGTCCAGCACGTTCCAGAACCGGCGTTCCAGCCCCCCCTCGCCGTCCAGCTGCCAGGCGACGCGCTGCAGTTCGCTGCGGGGCAGCGCCAGCGGATTGCCCCAGCCGTGGCGGGTCAATTCCAGCTCGCCGCTGAACGTCAGTCTCAGGGCGGGCTGCGGATCCCCGAACTCGTCTCGAATGGGCCGGTCGGCGGCCTGCATCACGTCACGCTCGAACAGGGCCAGGGCCCGCTGCACGTCGGCCAGCTTGTCGGCGCGGGCCTCGCTGATCTGCTGGGCCTGCAGCACACGCACCAGCATCTGCCCGGACACCACGCCGATGAGGCCGAAGATGGCCACGGCCACCAGCACTTCGATCAGGGTGAAGCCCTTGCCGAAGCGGGTGTGCGGGATGACCTGGGTAGAGGGGGATGACATGGGGGCCTGCAGTCTCGGGGCTCTGGTTTCGAAAACTGTGATGTCAGTACTGACCGATGAACCCGGTGAGCCGGGCCACGGGATCGCGGTCGCCCCGGGCATCCCGGTCGGCGCCGTGGCGGACCTCGATGTCCACCCGCCGCAGTCCGGATTCGGCCGTGGAACTGATTTCCGTCACCAGCTCCCACTCCCGGTTGGCCATGGTCACCTGCTCCACCATCCGCTCCGCGGGGGGGGCCTCGCCGGGAACCTGCTCGATCTGCAGCCGCGTCAAGGTGTTCTGGGCGATCCAGGTGGCGAAGGTCCGGGCTTCGAGGCTGCCGGTCTGCATCAGCACATCGCCGACCCGGCCGTAGATGGTCATGGACACCACGGCGAAGATCGCCAGGGCCACCAGGATCTCGATCAGCGTGAAACCGCGGGGCTTCGATTGCTTCATGACAATCGCTCTGACTGGCTGCCATTCCGATTCATATGGGGATGCGTTCGGCACTGACCTTGCCGAAACCATCGCTGCTCAGGCGCCACCCGGGGCCGGCCCATTCCGGCATCAGGTCGATGCGAAACGGCGTCATCTCACCGGAGGACAGAATGAGCATGCCGGGACGCCGCGGTCCGGAACCGGTGCCGGCACGGCTACCGGAACCGCTGCCCGCAGATCTGCCGGAAGTGCCGAGCGCGTCCGGACCCCGGCTGCGATCCTCGATCCGCAGGCGCGCCTCGATGCCCGAGCGCAGTGCATGCTCCCGCCAGGGCAGCGTGGTCACCTCCTCCCAGCGCCCCTCGTCCTGATCGAGGCGCAGGAAACGATAACCCTCGGCCGTGAACTGCAACCCCCACTCGGTGGCGCTGAGCACGGCCTCGTTGCGGGTCAGCTCCATGGCGTGCTGCAGCCGCCGGGCCTCGGTTTCGAGCTGCCGGTCGCGATCCCGTGAGCCGATCTGCATGACGGCGATGCCGGCCATGATCGCCACGACGAACAGCACCACCAGCACTTCGAGCAGGGTGAAGCCTTGTGGGAGCGGACGGAGCGCAGCGAAGTCCGCGAATGCGGCGCAGCCACCCCGGGGGCGCCGCAAACAGGCAGGCGCCTCAACGTGGCGCGCTTTGCTTCGCGGCGCACTTTCGCGCTTACAGGTCTTCGTAGCGGATCTCGCCGGCATGGCCCTCTCCGCCGGGCTGGCCGTCAGCCCCGTAGCTGAACAGTTCGAAGCGATCGCCGGTGGCCAAATACTGATAGGGATTGCCCCAGGGGTCCGTCGGCAGGCTGCGGACGTAACCGCCGGACTGCCAGTTGCGCGGTTCCGGGAACCCGGTCGGACGTCGCACCAGGGCCTCGAGCCCCTGCTCGGTGCTCGGGTAGGAGGAATTGTCGAGCTTGTACATCTCCAGGGCATTGCCGAGTGCGCGCAGATCACTCTGGGCGGCGGTGACCTGGGCCTGATCCTGGCGGCCGACGATATTGGGGACGATCAGCGCACCGATGATGCCAATGATGACGATCACCACCATGATCTCGATCAGGGTGAAGCCGCGGGCGCTCCGGGAATACATGTGTGAGCGGGAGACAGGTTTCATGCGATCAGCTGATTCAGATTGAGAATGGGCAACAGTATGGCCAGCACGATGACCAGCACAAGGCCACCCATGACCAGGAGCATCAGCGGCTTGAAAAGTTCCAGCATCACCGTGATCAATCGCTCGAGGTCCCGCTCCAGATGACGTGCGACCCGGGCCAGCATGGCGTCGAGACTGCCGCTGGCCTCGCCGCTGGCCACCATGTGCAGCATCAGCGGCGGGAAGTAGCCCACTTCCTCCAGGGCACCGCGCAGGGTGCTGCCCTCGGCCACCCGCCGCGTTGCCTGCTCGATGAGCTGGCGCATGACACGGTTGTCCACCACCTGACCGGCAATGCGCATGGCTTCCACCAGCGGCACCCCGCTGGCCGTCAGGATGGCCAGGGTATTGGCGAACTGGCTGGCGTTGGCGCCCCGCTCGATGCGTCCGATCAGGGGTGCATGCAGCAGGAAACGATGGCAGCGCAGGCGCGGGGCCGGCTGTTTCAGGATCTCCCGCACTCCCCAGCCGAGGGCCACCAGCAGCAGCAGCAGCGGCGCGCCCCAGCTCACCAGGAAGTCGGACAGGGCAATGAGGCTGCGGGTCAAAAGCGGCAGGGCCTGATCGGTATCCCGGTACACCGAGACGATCTCCGGCACCACATAGGCCAGCAGCCCGGCCACGATCAGCAGCGAGATGGCCACCAGGATCACCGGATACAGCAGCGCCATCTGCACGTTCTGTCCGGATTCCTGCTTGCGCTCGGTGTAGTCGGCGAGGTTGCTCAGCACCTGCTCGAGATGGCCGGCATGTTCCCCGGCCGCCACGGTGGCGCGGTAGAGATCGTCGAAGGCGTGGGGGAACTGGCCTAAGGCCGCGGCCAGGGACTGGCCTTCGAGCACCCGGGCCCGCACCGCCAGCAGGATGCTGCGTACGCGCTGCTTGTCGGCCTGCTGGGCCGCTGCGTTCAACGCTTCCTCGATGGGCAACCCGGAGCCGATCAAGGTCTCGAGATGACGGGTGATCATGGCCAGATCGAGGGCGGACAGCCGCCGCTTGAAGGTGGGCCGCTTGAAGCGGGGGCCGGCGCGATCGCCTGCGCGGGCTTCGCCGGCGGCGTCCACCTTCAGCGGCGCCCAGCCCTTGTCGCGCAGCTGCTGACGGATCTGCCGGGAACTGTCGGCTTCGAGAATCCCGCGCTGTTCCCGGCCCTGGCCGTCGAGTGCGACGAATTCGTAGGCGGCCAAGGCGTCAGTCCTCGCGGGTCACGCGGAACAGCTCCTGGATGCCGGTCACGCCCGACAGCACCTTCTCCCTGCCGTCCCGCAGCAGGTTCGGCGCCCGGCCGTGGGCGTAGCGCTCCATCTCGTGCTCCGACGCGTTGCGGTGAATCATGTCCCGCAGGGTGTCGTCGATCTGATTGATCTCGTAGATGCCGGTCCGGCCGCGGTAGCCCGTGTGGCTGCAGTGATCACAGCCGGTGGGCCGATACAGGGTCGGCGGCTGCTCCGGAGCGACGCCGAGCGCATCGCACTCGGCGGAGGTGGCGGTATAGGCCTCGCGGCAATGAGGGCAGAGGACGCGCACCAGCCGCTGGGCGATCAGGGCCAGCATGCTCGACGACAGCAGGTAGGGCTCGATACCGATGTCGTGCAGCCGGGTCACCGCACCGATGGCGGTGTTGGTGTGCAGGGTGGACAGCACCAGATGGCCGGTGAGCGCCGCCTGGATGGCGATCTCGGCGGTTTCGAGGTCGCGGATCTCCCCGACCATCACCACGTCCGGATCCTGGCGCAGGATCGCCCGCAGGCCGCGGGCGAAGCTCATGCCGGCCTTGGTGTGGACCTGGGTCTGGCCGATGCCCGGCAGGTTGTACTCGATGGGATCTTCCACCGTCATGATGTTGAGTTCGGCACTCTGGATCTCACCGAGACTCGCGTAGAGCGACGTGGTCTTGCCGGAACCGGTGGGGCCGGTGACCAGGACGATGCCATGGGGTTTGGAGAGAATCTCCCGCATGGACGTCAGGCCATGCCGGCTCATGCCCAGGTGGGTGAGGTCCAGCCGGCCGGCCTGCTTGTCCAACAGACGCAGC
This sequence comes from Gammaproteobacteria bacterium, assembly GCA_020832055.1. Classification (GTDB taxonomy): domain Bacteria; phylum Pseudomonadota; class Gammaproteobacteria; order Pseudomonadales; family Azotimanducaceae; genus SLTB01. Next base: position 7,473 of record JAFIFL010000096.1, read on the forward strand.
ACCACCCGCTCCCCTGCCGCCGACGGCAGCGTGGACACCCGCACGTCCACCTCGCGCCCACCGATGCGCAGCGTGATGCGGCCGTCCTGGGGCACCCGCTTCTCGGCAATGTCCAGCCGCGCCATGACCTTGATCCGTGACACCAGCAGCGGCGCCAAGGCGCGCTTGGGGCGGACGATCTCCCGCAGGATGCCGTCCACCCGGAAGCGCACCACCAGTTCCCGCTCGAAGGTCTCCACGTGGACGTCGGAGGCATTCTCCTTGATGGCCTCGGCCAGGATGGCGTTGATCAGCCGGATGATGGGCGCATCGTCCTCCTGCTCCAGCAGATCTTCGGTCTCCGGGACCTGATCGGCGAGGCTGGCCAGATCGAGCTGCTCACCTAAGTCCTCCACCATCTGCCGGGCGGCGGAGGAATCGCGGGCGTAGCTGCGTTCCAGCAGGGATTCGAACTCGGTCTGCTCCAGGGTTTCCCAGCAGAGCGGACAGCCGGCGATGCGGCGGGCTTCCGCCATGGCCAGGGGCGAGGCATCCGGGCGGCAGGCCGCCTGCCGGCGCCTCGCGGCCGAACTGCCGGCATCCGCCGCTGCAGCCTCGCCGAGCAGCACCACGCCATGGCGGCGGGCGAAGGAGAACGGCAGGCGCGCGAGGGGCGGCGCGGGTGCAGTCCCGTCGAGCGGCTCGTCCTCGCGGGTGGGGGCTGATGTGGACATGGATCCTGCGCTCGCTGTGATCTCTGTGTGGTCTCGCGTCGGTGTTGCCTGTCGCGGCGCACGCCTTCGCCAGCGGCAAACCCGGCGACGTCGTGGGCGTCAGGATGGCGCCGGATGCACCGCAGGCCATGTTAGCAGTATCCAACTGCCCACGCGGCATGCCTGGGCCCACTGCGAGAAGAGTGCAATGGCGTGCAGAAAACACTTGTCAAAGGTTACGGATTTGTTTCAGGATTCAGGTGTCAGGCGCGTCATCAGGGAAGGGCAGAGTCCGGAACGAGGATCGCCTCCAGGCGTCCGTCGGGGGACAGGATGGCCGAAGCCAAGAAGCAGTTCATCGAGTCGCTGTTCACACGTCACAGCAACGCACTCGTGCGCTTTCTCCGCGCCCGTTTCCGCAACGAGGAAGAGGCTGCGGACATCGCCCAGGAGGCGTGGCTGCGCCTCTATCGCCTCGACAACCCGCAGAAGCTCGACAACGCCAAGGCCTTCCTGTTCCAGGCCGCTTCCAATCTGGCCGTCGACCATCTGCGTCGGGTGCGGCTGGAAAACGACTTCGCCCAGGCCTCGTCGGCTGAGGAGGCCGGGCCCGACCTCGAGCGCACGGTCAACGCCAGCGAGCAGCTCGACATCGTCCAGCGGGCCATCGACGAGCTCCCCGTCACCACCCGGCAGGCTTTCGTCATGCACCGGTCCCGGGACATGAGCTACCCGGAGATCGCCCGCGCCCTCGGTGTGTCCACCAGCATGGTGGAAAAACACATCATCGCAGCCCTCAAGCATTGCCGCCGCCGGCTGCAAAGCGGCAACCGATCCCTGCCCCAAACCTCCCCCTCCTCCGCCAATCGCGACGAAGCGAGATCCTGACGCGACCGAACCTGCTGAGGGTTCGCGTCTTCCAAACGTCTAAGGGGTATTCGCGGCGTAACATGGGCGACATTCATTTGCGCTTGACTGCGGGTAAGCTTGCCGGCCCCAGCATCAGATAGGCCCGCGGCGCCGACCCCAGCAAGGTGACCGAAAGCGGGGTCCGGCCCGGGCGCAGTGTTGACAGACCGTAGTGCGCGCGGTGGTACCAGCGTTGTCGAGAGTCGCAAAGGACGTAGCAGGAGATGTCATTGACGCCTGAAGATGTGACTCAGGGCCCCGAAGAGCCGTTGCTCGACGAGGCCGCCGAGTGGATTGCCCGACTGCGCGCCGCTGACGTGACACAGGCGGACCGCGAGGCATTCTCTCAATGGCTCAGCCGCAGCCCGGCGCACCGTAGCGCCTTCGACAGCATGGCGGACCTCTGGGATGGCCTCGGCGCGGTGACGGCCCCCGGCGTTCCTGCGGCACCCCGGGCCGCGCCGAGGCCCGCGGCCCGGCCGCGAACCGAACGCCGGCGCTGGTTTCTGGGTGCCGGCGCCCTGGCCGGCACCACCGCCCTGCTCGTCCTGGCCGTCGCCCTGCTGTTCGGCCCCACCACCTACACCACGGGCCCGGGCGACCAGTTGCAGGTCGAACTCGACGACGGCTCCATCCTCGAACTCAACACCCGGTCGCGGGTACGGGTCGCCATGGGCCGCAACCAGCGCCGGCTCGATGTGGATGTCGGCAGCGAGTTCTACCTGCGTGTCGCCGCGGATCCCGACCGGCCGTTCGCGATCCACACCCGCCACGGTGCGATCCACGTCATCGGCACCGAACTCGCCGTCTACGACCAGGAAGGGCACACCCAGGTCACGGTCAAACGGGGGCAGGTGGAAGTGGCGCCCCGTGAAATGGACGCGACCCACCGCCGGCGCATGGGCGCTGGTGAGAGCCTGGCCATCTCCACCGGCATGCCGCCTGCAGAACTGGAACCCGCCATGGCGAACCGGCTCGGCTGGCGCCAGGGCCGGCTGGTCTACGATCAGGTGACCCTCGAAGAACTGATCACCGACCTCAACCGCTACCTGCCCCGACGCATGGCCCTGATGGCCCCGGAACTGGGCCAGGAGCGACTGTCAGCAGTCCTGCACTTAGGCCACCAGGAGGCGATGCTCGAATCCCTGGCCACGATCCTGCCCCTGAAATGGGTAGCGGTATCGGACGACCTCATCATCATCCATCCCGGCTGACCACACCCTCCTGCGTCCCAACGGGTATCTCTGCTAGCATCAGCCGTGCCGCCATCGCCCCGGTCCGTGATGGACCAGGCACGAGAGGGATGCAGGCCGCGCGTGATTGCCCGACGCTCGCAATCCAGCACGACCGTGACTGGGATTCTACTGCTGGTGCTCGCCATACCGGCCACGCCGGCAGACGCCCTCGACGCGCAGCCGGCTGAACACTCCTGCGGCCAGCTTCAGCTGCAGAACCGGAACCTGGATGCGGCCCTCCTGCGCTTGGGCCAGCATCTTTCCGCCTCGATCATGTTCCAGCATCAACTGGTCGCCCAGATCACTGTCGGCGAGCATACGCCCCTGGCCGATTGTCGCGCGCTGCTCGGCCACCTGGTCGAAGCCTCCGGACTCGAGGTCGCCGAAGTGGCCGACAGCGTCATCGTGGTCCGCCGGGCCAGGGAAACCCCGCGCCGGCAGCACGCGGAGCCCGAGCCCGACCTGCCGGAGCCCATCGCGAAACCACCGAGGCCCGCAATCGACCACATCGCCGTGTTCGGGCGCAGCGTCACCGGCTCCAGGCTGTTGCCCAGCGATGTGGAGGATGCCGCCCTGGCGGATGTGATCGATCGCCAGTACATCGACCGCAGCGGCCATCAGTCCCTGGCGGAACTGCTGCGTTACCTTCCGGCCATCTCGGGCAATGCCACCAGCACCTTCGTGACCAACGGCGGGGATGGCAGTGCCAGCCTGACCCTGCGGGGACTGCCCGCCAGCAACACCCTGATCCTCCTCAACGGCCGGCGCTTGAACACCGACGCCCTGCGCGGCGAGGCAGCCGACATCAATAGCATTCCGCTGGCCGCCGTGGAGCGCGTGGAGATCCTCAAGGACGGTGCCTCGGCCATCCACGGTTCGGACGCCATCGCCGGTGTGGTCAACATCATCACCCGCCGCAATCCCCGCGGCCTGCGCGCCGAGACCTACTTCGGTCAGAGCGCACGCGGCGACCTCGACACCCGGCATCACAGCCTGCTGTGGGGCCAGGATGACGAGCGCCTGTCGCTGATGCTGGGGGCGGAATGGTACGAGCAGGGTGCGATCATGAGCCGGGACCGGGCCATTTCACGCAGCGCCGATGATCGCGAACGCGGTGGTCTCGATCGCCGCTCCAGCGCGACGGCGCCGGCGCGGATCTCCCTGCCGCAAGGTCCGGTCATCCTGGCCGAGGGTGATCCGCAGACGATCGACGGCAGTTCGCCGACCCACTTCCGACCCGCCACCGGGGAGGACCTCTACGACTTTCGCGCCGACACCACGGCGGTCGTGCCGGCGGAGCGCTGGGGCCTGTTCGGCGAGGTCAACGCCCTCCTCGGCAATCACGCCGAATGGTTTGCCGAGGTCATGTACTCCCGCTCGCGCGCCGCCAACCTGCTGGCCCCGGCGCCACTGTTCACGGGATTCGAAGTGCTCGACCTGACCATCGACGCCGATCAGGCCTTCAATCCCTTCGCTCAGCCGCTGACGGACGTACGCCGCCGCTTCGTGGAACTGCCGCCCCGCGAACAGGTCAATCGGACCCGGAATCTGCGAGCGGCTACCGGACTCAACTGGCGGGCCCACGACACCGACATGCAGGCATGGCTGGCGTTCCAGGAGAGCGAAGCCAGCGAGCAGCTGCGCCATGTCCTCGACGGGCCGGCGCTGCAGCGTGCCCTCGGCCCGCCCGCGGCCTGTGCTGCGGAGCCGGACTGCCGGCCGCTGAACCTGTTCGGTCCCCCCGGCAGCATCGACGAGGCCATGCTGGACGCGGTGCGTCGCGACACGGAACTCGACGCCCGCAGCCGCATGCTGGCCCTGGCCATCAGTGGCCATCGGCCCCTGTTTTCGATGCCCGCAGGCAAGTCCGAGCTGGCGCTGGGCCTGGAGCTGCGCCGCGAATCGCTGCGCATCGAACCCGATTCACGCTCGCAGCGCATGGAGGTCGTCGCCGGGAACAATCAGGGACCCACCCGGGGCAGCCGGGAGGTGGCCGAGGTGCACGGGGAGTGGCTGCTGCCGCTGGCCGCCAACCTGCCCGGCGTGGATCGCCTCGAACTGCTGGCCGCAGCCCGGGCATCCTGGTACTCGGACTTCGGCAGCACGGCCAACCCGAAGCTGTCGCTGCGCTATGCTCCCGTGCCGAGTGTCATGCTGCGCGGCACCTGGAGCCGGGGCTTCAGGGCGCCCGGTCTGCGGCAGCTCCATTTGGCGGAACAGCAGTCCTTCGACACCCTGGAGGACCCCTGCGCCGGCCCCGGCGCCCTGGCTCTGCCGGGGTGCGAGCACATCGCCGACGTGACCCGAACCCAGTTCCAGACCCTGACCGGCGGCAATCCGGACCTCGACCCGGAGCGCAGTCGCAGCCAGACGCTGGGCCTGATGTGGACACCGGCCATGGCGGGCGGCTGGCTGCGCGTGAGCATGGACTATTTCCGCATCAGGCAGCGCAACGTGGTGGACTCCAGCGCGCAGTTCATCGTCAACGAAAATGCCCGCAGCGGGCGTTTCGCCGACCGGGTCATCCGCGACGGCTCCGGGAACCTCGTCAGCGTGGCCGCCACCAACCTCAATCTGGGCGGGCGCGACATCCGGGGCGTCGATTTCGGCCTGCACTGGCGCTCAGAGCCCTCGACCTGGGGTACGGTGGAACTCGCCGTGAACGCGACCCACATCGATCGCTTCATCGACCAGGTCGACCCCGAGGCTCCTCCGGTGGACCAGGCCGGCAGATTCCGCGACCTGGCCGCCGAGGGCAGCGGAGCCCTGCCGAACTGGAAGGCCAATCTCGGCGCCCACTGGCATTTCGGGCCCTGGGAGGCGAGCTACCACCTCTTCTACGTGGATAGCCTCGAGGAAAGCATTCCGGGCCGGGCGCTGACCCGCAGCATCGATGCCTGGCATACCCATGATGTGCGGCTCGGCTACCGATTCGTCAGCAGCGTCGATCTGCACTTCAACGTCGGCGTGCGCAATGTGTTCGACGCGTCCCCGCCCTTTGCGGCATCGGCCTTCAACGACAGCTTCGATGCCCGGACCCATGATCTTGCCGGGCGTTTTCTCTATGCCCGCATCGCGGCGCGTCTGCCGGGTCGGTAGTCGCGGATCCGAGTTGGCCCACATCGCGACGCCCACACCGCGGCCAGCGGACGACGTGCTTGTCTGCCCTGGAGCCTGTCGCACGGATTTTCAGTACCCGGAAACGACTGTGGCCCGGAAATCCGGGCCACAGAAGTACTGCCTTTGAAACGATCCGTTGCGGATCAGAAGCTGTGGCTGTAGCGCAGGTAGGGTACCCGATCGAAGATGCTGTAGAGACCCTGATCCGGCTGCGGAGCCGCCGGGGTACCGATCTCCTCGCTCAGCGGCGGGTTGTTGTTGAACAGGTTCCGGGCGCCGAGTACGAGATCGCCACCCCACGGAGTGCTGTAGCCCACCTGCAGGTCCACGGTGGTGAACCGGCCCATGGTGCGCTGGCAGTCCGGGTTGCGCGGGGTCTCATTGCGCTTGGCAATGGTGCAGTCATCGGTCTTCGGAATGTGGTTGATGACGGCGTTGGCACTCCAGCGGTCCATGGACCAGGTGCCCCGCAGCTGACCACGCCACTTCGGATTGCCCACCGCCTGCAGGACTTCCTCCAGCGGCGCCATGGGTGCCGTGGCCCGCTTGTACGAACGGGTGTAGGTGATGTTGGCCGTCAGCCCGAACATGCCCATATCGGTGAACGTCTGCCAGTTCGCCGTACCATCGAAGCCATCGGTTTCCGTGACGGTGAAGTTGGCCGCCGGAGCGTTGATCAGCACGACTTGACCGCCCTGATCCGCCGGTGCCGAACGCACCACGCTGCCTTCCTGGGTCGGATCGCATTGACGCCCTTCCTGGAAGCAGCGCAACTCGTTGTCGAGCACGTTCTGCGCCGTCAGAGTGCCAATACCGTCATCGAGCTCGATGTTGAAGTAGTCCAACGTGAACCAGAGATTCTCCGTGGGACGGTAGACCATACCGAGCCCCCAATGCTCCGAAAGCTCGGCCTGGAGGTCGGGGTTGCTGCCGGAGAAGGTCTCCCGCTGACGGGATTGGCAGGCAAAGGTGTTGTCCGCATCAAGCTCGCAACCGAGGCGGTCGATGCTGGACGGGAAGCCCTGAGAAGGCTGGCGATTGAGGATCTCGAGGCTCGGTGCGGCAAAGCCTTCGCTGTAGGACGCGCGCAGCACCAGTTGCTCGATGGGTCGGAACGACACCGCAATCTTGGGGCTGAGCTCGCCACCGAAATCACTGTAACGGTCGTAGCGCAGGGCCAGACTGAGCTCGGCGCGATCGTCCGCGAACGGAATCAGGGTCTCAGCATAGATCGCCCAGTAGTCCCGATCACCTTCGGCGGTGCTGCCCGCGCTGCCGAAGACGTTGCCGGCTTCGGATTGCTGATCGACGAGCGCCTTGAATTCCTCCTCCCGGTACTCACCACCGATGACCAGCGGCAGACGGAAGTCCATGTTGCCGAGGACGTCGTCGAAGGACAGGTTGACATCGAAGCCGTAGGCCCGGAACTCGTTGTTGTTGACGATGGTGTGGGCGAAGGCCCCGAAGGTCGCCGGGTCGGGGTTGAAGGG
>JAFIFL010000097.1 GCA_020832055.1 Gammaproteobacteria bacterium
AGCCCCCGCTCTTGTTGTGGGAAGGCCCTAATCGCGCAGCGATTGGGCCGATCTCGAGGCGCTGTCCCGAAGCTGATGTCGCTGCCTTCGCGTGAAGTCATCGAGATCGGCGCATTTCGCTGTGCGAAATAGCGCTCTCCCACAAGGTGGCAGCCCCCGCTCTTGTTGTGGGAAGGCCCTAATCGCGCAGCGATTGGGCCGATCTCGAGGCGCTGTCCCGAAGCTGATGTCGCTGCCTTCGCGTGAAGTCATCGAGATCGGCGCATTTCGCTGTGCGAAATAGCGCTCTCCCACAACACAGTGCTCGATCGAGGGGGTTGTTTTGCCTTGGCTGCCCGCCACCCGGAAGCCCGGCGCCCGGAAGCCCGGCGCCCTGTACTCGTTCCGGGTGCCGGGCTACCCTTGGCCGCGGCGCCAGTCATCCGCGCAGGTGTGTTGCCGGCAGGCGCGGCGGACCGCCACAACTTTCGCCTGATTCACCCATTTGGAGACCGCTATGAGCATCAAGGAAGGGGACCGCGTCCCAGACGTCAAGATCAAGATGATGGGCGAGAAGGGCCCCACCGATATCAGCACCGGCGAAATCTTCGGCGGCAAGAAAGTGGTGTTCTTCGCCGTGCCGGGCGCGTTCACGCCGACCTGCTCCCAGGCCCACCTGCCCGGGTTCGTGGCCCTTGCCGACAAGATCAAGGCCAAGGGCGTGGACACCATTGCCTGCATGTCCGTGAACGATGCTTTCGTGATGGACTGCTGGGGCAAGGAGAAGAACGCCGAGGAGCTGCTGATGCTCGCGGACTGGAATGCCGACCTGACCCGTGCCCTCGGTCTCGATTTCGACGCGTCTGCGCCGGGGCTCGGTGTCCGCTGCCAGCGTTTCGCCATGATCGTCGATGACGGCGTGGTCACGAAGCTTGCGGTGGAAGCACCCGGCAAGCTCGAGGTCAGCAAGGCGGAAGCGATTCTCGAAGCCCTGTGAGTCTGCGCTGACGGGGAAGGCAGCCGCCTTCCCCGTGAGTCCTCGCGGTAGTCAGCAGCAGAAACCCCAAGCGCCAACTATGCTTGAACCGGAGGTGCGCGCATGACGGGTCGCATACCGGGGGAGATCTATCGGATCGGCATCGGGTTGAGCATGCTGCTGCTGGCGGTGGTGGCGGACCTGCGCGTGTCCGAGGACCTGCCGTTCGCCGTTGCGCTGTATGTCACCCCGGTGATCCTCGGCCTCTGGTTGCCCATGGCATGGGCCCTGACGCTGGTTATCCTGGCTATCCTGGGGCTGTCCTTGAATGGCCTGTTCATGGGCGATCCCCTCGTAGGGGGCATGCGTGGGGTCATGCTGCTGCAGCTGGTCATGACCTCGGCGCTGGTGTTGGCGTTCCGGGCGTCGAGACGGGAGGCGGAACGCAGCAATCTGCGGGTATCGCATGTCCTCGACGCCGCCAACACTGGCTTCGTGGCCACCGACACCAGGCTCGTGATCCTCGACGCCAACGATCCCTGGCTGCAGATGCTCGGCTCACCTGCGCGTGCCGAGGTGATCGGCTCGAAGCTGGTGGATTGGCTTCCCGAGGATCGCCGCCGGGATGTGGAAGTCGTGCTCGGGTTCCTGGCGCCCGGAGACCGCCGCAGTTTCGAGACCACATTCTCGCAGCGTGGGGGTGAGCAGCGCTTCGTGGTGGTGACCGCCTACGCCGAGCGCGTGGAGGACGCCGTCCGGCTCTCGGCCGTCTGCGCCGACGTGACCCCGATTCGTCAGGCCGAGGCCAAGGCGCGGGCATCGGAAGTGCAGTTGCGCACTCATCTGGAACACACGCCACTGGCCGCGGTGGTGCTCGACACTGGACATCGCATCCGCGGTTGGAACCGTGCTGCCGAACGCATCTTCGGCATCTCCCGATCCCGTGCCCTCGGTCGCAGCGCCTGGGAACTGGTGCCCGAGGGGGACCGCGCCCGGCGGCCGTCACCGTTCTCGGACCCGGCCGCTCAGGTCACCACCGACGGCGGCAAGCGGGTGGCGCAACTGGCCGCGGATGGGCGCGAGGTGGTGATCCAGTGGTACCACACACCGCTCAAGAGTGCCTCCGGTCCGGGCCACGAGGTGGCATCACTCGGACTCGACGTCACTCGCCAGCAGGAAGTGGAGCGGGCCCTGCGGGAGAGTGAGGCGAAATTCTCCTCGGTCTTTCAGCAGAGTCCGGATTCCCTGCTGCTGATCCGTCGCGGCGATCTCGCCCTGCTCGAAGTCAACGCCACCCTCGAACGCATGTTCGGCTGGAGCATCGACGAACTGAAGGCGCGCTGGAACCAGCACGAGCACTTCTGGGTCGATAGCAGCCACTACCGCCGCTTCAACCGGCTGGCGCTGAACAACGAGCGGGTCGAAGCGTTCGAGACCGAACTGTTGCGCAAGGACGGTTCGAAGCTGGCGGTGCTGTGTTCATCGAGCCACCTGCTGGTGGATGGCGAGCGCTGTCACCTGATCACGATCCGCGATCTCACGCCCATACGGGAGGTGGAGGAGGAGCGCTATCGCCTGCTCGAACAGCTGCAGCAGGCCCAGCGTCTGGAGAGCATCGGGCGCCTCGCCGGCGGCGTGGCCCACGACTTCAACAATCTCTTGGCGGGTATTCAGGGCTATACCGAACTCATCGAACTGGCCCGTGAGAAGCCTGCGGATGTGGGCCAGTATGCGGCGCGGATCATGGAGACGACCCAGCGCGCAGCGGATCTGGTGGGCAAGCTGCTGACCTTCTCCCGTCAGGGTGCCCTGCAGAAGCGTTCCCTGGACATCCATGAGGTCGTGGCGGATATGGTGGACCTGTTCCGGCAGAGCCTCGATGGCAGCATCAGCGTCTCGGTCCGCCTGGAGGCGCGCCACTCCCGACTCGTCGGCGACGAGACCCAGATCTCCAATGCCCTGCTGAATCTCTGTATCAATGCCCGGGATGCGCTCACGGAGGGTGGGGAGATCGAGGTCAGCACCGGACTGGTGGAGCTTTCCCGCGGCGAGGCCGCGCTGCTCGACCCCGAACTCGGGGCCGGCTCCTACCTGCTGCTGCAGGTGCGTGACGATGGCTGCGGCATCGAGCCTGCGGCGCTCGAGCAGATCTTCGTGCCGTTCTTCACGACCAAGCCCAAGGGCCAGGGCACCGGGCTTGGACTGCCCTCGGTCTATGGGGCCGTGAAGGCCCACGGCGGAACGGTCACGGTGAACAGCGAACCCGGCGTGGGGTCATGTTTCGGACTTTATCTGCCCGTTTCGCCGACGGTGCAGCACGCTGGCGTGCCCAAGCCTGCGCCGAAGGCCAAGGAGATGCCGGCAGCCGCCGCGAGGCAGGGCCGGGTCCTGGTGGTGGATGACGAGCCGGGTATCCGCGACACCCTGGACCGCATCCTCGCCCGCATGGGTTACACGGTGGTGCTGGCTGCCGATGGGCAGCAGGCGGTCGAGTGCTTCGCCCGTGATCCCAAGGCCATTGATCTGGTGATCATGGACGTGACCATGCCGCAGATGTCCGGCGATGACGCCTTCCGGGCCATGCGCGAACTGCGGCCGGATGTGGACGTGATCCTGATGTCGGGGTTCGACCGTGGTGCGGTGCTGCAGCGCGTACTCGGGGAGGGTGCCGCCGGGGTGCTGAAGAAACCGTTCACGCGTGATGAACTCGATGCCGAACTGACGCGTGTCGCCGCCCCCGCGCACGCCGGCTGACGCGTTCCCGAAGGCTCTTCCCTGCCGGCCGGTCAAGGCCTCGGCCGGATCAGGCACTCCTGCATGGTCGAGGCGATCAGGTGCCCTTCGCGGTCGTAGAAGGTCCCGCGGACGAATCCCCGGGCACCGCTGGTCGACGGGCTTTCCTTGGCGAACAGCAGCCAGTCGTCGGCCCGGAACGGGCGGTGAAACCACAGCGCATGATCGAGGCTCGCACCCTGGATGCCGTTGTTCGGGCCGGGACGGCGCCCGTGGGGCAGCAGGGACGTGCCCATGAAGTCCATGTCGGAGACGTAGGCCAGGAAACACAGGTGGACTTCGGGGTCGTCCGGCAGGGGATCAGCCGCCCGCACCCAGGTGTGCTTGTAGGGCGGGTGGGGTGCGTTTTCCATGATCAGCAGGCCTTCGACCTGCCGGCTGTCGATGGCATCGAAACGGAAGGCGAAGCGCTTCACCTCGGGCTGGGTCAGGGCGATCTCGGCGTAGCGCTCCCGGTCGCTGATGAGCCCCTCCGGGGGCGGCACGTCGGGCATGGCCACCGCATGTTCGAGGCCTTCTTCCGCCACCTGCCAGGACGACGACAGATTGAAGATGGCCCGGCCGTGCTGAATGGCCACTACCCGCCGGGTGGTGAAACTCCTGCCGTCGCGGATTCTGTCGACCTCGTAGAGCACGGGCAGGTTCCAGTCCCCGGGCCGCAGGAAATACGCGTGCAGCGAGTGCAGCATGCGTCCGTGCTCGATGGTCCGGTAGGCCGACGCGATGGCCTGGGCGAGGACCTGGCCGCCGAAGACGTGGTGACTGTTGGGGTCGTTGTGGCCCCGGAACAGGTTCTCTTCGATCTTCTCCACGTCGAGCAGACGCAGAATCTCGGTCAGCACTGGATTCATGATGGAGCACCCCGCAACAGAACGCCGAGCATGATAGACGAAACACCGACTGTCACCGAGTTGTCATCCATGGGGGCCGGCTGAGCCCTTATAATCTCCGCAGTTTTCCGCCTCTGGAAGCATCATGTCCCTGTTGCGCACCGTGCTCTTTCTGCTGCTGCTGTCGATTCCCGGCTGGGCGCTCTCCGAGCCCCCGGGCTGGTCGCCGGAGCGGGCCTCAGGTCTTGCCGGCGATGAACGGCTCGAAGTGGGGCTGGCTCATGTGGCCCTCGAACGCTACGAGGATGCCCGGCTGTGGTTCGAGTCGTCGGCTGCGGTGGGCGAGAGTCGCGCCAAGCTGAATCTGGGCTGGCTGCACGAGGAAGGTCTGCTCGGCGCGGTGGACGGTGCTGCGGCCGTCGACTGGTACACCCGCGGTGTGCTGGCCGGGGAGAGCGCCTATGCCACCAAACTGGCCTGGATTCATCTGCAGGGCCGGCTGGTCAGGGCTGATCTGGCCACGGCGGAGCAATGGTTCCGTCATGCCATCGACGCCGGTCATTCGGATGCCCGACTCGGTCTCGGGTCGGTCTTGCTGGCAGAAGTGATGGGGGGCGAGTTCGATCGCATCGACGAAGCTCTGGATCTGTTCGAGGCTGCGCTGGCCGACGGCCTGGTGCTCGGCAGCTATTACCTCGGTCGCATCTACCGGGAGGGTCTCGGTGTGGCACCGGATCCTGCATTGGCCCTGAGTTTCTTCGAGGTCGGCGCCGAGGCGGGTTTGGCCGATGTGCAATGGCGGTTGGGCGAGATGTATGCCGGGGGCCATGGCACCGAGCAGGATCTGGTCCTGGCCGCGAAGTGGGCCTATCTGGCCGCGGCGAATGGTGCCGGCGAAAGCCTGCCGCTGATCCGCGAAGTCGAAGGGCAGCTCGATGCGCAAGAGCTTGCCGAAGCCCGCCGTCTGGCATGGGTGGCGGCAGGGGGCGCGGTGCCGGCGGACGAATGAGTCCGGTCACCGGCGTCAGAGCGCGTCCGGGTCGGCCCGGGCGATGGCCGCGAGTTCCCGCATGCGCTGGACACGTTCAGGCTTCTGGCGGGTGAGGTTGCGGTAAATCATGGCCATGCGCGGATGCTTTTCGAAGCGCTGGCGATGGCGGGCAATGAAGTCCCAGTAGAGGTAGTTGAAGGGGCAGGCCTGCTCGCCCGTGGCGTCAGAGGGATCGTAGCGGCAACCCTGGCAGTAGTCCGACATGCGATCGATGTAGCGTCCGCTGGCGGCGTAGGGTTTGGATGCGAACAGTCCGCCGTCGCCGTGCAGCGCCATGCCCAGGGTGTTGGGCAGTTCCACCCACTCGTAGGCGTCGGCAAACACGCCCAGATACCAGTCGCACACGGCCTTCGGCTCGAGGCCTGCCAGCAGAGCGAAGTTGCCGGTGACCATCAGCCGCTGGATGTGGTGGGCATAGGCGTTGCGGCGGATGCCGGCGACGGTCTGCGCCAGACAGCGCATGCCCGTGTCGCCGCTCCAGTAGAACGCCGGCAGGGGCAGGTCGGCGTCCAGTGCATTCTCCTCGGCGTAGCCGGGCATGGCCAGCCAGTAGATGCCGCGGATGAACTCGCGCCAGCCGAGGATCTGGCGTATGAAGCCCTCGACCGCATTGAGCGGCGCGCTGCCGTTGCGCCAGGCGTCCTCGGCCGCCCGGCAGCAGGCCAACGGGTCGAGCAGGCCGGCATTCAGATAGATGCTGATCACCGCGTGGTAGAGGAAGTCCTCGCCGCTGGCCATGGCATCCTGGTGGTCGCCGAACAGCGGCAGGCCCTTGCGCAGAAAATGCGCGAAGGCGCGCCTGGCCGCGGTGGGCGTGACCGCAAACCAGAACGGTTCGAGGTCGCCGAAGGCGTCCGGGCAGGTCCGCCTGACGAGGTCGAGGACGGCCTCGGTCTGGGCGTCGGGGCGAAACTGCATGGGCTGCGCAATGGGTGCCCGGGCCAGGGGAGGGGGTAGCGGCTCGCGGTTGTCCGGATCGAAGTTCCAACGCCCGCCGGCGGGTTCACCGGCCTCCATCAGCAGGTCGTGGCGGCGTCGCATGACGCGGTAGAAGTGCTCCATGCGCAGCCCCTTGCGGCCCTTTGCCCAACGCTGGAATTCCGCCGTGGAGCACAGGAAGCGGTCGTCTTCGAGCCAGGTGAGTTCGACCGTGCGCGCGCTGGCCCAGGTGTCGATCTCGGCCCTGACGCGCCACTCTCCCGGTTCGGTGATGCGCACCGGCGGGCGGCCGAGTCGGATCGAGGCCCGTTCGAGTTCACCGCTCAGGGTGCCGCTGTTGTCCGGGTCGTCGAGGGTGACGTAGTCGACGGCAAAGCCCTTGCTGCGCAAGGCCTCGGCGTGGTGCCGCATGGCGGCGAAGATGAACGCCAGCTTCTTGGCGTGGTGAGGCGCGTACCTGACTTCCCCTTGCACTTCCGCCATCAGGATACGGGTGCGCCCGGGGTCGGCGTTGCGCAGTGCTGACAGTTCGGGACTCAGTTGATCACCGAGAACGAGGACGAGCTCCAGCATGGTCGGCCCGCTCCGGCAGTGACGCCCGTCGGATGGATGAAGGCAGCCGGGCCTTGGCTGGCCCGGCCGCGGGGTTGCGTTGGATTCGTCCGCTTGCCGTCAGTGGTGATGGTTGTCGGCGTCGGCGTCTTCGAGTTTTGCCAGTGCCTGCTCCAGAGCGGCCATGGCCTCGCCGTGTTTCCCGCGCTGATGCTTCACTTCACCCTCGGTCCGGAGTGAGACCACCTCTTCGAGCACCTCGGCGTCGAGCATCGGTCCTGCCGCGAGGCGCTGGTCGATCTCGGCCATCTTGCCAGGGCATCCGCTGCCGAAGGCAGGTGCTGCCAGGGTGATGACGATCAAGGTGGCGATCAGCGCTGCCAGTGTGTTCTGCATGTCGTTCTCCTCGATGGCGGCCACATCGGCCATGGCGTACACGATCCATCCTGGTGCGTGCGCCGTCAAGGCGCACTGCCGGAGCGCAGCTTCCGCGTTGGGATTCAAGCAAGCATGAAGATTCGGTGGAGATCCCTGTGTGCCCGCCGGGCTTCCGGTCTTGATGATGCCACTTCGCTATACTGCAGGCACGGCGCCGGCTGCAGGCCGAGTCGGTTCCGCGGGTGCCGGTTGCCGGTTGCCGGTGGCGATGACGGGGCGTATTGGCCGGATGTGTGCATGCTGACGCGGTCGATACACGCGGACATCTCGAATCCGGCTCCGGGAACCCCGGTTGCTCAGAGGTGTCGTATGTGGCTCGGCCAGTGCACGGGCTTTGGCATCGGTATGAGGTTTGGATGATCAGCAAGCGCTTGATCGTGAGTCTTGGCGCCGTGGCGGTGTTCCTGGTGGTGGCTTGGTTGATGTGGCCATCGGACGCGGGAGTCGTCTCGGGTGCTGGCGACATGCGGCGCGGGGGGCAGGTCGTCGCCGTCGAGACGGGCCCCGTGGCTCGCCGCAGCATCACCGATGTGGCGCTCTATACCGGTACTCTGCAGTCCGGCAGTCAGTTCATGCTGGCCCCGAAGGCCGGTGGGCGTTTGCGCAGCCTGATGGTCGACATCGGCGATCAGGTCGAGCGCGGCCAGGTGATTGCGCAGCTCGATGACGAAGAGTTCGTGCAGGCGGTGGCCGAGCAGCGGGCTGCGGTGGAGGTGTCCCAGGCCCAGCTCGAAGATGCCGAGGCGCAGCTGGCGGTGCGTCGTCGCTCCTACGAGCGGGTGTCCGATCTCCGGCGCCGTAATCTGGCTTCCGAATCCGAATACGATCTGGCCCGCTCCGAGGCGGATGCGGCTGCCGCCAACGTGCGGGTCGCCCAGGCCCAGCTCGCTCAGCGCGAGGCGGCACTGCGAGGCGCCGAGGTCCGGTTGTCGTACACGCGGGTGCGGGCGGAGTGGAACGGCCGCGGTGGCGACAATGTGCGCTACGTCGGCGAGCGGTTCGTGGACGAAGGGGCCAACATAGCGGCCAATTCGCCGATTATTTCCGTGATCGATCTCGATGCCCTGCGAGCCGTGACCTTCGTCACCGATCGCGACTTTGCCCGCCTGCGCGTGGGGCAGGCCACCCGCGTCCGCAGCGACGCACGGCCCGGAGAGGAGCTCGAAGGCCGCGTCGAGCGCATCGCACCGCTTTTGCGCGAGGACTCCCGTCAGGCCCGGGTGGAGATCCGGATCGAAAACGAAGAGCGCCGGCTCAGTCCCGGATTCTTCGTCAACGTCGAAGTGGACGTGGAACAGATCGACAACGCGCTGGTGGTGCCACGGGACGCCATCACCCGTCACGGTGGCCAGATCGGCGTGTTCCTGCTCGATGACGACTTCGAGGGTAACGAAGTCGACGTGCGCTGGGTGCCGGTCGTCGAAGGCGTCCGGACGGCGGAGTTCGTGCAGATCCTCGAACCGGTGATCGAGGGGCGGGTGGTCACGCTCGGCCAGCACCGGCTCAGTGATGGGTCCCGGGTGCGACTGGTGTCTGACGACGGCTTCGCGGGCTGAGGGGAGCGACGTCGATGAAACTGGCAGATCTCACCGTAAGGCGTCCCGTCTTCACCACCATGATGGCCCTGATCGCGGTGCTGGTGGGCGCGTTCTCCATGACCCGGTTGCCCATCGACCTGATGCCGGATGTCACCTTTCCGACGCTCAGTGTCGTGACGACTTATGAGAACGCTGCGCCCGAGGAGGTGGAGGAGACCATCACCCGTCGGGTCGAGGAGGCGGTGGCCACCGTCGCCGGCATCGAGGAACTCACCTCGGTGTCCCAGGAAGGCAGCAGCCAGGTGCGCATCACCTTCCAGTGGGGGGTCGACCTCGACGTGGCGGCCAACGACATTCGTGACCGCCTCGACCGCATCGTCAATGCGCTGCCCGACGACGCCGACCGGCCGCAGCTGCGCAAGTTCGACCCGGCTTCGTTTCCCATCGTCATCTTCGGCGTGGAGAGCCGCCTCGACCCGCTGGCGCTGCGGCGGTTGATCGACGATCAGATCAGCTATCGCATCGAGCGCATTCCCGGAGTGGCCTCCCTGGATGTCTGGGGTGGTCTGGAGCGTGAGATCCAGATCCGGGTGGATCCCGCCAGACTGCAGGCCCTCGACCTGCCTCTGGACCGGGTGCGAACGGCCATCCAGGAAGCGAACGTGGCCGTTCCGGCCGGTGACGTCGAGCGCGGCCGCCTGGACGTTTCCGTGCGGACGCCGGGCAAGTTCGACAATCTTGACCAGCTGCGCAACCTGGTGGTGGCCCGGCGCCAGGGCGGCAATGTCCGCCTCGGCCAGATCGCCGACGTGGTGGATACCCACGAGCGGGAAACCCGCATTGTCAGGATCAATCAGCAGCCGGGCGTGCGCATGGCCGTGCGCAAGCAGGCGGGCAGCAATACGGTGGAGGTGGCCTCCCGGGTCCAGGCGGAGATGGAGCGCGTGGCGCGCGACTTCCCTGAGATCCGCGCCTTTCCCATCATCGACCAGTCCCAGTACATCCAGAACTCCATCGACAACCTGACCCGCACCATTCTCTACGGCGGCATCCTGGCGGTGCTGGTGCTGCTGGTGTTCCTGCGCAGCATTCGCGGCACGCTGGTGGTGGCCGTGGCCATCCCCACCTCCATCATCACCACCTTTGCCCTGATCTACTTCGGCGGCTTCACCATCAATCTCATGACCCTGGGCGGTCTGGCCCTGGGCGTCGGCCTGATGGTGGACAACGCCATCGTGGTGCTGGAGAACATCTCCCGGGTCCGCAAGGAGGAGACCTCCGACCGGGTGCGTGCGGCCATCGAGGGGACCTCCCAGGTCGGGCCCGCCATCATCGCGAGTACCGTGACCACGCTGGTGATTTTTGCACCGCTGGTATTCGGTGAAGGCATCAGCGGAGAGATGTTCCGGCAGCTGGCCTATACCGTGAGTTTCGCCCTGGTGTGCTCGCTGGTGGCCGCGCTCACCCTGGTGCCCATGCTGGCATCGCGGATCCTGGAGCCGGACGACGCACCGGTGCCGACGGGTTTTCACCCGTTCAAGCAGCTGGCCCATTCGATGGGTGAACAGTTCGAGCGGCTCGAGCTCGCCTACCGGCGGCTGCTCGAGGTGCTGCTGCACAACAAGACCGAGACGCTGATGGTCACCGGCATGATCTTCCTGCTGGCGCTGCTGCTGGTGCCCCGCATCGGTGCCGAGTTCATGCCCCCGGCGGACGAGAGCGAAGTCCGGGTGAACGTGGAAATGGAGCCGGGGACCCGGCTGGAAGTGCTCGACCGGACCATGCGGCAGGTGGAGGCGATCGTGCTGCCGGAGATCCCGGAACTGGTGTCCAGCTATACCCAGTTCGGCCAATCCGGCTTTCGTGGCGGCAGCAACCGGGGCGAACTGCGGATTTCCCTGGTCGGGGTCACGGAACGTTCGCGCAGCAGTGCCGAGATCGCGGCAGCGCTGCGACCGCTGCTGGCCGACATTCCCGGGGCCACCATCCGCACCCGGGAGGGGCAGGGTCTGTTCCTGCTGCGCATGGGGACGGCGGGGCAGGGCGGTGAGCCGCTGGAGATCGAGATCCGTGGCTTTGACCTGCGTCGCCTGGAGGCCCTGGCTGCGGACGTTCGCACGCGCATCGAGCAGATCGACGGCGTCACCGATACCCGGGCCAGCCGTGAGGTCGGCGTGCCTCAGGAACTGATGCGCATCGACCGCGACCGGGCGGCGGACCTCGATCTTTCCGTGCAGCGGGTCGCGCGCACCCTGGAGTCCGCCATCGGTGGCGTCCGGGCGGGTGAGTTTACCGAGGACGGCCGCGAATACCGGATTCGCCTGCAGGTCCGGGACGCCGAACGCTTTTCCCAGTCCGAGATTCTCAATCTCACGGTGCCGAGTCTGACCGACGGTGAGCCGATTTCCCTGCGCAACGTGGTGCGCATCGAGGAGGGCATCGGTCCCCAGCAGATCGACCGCAAGAATCAGCAGCGGCTGGCCGTGATCTACGCCAACATCAGTGGGCGGGATCTCGGGTCCGTGGCGGTGGACGTCCAGGCGGCGCTGCGGGAGATCGCCGTTCCGGACGGCTACGACCTGCTGGTATCCGGGCAGTTCGAGGATCAGCAGGAGGCGTTCTCGGAGCTCGGCTTGGCGATGATCATGGCGGTGCTGCTGGTCTACATGGTGCTGGCATCGCTTTACGAATCGCTGCGCGACCCGCTGATCGTGATGTTCACGGTGCCGCTGTCCATCATCGGTGTCGTGGCCATGCTGTTCGTCACCGGCACGACGTTCAATCTGCAGTCCATGATCGGCATCATCATGCTGGTGGGCATCGTGGTGAACAATTCCATCCTGATCGTGGATCAAACCGCACAGCTGCAGCGCGTGCGCGGGTTCAAGCTCTACGATGCCGTGCTCGAAGCCGGGCGCCGGCGCTTGCGGCCGGTGCTGATGACCACACTCACCACCACCTGCGCCATGCTGCCGCTGGCTCTGGGCATTGGCGAGGGGGCCGAGGCCCAGGCACCCATGGCGCGCTCGGTGATCGGCGGTCTGCTCGGTGCCGTGTTCATCACGCTGCTGGTGATTCCAGTGATCTACGTGATCTTCCATCGCCGAGACCCCCACGGCGCCGCGGCGGCTTCGACCGCCTCGGATTCCGTGACGCCGCCGCGCCCCGCACCGGCAGGCTGAGCCCGCTGCCGGTGGACGTCGCGCCCGGGTCCCTGCAGGCGTGACTTGTCGACCGGCGCCCCCTATGCTCCCGCGACCAGGGGCGAGGGAGCGACAGCGTGAGCGAAGCGGCAGACCATCGAATTGAGATCAGGGGGCCGCGACTGCTGGCGCTGACGGCCCTGATGCTGCTGTCCTTCAGCGCCCTGATTGCCATGCCCTTCAACATCTCGGGCATCGTCGGTTCCTTCGAAATCTCCAATGCGGCAGCCGGTCTGGTGGCCACCGTCGAAATGGCGGCGGTGGCGCTGTCTTCTCTGCTGTTCTCCCAGCTCGCTCCGCGGCTGCAGCCGCGCACCGTCTATGCAGTGGCGCTGTCGGTCATCGTCGTCATGAATCTGGCGACGATCCTGGCGCCGGGTGTGGCCGTGCTCTATCTCACCCGGGCCTGCGCCGGAGCGGCGGCCGGGGCGGTGGTGGCCACCGTGATGAGCATCGCCGGGCGCAGTACGGCACCTGAAAACACCTTCGGTGTGATCAACAGCTGCGTGGGCGTCATGGGCATGATGCTGGCGCTGCTGCTGCCGCAGGCGCTGAAAGTGCACCTGGTCTCCGGCGAGCTGGCCATGCGGCCGGCAGACGGTCTCTATCTGGTCTATCTCTGCTTTGCCCTGCTGGCGATGGTGTTCATCCGGCTGGCGCCGGTACCGCCGCCGGTGCCGGTGGCACGACCGGATGCGCCGGCCCTGGTGCCCTTGCCGATTCATGGCTGGCTGGCGCTGCTGGGACTGGGGGTGCTCTTTTTCGGCCACGCCCTGCTGGCGGTGTTCATCGTCGAGGTGGGGCTGGCGGTGCCGCTGACCGCCGAGGTCATCGGGGTGGTGTTCCTGTTCGGCAGCGCCTTCGGGGTGGTGGCCCCCCTGGCCGCCGGTTGGCTCGGGACTCGTTTCCGGGCGGCCATTCCAGTGACGGTGATCCTGTTGGCCATCCTCATTTTCGGTCTGCTGCTGGCTGCCGCCTCGACGCCCTGGCAGTTCTATCTCGTAGGTCCGTTCTACGCGATGATGCCCATCGCCCTGATGCCCTTCACCCTGGGTGCGCTGTCCCGCGTCGACCCCACCGGTCGGTTGGCGGGTGCGCATCCGGCCTTCGTCATGCTCGGCAGCGCCGCAGCACCGCTGAGCGGCGGTGCGATTCGCGACTTTTCCGGGGACTTCATCGCCAACGGCTGGGTGATGGCGCTGTGCGTGGTCATCGGTGGGGCCCTGATGTCCCGGACGATTCTGGCGTCGGATCGACTGCGGAATCCTGCACCGCCTGTTCCGCCTCCCGTCGCCGCTGCCGGAACGCTGCGCTGAAGGCCGCGACCAGAGTGCCGGCGGGCGGATTGTTCAGGTCGAGTGGCTCGAACAGGCGGCGTCGCAGTCGGTTCACGTTGGCGCTACTCTCCGCTCTCTTTAACAGGGAAGGGCGCAGCAAGCACCTCGTGGGAGCGGCTTGCGCCGCGAAGCGCTTCGCGGTCAAGTCCGCTCCCACACATGATCGTGGTTGCCCTCAGCATGCCGAAGCGGGACGCCACGGTGCGCCAGGAAGCCCATCAACCAAGGAGACCATGCAGCATGGCCACACTGAAGATCTATGGCACGCCCGCAAGCCGCACCGTCCGGGTGCTGTGGATGGCCGAGGAACTCGGCCTGAAGTACGAAAACATCCCCACCCACTATCAGGAAGAGGCCCAGCAGCCCGAGTTCCTGGCCATCAATCCCAACGGGCGCGTTCCCACCATCGATGACGACGGTCTGATCGTCTGGGAATCCATGGCCATCAATCTCTATCTGGCGCGCAAGCACGGCGGTGAACTGGCGCCGCGGGATCTGGCCGAGGAGGCCGGTGCCATTCAGTGGAGCTTCTGGGCCATCACCGAATGCGAGAAGACCCTGCTCGATGCCCTGGTGTTGAGCCTCGGGCTCTTTGGCGTGGCGACGAATCAGGACAAGGCCCAGGCCTGCGTGGCGCAGCTCGAGCGGCCTTTTGGGGTCATCGATGGCCATCTGGCCCGTCGCGAATGGCTGCTCGGCGATCGCTTCACCGTAGCGGACCTCAACGTGGCAGCCATCCTCGTGTGGGTACGCATGGCGAAACTGGACATCTCAGCCTGGCCGCGCCTTGAAGCCTGGCTTGGCCGCTGCCTGTCGCGGCCAGCTGCGGCCAAGCTGTTCGGCGGCTGAGGACTTCCGTGGAAGCGGATCAGTCCGCGAAGCGCGTCGCGGCTGAAGCCACAAGAAGCCCGCTGCGCCCCGAACTGTGGGAAGGCCCTAATCGCACAGCGATTGGGCCGATCTGGAGGCGGTTTGCCGAAGCTGATGTCGCTGCCTTCGCTGCACGTCATCGAGATCGGCGCATTTCGCTGTGCGAAATAGCGCTCTCCCACAAGGGGTTGCCGCTCGAGTCTGGCGTTGCGCCACTTGTGGGAAGGCCCTAATCGCACAGCGATTGGGCCGATCTCGAGGCGCTGCGCCGAAGCTGACGTCGTTGCCTTCGCTGGCTGTCATCGAGATCGGCGCATTTCGCTGTGCGAAATAGCGCTC
>JAFIFL010000098.1 GCA_020832055.1 Gammaproteobacteria bacterium
TGGGCCGATCTCGAGGCGCGCTGCCGAAGATGATGTGTTTGCCTTCGCTGCACGTCATGCCGATCCCCAGACGCTGGGGGCAGGCCATTGTCTCGACGCAGCTCAAAAGAAGAACGTATGGGCCATGAAGGCGATGATGGGCAGCGTGATGGCCGTGCGCAGCAGAAAGATCACCGCCAGTTCCCAGAGTGCCAGAGGGATCTTCGACTTCAGGATCAGGGCGCCGATTTCCGACATGTAGATGAGCTGGGTCAGGGACAGACAGGCGATGACGAAGCGGGTGAGCTCGCTCTCGATGTTCGCCGCCAGCACGGCCGGCAG
The DNA here is from genome assembly GCA_020832055.1 of Gammaproteobacteria bacterium. Classification (GTDB taxonomy): domain Bacteria; phylum Pseudomonadota; class Gammaproteobacteria; order Pseudomonadales; family Azotimanducaceae; genus SLTB01. Next base: position 322 of record JAFIFL010000098.1, read on the forward strand.
GAACATCTCGGCGAAGCCCACCAGGGTGGCCGGTGCGGCGGCCTCGGCCTCGGGGATCCGCAGCAGTTCGAGGATGGGCACCATCGGGTAGGACAGCCAGGTGAACAGTGGCGTGAACTCCGCGAGGATCAGGCCCACGGTGCCGATGGCGAACACCAGCGGCAGCAGCCCGAAGAAGATGTCGCCGACGTTGTAGAGGGCATTGCGGAGGAGTTGCCGCGGTCCCGGTGCGTAGTGGGCCCGGCGCATGGCCAGCAGCAGGCTGTGGCGCAGCAGTCCCCTGCCCTCGACGCTTTCCTCCACCAGCTGGCAACCCACCGGTTCATGGTAGGTGTCCGGTTTGCGGGACAGTGGCGGCAGTCGCGGGACGATCAGAGCCGCCGTGAGTCCGGCCACCACCACGGTGATGTAGAACTGCACGAACAGGTGGTTGATGCCGATGAAGTTGGTGATGAGCAAGGCGAAGGCGATGGAGACGATGGAGAAGTTGGTGGCGATGACCGCGGATTCGCGCCGGTTGTAATAGCCACGCTCGTACTGCTGGGTCGTGATCAGGACACCGACCGTGGCCGAGCCCATCCACGATGCGGTGGCATCGATGGCACTGCGCCCCGGCAGGTTGAACAGAAAGCGGAACGGGCGCCGCGCCAGACTGCCGATGAACTCCATCAGGCCGAATTCCACCAGGAAGGGCAGCAGCAGCGCTGCGAAGAAGAAGAAGGTCAGCAGCACCGGCGCGAGTTCGTCGAGCATGACGCCACCGGTGACCGGGGCCGTCACCACGCCGAAGCCGACCTGGAAGTAAGTCATCACACCGAAGGCGGCGCCCAGGACGCGCATGCCCACCCACCCGGGGCCGACGTCGAAGATCTCGCGCAAGGGGCTGCGGCTCACCCAGCCGGGTCGGGCGAGCTTGGCATAGAGAGTGATGAGCACCGACACACACAGGACGACCACTGCGATGGCCGGCAGCATGCCGTCGAGCACGGCTTTGAGACCCTCAGCCAGGACGCCCATGCCGATGTTGATGGAGCCACCGATGGAGACCGGCACCAGGAAGAAGGCGACCCCAAGCAGCGACGGCAGCAGGAATTTCAGGAAGTCCCGAACCGAGAACTCCGCTGCAGGTGGTGCAACCTCGACCGCTGTCTCATTCGTCGTCATGCCCAGCCCCAACAGCACGCCTTCGAAAACGGCACAGCCGCCGCCGCGCAGACCCGAACTCATTACTTCATGTTATGGGTCAAAGGCCAGCGGCTGCACCAGCCAGCCAGCCAGCCACTGCACTAGAAAGGCGCACGCCGCACGGTCCTCGCAACGGGCTGTCGCCGGCGCGTTTCCAGTTGTCAGCTGATTGCACTAACCTTTCCCGGCACGCGCCCGCGGCATGCAGCTGCCACCGCGGCGCCCCGGATCGTCACCATGCAAGCCGTGCGCCAGCAGGCGACGCTGATGGCGCAAGCCCTCAGCGTCGCGGCCGCTTGATCTGCGCCCGGTGACCGAGGCTGCATCATGGGTCTGACCGCTCGCATCGACGCCGCCACGCCGGATGACCGGGACCGCTTTCTGGACGCCGTGCGCGTCGCCAGCATCCTGCTGGTGGTGCTGGGCCACTGGGTCGTGCGCGTCGTCACGTCGGACGCGGGTGAGCCGGTCCCCGGCTACCTGCTCGAAATGGTCCCGGCCACCCAGTGGGCCACGCTGCTGGTGCAGGTGATGCCGCTGTTCTTTCTGCTGGGCGGCGCCGTCAACGCCGAGAGCTGGCGACGCGCCCGCAAGCGCGGCAGCACAGCCTCGGAGTGGTTGACCCTGCGCGCCCGTCGCCTGCTGCGTCCCACACTGCCGCTGCTGGCCGTGCTCGTGCCCGCCGCCGGCTTGATGGCCAACGTCTGGCCTGAGCACACGCTGCTGTTCGATTTCCGGGTGGCCATCTTTCCGCTCTGGTTCCTGGCCGCCTACCTGCTGGTGACGGCCCTGACACCGCTGACGCTCGCCCTGCATGAACGCCACGGCAGCCTGCCGCTGATCGCCGTCTGCGTCGCGCTGACGCTGGTCGTCGACACCCTGCGCTTCACGGTGGGCGCAGACGGCCCCCTGTTCGGCAACCAGCCAGCGGTGGCGGCCATCAACGTGGCCCTGGTCTGGCTGCTGATCCACCAGCTCGGGTTCCTCTGGGCTGACGACCGCCTGCCGGCGCGGGGCTTGGGCCCGGTTGGCCTCATCCTGGCCGGCGCATCCCTGCTCATCGTGATGATCGGCTGGGGCCCGTATCCCCTGACGATGGTACCCATCGAGGGCAGTCGAGCGGCCAACAATGCCGGCCCGCCCACGGCGGCGCTCTATGCCCTGACCGGGGTACAGCTCGGCGTCATTCTGTCCCTGCGTCGCAGCCTGACCGCATGGTTGGCGCGCCCCGCCCTGTGGGCGCCCGTGGCCCTCATCGGCGCAGGGCTGATGACCGTCTATCTGTGGCATCAGCCGGTGCTGGTCCTGGTGGCCAATCTGGCCTATCCGCTGGGCTGGATGCCGCTCACTGAAACGGTGGATCTGCAGTGGTGGCTGTGGCGCCTGCCCTGGGTGGCCCTGTGCGGGGTGGTCCTGGCGCTGGTGGTGCCGGTGGTGCAGCGCTTCGAGACGGGCGCGAGCAGAGCCCGCAGCGCGGCCACCGGAGTGCACCCGGCCGGGCTGCAGGCGGTGGCTGTAGTGCTGTTCTGCGGCGGCGTCGCCGGACTGATCCAGACCGGACTGGTGCAGGCGGGGATGCCGCTGCAGCTGCCCTGGCTGTCATTGCTCGCTTTCTTCGCCGGACTCTGGGGGCTCGGTGCCCTCGGCGGGACGGCAGGGGGCCGCCGCTGAACGCGTCCAAGCAGCCCCGTCAGGGCCGGGCCATCGTCGCCGTGACAATGCCACGCAGCAGACGGCCGACGATGTCGGTGCCCGTGATGATGCGGGGGGTGTCACACCACAGCAGGATGACATCCTCGTCGAGGACATCGTCCTCCCGGTGGCGGCGCCGGACCCGGAACCGCCCGATGACGTCCCCGAGATGCCGCGCCGGATCACGCATGATGATGGGGCGGTGACAGTACCGCAGCGGATCGAAGTCGTCAGGGTCGAACAGTGCAGCACGAATGAAGGCGTCCGTGTCGACGACGAGGCGCGGCTCACGGTCACCATCCACCAGCACGACGCGACTGGTGCCCGGGCGCTGCAGGCGCCGCAGAAAGGGATCGTGACGGGTGTGCTCGATGACAGGAAAGACGGGGCCAGCCTCGGTCCAGTCCAGCTCGATGACGCTCTCCGGATGCAGCGCCTCCCCCTCCTCGGCCAGCGGGACGTCATCGAGGCTCAAGAAATTCAGGGCGCCGAGCCCCTCCACCCGGCTGATCTCCGTGTTGGCTGCGTCCATGTGCAGACGGATGAGGGCTCCGAGATCCCGCTCCCGGTAGTAGCTGATGGCCTCCCGGCCCAGCCAGGCATCGAGCACCCAGGCCGTGGGTCGGGCCACCGGCCAGAGCAGCAGCTGATAGATGCGGACCAGCGGCGCCAGCGCAGCCGCGACCCGCAGGGCGTTCCGGGAGAAATAGGACTGCGGCAGGATCTCGCCGAAGATGGTGATCACGACGGTGGAGAACAGGAAGGCCAGTACGCCACTGAGTACCGATCCGGACAGCAGCGCCAGCAGCACATTCACCGCCACGTTGCCCCAGAGAATGGTAACCAGCAGCAGGTTGCCGTCCTCGCGCATGCTGCGCACCCGCAGGGCGCGCTGATCGCCTTCCCGGGCGGCGACCTCGAGTTCGAGCTTGCCGAGGGAAAAGAAGGCGAGATTGAGGCCGGACAGCATGGCCGACTGGCTGAGGCAGAAGAGAATGCCCAGCCAGGTGAGTGCACTCACGGTCGGTCCTCCTCGTCGGGATCCGGGGGCGCCAGCTCGCTCTCCCCGGTTTTCGCTACCGGCTCGGGCGCGTCGGCGGGCGCCGTCCGCACTCGATACCTGACGAAACGATCAAGGTACACCGCCGCCTTGGTGGCCTGATCGACGATGCGATGCAGGGCGCTCATCACTTCCAGCGCAGTCGCCATACGCCGGGCCGGCAGCGTACCAATGGTTCCGGCCCTGAGCATCTGCGCCTTGAGCGCCTGATAACTGTCTTCGAAGGCCTGCCGGGTCGCCAGCAGCCGGTCTGCATCCCAGTGCCTGTCATCGACCCGGGTCTGATCGAGCAGCTCGACGGCGTCGGCCCGCAGCCCGTTGAAGGCCGTGCTGATCGCATCGTCGTCGAGCCGGACGCGGGCCTGAAGCCTGCTCAGTTCACCAGATCGTTCGGCAATGTCGGTGGCATATTGGCTGACCCGCAGGGCATGGACCAGGGCGTCGCTGATCGATGGCTCCCTGTCATCGCCGCCGATGCCGCCGACGAACTCGCCGATGGCGACCTGCAGAGCCTCCAGCGTCGCCAGATCGTGCGCCAAGGCGTCATGCTCCGGGGCCTCCGCACTGATGGCGGTGGTGGCCTGGTCACGGGCGATGCCGTTGACGCGGTGCAGTTCGAGGGCCAGCGCTTCCATGGCCAGGCTCGGGGTGCTGCGGATGTTGCGGTCGAGATGGCGCGGCTTGAGATCATCGTCTTCGCGGCGCCGATACAGTCCTTCGAGCCACGTCACCATGCGTGAGGTCAGTGGCCACATCAGCGCCAGTCCCAACAGCTTCGTCAGGGTGTGGAAGATGGCCAGGGACGTGGCGACGTAGCCGGCAAGACCGAGCCCGGTGCTGATCTGCGCCACGAGCCCCAGCAACAACGGCAGTCCGGCGAAGGCGACCACCGCCGTGACGACGTTGAACACGACGTGGGCCGTGGCTGCACGCTTGGCTGACGCCGTGGCGCCGATGACCGCAAAGGCGGCAGTGGATGTGGTTCCGACATTGGCGCCGATAACCATGGCAGCAGCGGCCTGCAGCGGCACCAGACCACCCGCGGCGGCGGTCAGCGTGACGGCCAGGGCCGCACTCGATGACTGCATCAGCACGGTCAGCATGATGCCGCCGGCGAGGAACAGGAGCAGGCCCGACACCCCGCGATCGGCCCAGGACTCCAGCAGGTCGACGCTGCCCGCGTCCGCGAAGGTGTCGCGCAGGACATCGATGCCGAGGAAGAACAATCCCAGGCCGGCGATGGCCTGGCCAACGGCACCCGCGGGACGCTGGCGCAGCGCCACCCACAAACCCATGCCGATGCCGATGCAGGGCATGGCCAGGGCGCGGAGGTCCAGATCGAACCCGACCAGGGCAACGATCCAGGAGGTGAGCGTGGTGCCGAGGTTGCTGCCATAGATCACGCCCACGGCCTGAGCCAGCGTCAGCAGGCCGGCATTGACGAAGCCGATGGTGGCGAAGATCACGGCGCTAGAGGACTGCACCAGGGTGGTGATCAGAACGCCGGATGCGAGCCCCCGAATGCGGCTGCGGGTGCCCGCGGCGAGGATCTGACGCAGGGTGTCCCCCGCAGCCACCTTCAGGCCGTCGGTCATCAGCCGCATCCCGAGCAGGAACAGGCCGATGCCACCGGCAAACGTGAAGGCGGCGCCGAGGCTCACGCGTCGTTGCCTGGGTCACCCTCGCCCTCTGGCGAACGTCGGCGGTCCACCGAAAGCGCAGCCGCCCAGAACGCCTCAAGCACGGCGCATCACGCCGGGCAGGATGCAGAGCATTTCGTAGAGCAGGGTCGCGCCCATGAGCGCGGTGTTGCCGGAGGGGTCGTAGGGCGGCGCCACCTCCATCAGGTCGCCGCCGACGATATCGAGGCCCCAGGCACCGCGGACGATTTCCAGGCCCTGGGCTCCGGTGAGACCGCCCATCTCCACGGTGCCGGTTCCAGGCGCCACGGAGGGGTCGAGGCCGTCGATGTCGAAGCTGAAGTACACCGGCCCGGAGCCGAACTGCTCGCGGACCTCGTCCATGAGCGGCGCGAGGGAGCGGTACCAGCATTCCTCTGCTGTCACGACGCGGAAACCCTGGCGGCGGCACCAGTCGAAATCCTCCGCGGAGTAGCCGGTGCCACGCAGGCCGATCTGCACGACCCTGCTGCCGTCGATGAGGCGCTCCTCCAACGCCCGCCGGAACGGTGTGCCGTGTGCGATGGGCTCACCGAACATGGTGTCGTTGACGTCGGCGTGGGCATCGACGTGGATCAGTCCCACCGGCCCGTGCCGCTTCGCCAGGGCGCGCAGAATGGGCAGCGTCGCCGTGTGATCGCCACCGAGGGTGAGCGGGATGCAGCCGTGGCCGAGCACTTCGTCGTAGAACCGGGTGATGATGTCCATGCACTTCGGCAGATGGAACGTATTGATGGGCACGTCGCCGATGTCGGCCACCTGCAGGCTGTCGAAGGGCGCCGCCCGGGTCGCCAGATTGTAGGGCCGAAGCATGCGCGATTCGTCGCGGATCTGCCGCGGCCCGAGGCGGGCCCCCGGACGGTTGGAGGTGCCGATGTCCAGCGGCACCCCGATGAAAGCGGCGTCGAGCCCTGCGGCGCTGGCCACGGACGGCAGCCGCATCATGGTGGCGGGACCGCCGAAGCGTGGCATGTCGTTGCCGCCGAGCGGCTGATTGAAGTTGGACATGGGCACTCCCAGGCGATGGCAGCAGGCAAAGGGCTGCCCGACAACCAAAGCACAGTTGATGCCACCAGGCCACCCGGGGCCTGTCCAGACTCGAGGAAGCGCTGATAGATCAGCGTTTCCTCAATGCGCTGCGAAGACGCGCCGGCAGACGCTCAGGCGCGAAACGAGGGCGCGGCGGCGAGCCCGGTGATGCGCTTGAGCGCAGCGACATAGCTGATGTTGCCGTAGGCCAGGAGGCCAAGCGCCTCGGACAGGTGCAGCACGTCATCCGCATCGACGCCCTCGACGCAGACGCTGCGGATGGCGGCACCGTTGACGAGCACTTCGACGATCTCGGCCTGGACCGAATCGAACCGGAATCCGAAGCGGCGCTTGAACAGGTCCACGACGACGACGTCGCGTGAAACCTCCCGCAGCGCCGCGCACAATGTCTGCTCATCCACCGCTTCCGGGAACAACCCGTCGATCTGCACGCCGAGGGCAGGGAGCACCTGCCCATGCAGCACCTCGCTGGAGAGAGGCAGGGGCAGCTTCAGCGCCGGTCGCCACTGTTCGAGGACCCGCTCCACGGCGATGCGCTCCTTGATGTCGAGCAGCCCGCCGCGCAGTTTGACGTTGACGTCGGTGACGCGTGACACAAGGTAGATCTCGGTGCTTTCACGGATCTCCGGTGCTCCGGCGCGCTCGCGCAGTTCGAACTCGATGCGTCCGAACTGCCGGGCGAAGCTGCGGAACTCGTAGCGGGGTGGCGATTCAGTCATGGGCAGCGCGCGTTCGGCAAATCAACGACCGAGGGTAACACCCCACTTCTGTGCCACCTTGATCGAGGTCAACACTTCCACAGTCGACGCATCCAACTCGCGGAACTCGACTTCCGCCCGTCACGACCTTCTCGAACCCACCTGTGATACTGACCGGAATCATGTCTGAAACCGGCAGCTGTGAGAGCATGATGCCGTCCACGGCATTCGAATCGGGTAATCAGATGGCAAGGCGGTTCGACTCTACTCGCAGCGGCCGGCTGATCGAGGCGCTGCCCGCCCTGAGCGCACGGGTGGCCGTGCTGGCGGCGATCTGGTGGGTGCTGACAGGCGGCAACGGCAGCGCCTGGACCTGGGGCGCGCCTGCCGTCCTGATCGCAGCCAGCCTGCGCCCCGGACTCGGCAGCGGCGGCGCCTGGCGCTGGAGCCTGACGGGCCTGCTGCGCTTCCTGCCCGTGTTCATCTGGTACAACGTGCGCGGGGCGCTGGAAGTCGCCATCCTGGCCCTGCACCCCTGGCGCCGGCCCGATCCCGTGATGATGGGTTTCCCGCTGCGGCTGCCGCGGGGCCCCGCACGGGTATTCATGGCCAATCTCATCAACCTGCTGCCCGGCACCCTGAGCACGCGTCTCACCGCGCAGGGAATCGAGATCCACGTCCTCGCCGCCTCCGACTCCGTCACCCGTACCCTGACGATCCTGGAGCGGCGCGTGGCGGACCTGTTTGCGCTGCCGCCGCTGACGGACGGAGCAGACACGGGCACGGCCGACCTGCGCACGGCCGGGGCGGCCCTGCCATGACGGTCTTCTATTTCGTCGGTGCCCTGTTCCTGCTGGCGAATGTGGCCGTCGCCCTGGCCCGGGTTCTGCGCGGACCCACGGCCGCGGACCGCATGCTCAGCGGCGAACTCATGGGGACGACGGCGGTGGCCGTCCTGCTGCTGCTCTACGGCGCCACCGGCGTCGAGGCGCTGCTCGACGTGGCCCTGGTGTTCGCCATTCTCGCTGCCATGGCCGTGGTCACTTTCGTCCGCCGGACCTGGCCCGAGGATTCCGCCGACGATCATGGAGGGGGGAAATCATGAGCACATTCGCCGGGGCCGCACTGATCGTCCTCGGTCTGCTGTTCTTTCTGTCGGGGACGGTGGGCCTGCTGCGTTTCCCTGACGTGTTTACCCGGCTGCACGCCCTCAGCAAGGCCGACACCCTGGCCCTGGGGCTGATCTGTGCCGGGCTGGCGCTGCACTCGGACGCCGGGGCGGTACAGCTGAAGCTGCTGCTGATCTGGCTGCTGGTCATTGTCTCCGGCGCCACCTGCTCGAGCCTGATCGCGCGCGCCGCCCTCGCCCACGGCATCCGCCCCTGGCAACGGTGACGACCTGATGCCTGCCGTCGAAATGCTGTTCGATGCCCTGCTGCTGCTCTGCATGGTGGTGCTGGCGTGGCAGGGGGTGCACGCCCGCAACATGTTCCGGGCCGTGGTCAGCTTCATGATGTTCGGCCTGCTGACAGCCGTGGCCTGGGTGCGGCTGGAAGCGCCCGACATCGCCCTCGCCGAGGCGTCTCTCGGCGCCGGGCTCACCGGCGTGCTGCTGCTGGCGACCCTGGGCCGACTGGCACCGGAGCGGCGCCGTCCGCGCCCGCGGCAGGCCATGACTCTGACCGTGCTCCCCTGGTTGGCACTCGGCCTCGCGGGGACTTGGGTGCTGCTGGCCGTGACCCTGGCGCTGCCGGCACCGGGGCTGGGCGAGGCGGTGTTCGCCGCCATGCCCGAAGCCGGGGTCGATTCACCGGTGACCGCCGTGCTCCTCAACTTCCGTGCCTGGGACACGCTGCTCGAGATTGCCGTCATGCTGCTGGCCGTGATCGGCCTATGGTCCCTGGGCCAGGACGTGCTGGCGAGTCCATCGACACTGCCGGCACCCTCGCTGCCGGCCCTGGTGCGGCTGCTGTTCCCGCTGTTCCTGCTGAGCACGTTCTACCTGCTCTGGCGGGGCGGCCACGGGCCCGGCGGAGCCTTTCCGGCGGGCGCCCTGCTCGCGGCCGGGCTGGTCCTGGCGCTGCTCGCCGGCGCCCGGGTCCCCCGGCGGATGACGGGCGCGCCCATGCGCTGGGCTCTCGGCGCCGGCCTGCTGACTTTCCTGATCGTCGCGGTGGGGGTGATGGGGTATGGCGAAGCCTTCTTCGCCTATCCGCCCGAGCATGCTTCGCTGCTGATCGCCGTCGTCGAGATCGCGGCCGGGCTGTCCATCGGCGTGATGCTCACCGCCCTGTTCTTAGGCGGCGAGCCTACGGACAGCAGGAGTGAACGCCGATGAGCCTGCCGCCCGGCACGCTGTTCCTGCTCGCCGCAGCCCTGCTGTTCGCCATCGGCGCCCACGGCCTGGTGACCTGCCGTCATCTCCTGCGCAAAGTACTGGCACTGAACGTGACCACCACCGGCGTCTTCCTGCTGCTGGTCACCCTGGGTCGCAGCGGCACCGGGGTGGATCCCGTGCCCCACGCCATGGTGCTGACCGGCATCGTGGTGGCGCTGAGCACGACCGCCGTGGCCCTGGGGCTGATCGTGCGCCTCGAACGGCGGCAGCCCTGACTGTCATGAGCCTGCCTGCCACGGCCACGCTCGTCGTCATCCTCGTGACGCTGCCCCTCGCCGCAGCGACGCTGCTGTTCGCCAGCGGCCGGCAGCCACGAACGCTGACCCTGGCGGCGGCGTTGCTGTTGACCTTCGCCGCGCTGGCGCTGGGCGGCAACGTCTACCTCGAAGGCGTCAGCGTGCATGCCATCGGTGGCTGGGCGGCGCCACTGGGCATTCATTGGCAGGTCACCCCAGCGGGGACGGTCATGCTGGTCGCCACGGCGCTGGTGGGACTGGCCGGTGCGGTCTACGGGGCCGGCTATTTCCTCCACAGGCCCGGCCCCGACGGGCGCATGGCGCGGGTCTTCATGCCCCTGTGGCTGTTCGCCTGGGGCGGCCTCAACGCCCTGTTCGTGGCCGCGGATCTGTTCAACCTGTACGTGGCGCTGGAAGTGCTGACCCTGGCCTCGGTGGCGCTGGTGGCCCTGTCCGCCCGGCGCATGGCGCTGCAGGCGGCCATGCGCTATCTGCTGGCCGGCCTGTTCGGGTCGGTGATCTACCTGCTCGGGGTGGCGCTGCTCTACGGTCAGTACGGCGTCCTCGATTTTGCAACGCTCACCGCCATGCTGGACCCGGAGGATCCGGGCAGCCGCGCCGGCGCCGTGGCGCTGACCGTGGGTCTGCTGATAAAGGCCGCAATCTTTCCGCTGCATTTCTGGCTGCCGGGTGCCCACGGTCGGGCCGAGCCACCGGTCAGCGCCATGCTCTCCGGACTGGTGGTGGCGGCCGCGTTCTACCTGCTGCTGCGGCTCTGGTTCGGTCCGCTGGCGGAGATGCTGAGCTTCGGTGTGGGCGTGCTGTTCGGCGCGCTCGGTGCCGGGGCGCTGTTCTGGGGCGGCATGCTGGCGTTGCTGCAGCGCCGCCTGAAGATGCTGGTGGCCTACTCGACGGTGTCCCAGTTCGGTTTCGCCATGCTGGTGTTCCCCCTGGCTGGGGGGGACCACCGGGGAACGGTGTTCGTCGGCGGCACCCTGCTGCTGGCCAATCACGCCCTGGCGAAGGCGGCGCTGTTCCTGGCGGCCGGTACCCTCGTCCGCGCCAGCGGCAGCGATCGCATCGGCACCCTGGTGGGCTTTGCCGGCCGTGCCCACTGGGCCTGGCTGGCGGTGATTCTGGCCTCAGCGGCGCTGATCGGCATGCCGCCGACCTTGGGCTTCAGTGCCAAATGGCTGCTGCTGCAGGCCGCCGTCGCCGATGGCGCCTGGGTCTGGCTCGGGGTCATGCTCGGCGGCACGCTGCTGACCTTTGCCTACCTCGGGCGGTTGCTGGAACTCGCCCTCCTCGACCCGGCGCCCGGACCGTCGCCGCCGCCGCCATTGACGGCCGCGCTGCTGCTGCCGGCACTGCTGTTGGCCCTGCTCGCCTGCCTCGCGGGTCTGTGGGCAATGGATGTTGAAGCGATCGCGCGCCTGGAGTCGGGCACATGACGGCCGCTGCGCTGCTGTCGCCGTGGCTCGCGCTGGCGCTGCTGCTGTGGCCCCGCAGCCGGGGCCTGGGTCTCGCCCTCGCGGCGTGGGCGGCATTGCCCGCCCTGCTGCTGGCCCTGCAACCGGGCGAGGTCCCGTCGGTGAACTTCGGCCCCCTGGGCTTCGAAGCGGACGCCCTCGGCCGCGCCTTCCTGCTGTTCTCGGCGCTGATCTGGTGGCTGGCGGGCTTGTTCGCCGCATCCTGGATGCACGGTCGCCCCGACCGCCTGCCCTTCACCGTGGCTTGGCTGGCGACCCTCGGCGGCAGCATCGGTCTGCTGCTGGCGTCGGACCTGCTGAGCTTCTATGTCTGCTTCGCCATCGCCAGTCTGGCCGCGTGGGGGCTGGTGCTGGCAGGCGAGCACCCGACTCGCAGCCGCCCGGCTGCCCGCATCTATCTGGCCCTGATGGCCATCGCGGAAGTCGCCCTGCTGACTGGCATCGCGGCAGCGGCGACGGTAGAGGGGCTCGCTTTTGGCAGCCTTGCGCCCGCGGGTGCCGGCAACCTGGCACTCGCGGCCTTCGCGCTGGGCTTTGCCATCAAGCTCGGCGTCCTCGGTGTCCATTTCTGGTTGCCCCCGGCCCATGCCGCAGCGCCGCTGCCGGCAAGCGCGGTGCTGAGTGCGGTTCTGGTCAAGGCGGGCCTGTTCGGCTGGCTGCGGGTGAGTCCGGCGGACCCGACCGCACTGGAGCCCTGGGCGTGGCCGCTGGCCGGGCTCGGCTTCATGGCGGTGTTCTACGGCGCGCTGGTGGGGCTCACCCGCAATCACCCGAAGGCGGTCCTCGCCTTCTCGACGGTGAGTCAGGTGGGCCTGCTGCTGGTGGCCGTTGCCCTGAGCCTGTCCGGTGCTGTCATCGACAGGGAGTCCCTGGCCTTTCTCGCCAGCCACCACGCCCTGGCGAAAGCAGCCGCCTTTCTCGGCCTCGGCATGCTCGCCACGGCGTCCGGGGGTTTCCGCATCGGCGTGCTGCTGGGTCTGGCCGCAGCAGGGCTGGTGCTGATCGGCGCGCCCTTCACCAGTGGCGCGGTGGCGAAATCGGTTCTGGAAGCGGGCCTTGCCGCCAGCGGCTGGCCGGGGGCATTCGCGATGGCACTGACGTTCTCGGGAGCGGCCACCACTTTGCACATGCTGCGCTTCGGCGTCCTGGCGCTGGGCTACCCATCCACCCGGACCCTGAGCGCAGGTCTCGGTTGGCCTTGGACGCTGCTGCTCGCCGCCATGCTGCTGGCGCCCTGGTGGTTGCCGACCGCCCCGGGAATGGTGAGCATCCATGCCGGGCAGGTCTGGCCCATGCTGCTCGCGCTGGCCCTGGGTTACGGCTTGATGCACTTCAAGCCGCCCGTGCCGCGCCTCAGCAGGCTGGTCAGCGCAATCCGGACCCGCCTGCCTGCGGCGCACCCGAGTCGCATCCTCAACGCCGAGCGGCGGCTGCTGCGCTGGAAGAGCGTCGGCCGGATGCTGCTGCTTCTTGCGCTGGGCCTGCTGGGGCTGGTGTTCTTCGACGCCTGATGCGCTTCAGCGCGCCTGGCCCTGGTACTCCGGGTTCGGGCGCATGTCGACGGCGGTGGCGAGGCGATTGGTCATGTTGAAGAAGGCAGCCACAGCGGCGATGTCCCAGATGGCGCGATCGCTGAAACCCGCGTCCCGCAGCGCCTGACGATCGGCCTCCTCGACGGTTTCCGGCGCCTGGGTCATTTGCACCGCGAACTCCAGCATGGCGCGCTGGGGCTCCGTCAGTCTGGCGCTGCGGAAATTCATCACCATCTGCTCGCCGAGTTCGGGGTCGCCGGCAAGCTGACGGACTGCCGCACCATGGGCGGTGAGGCAGTAATAGCAGCGATTCTCGGAGGAGACCGCGACCCCGATCATCTCCCGATCGAGCTTGGACAGCGGCGAGTCCGCCAGCATCAGATCACCGTAGAAGGCCACGAAGTTCTCGAGCTTCGCGGGATCGAAGCTGTAGCTGCGCAGGACGTTGGGCACGAAACCGAGGCGCTCGTCGCAGCGCTCGAAGTGGATGCGCATGGCGTCCGACAGGTCGCTGCGCTCCGCCTCCGGCAGATCGAGGGCATGGGGTGCGGTGGACTTGGGCGGTTTGGGGCCCTTCTTGCCATGGTGCTTCGACACGATGGATTCCTCATTCAGGTTCGAGCAGGTCAGTTCAACCGGGAGCCCGGCCGCAGGGGAAGAGGCAATGTATCAAGATTCTCGCGGCAGGTTTTGAGCGATGTTGCGCATCGACTTGCGGGAAGCCCCGCTGCCGAAAGCCGTGACACCCAGGACGTGACCCGCACAGGGTGCTCGCCCATACTCAGCGCATCCATCGTGCTGCAGGAATCCCCGCCATGCGCCCGCTCCTGATATCCGCAATGGTCCTGATCACTTGCCTGACTCCGGCCCTCAGCGCTGCAGGCGGCGCCACCGGCTACTGGCGCACCGTCGACGACAGCAGCGGCGAGGCGCGCTCCATCGTCCACATCGAGGAGCACGATGGCGAGCTGCGCGGCCGCATCGTACGCCTGATCGATCCGCCGCAGCCGGACCCGGTCTGCGACCGCTGCAGCGGCGATAAGCACAATGCGCCGGTGGAAGGGCTGGAGATCCTCTGGGGCTTTGAGGAGAACCGTCCGGGGCGGGAGTGGACCGGTGGTGAACTGCTCGATCCGGAGAACGGCCGGGTCTACCGCGGCCGGTTGCGCAGCCAGGACGACGGCAGTCGTCTGGAAGTGCGTGGCTTCATCGGCTCACCGCTGCTCGGACGCAGTCAGATCTGGCACCGCGACGAAGGTCCCTGACCGTGGGAACGCGCTTTTTCGCAAAGTGAAATGCGCCTTTTTGCGAGGCGGTTGGCCAAAGCTGGTGTCGTTGCCTTCGCTGGATGGCATCGAGATCGCTGCTTCGCTGGGCC
>JAFIFL010000099.1 GCA_020832055.1 Gammaproteobacteria bacterium
GATCATGAGCGCCGTGGCCGGCGTCGCCCTCGGCGGGGGTGTCATATCCAGCCCGGGTGAGGGCCTCGCGCAGGTCGGCGAAGGACGGCGGTGCCTCGTCGAACTGCAGGCTGGCCTCGCCGGTGGCCAGATTAACGCTCGCATTCTGAACGCCCGGAACCTGGGCCAGGGCGGTCTCGACCCGCCGGACACAGGAAGCGCAGTGCATGCCGGTGACGGGCAGACGCTGGGCATGATCGTGGGCCTTGGACATGATGTTCGCCTTGCAGGGGGCACGGAGGCATCTTCCACCTTTAGTGGGTGGTGGGGTCAAGTGTGGTCTTTCGGACTGCCAGGCGGCGCAGGGGAGGCAGTGAGTGATCGAGGCAGGTTCGCCCGCATTCGAACGCTACGTGGGCATCGACTATTCCGGGGCACGGAGCGCAACCGATGGCCTGCCGGGGCTGCGAGTGTATCGGGCTGATGCTGACGCTGAACCCGTTGAGATCAGGCCCGCTGCCGGCAAGTACTTCTCCCGCCGCGGCGTTCATGACTGGCTGCGTGAGGTTCTTGCGGAGCCGATCCCGACCCTGGTCGGGGTGGATCACAGCTTTTCGTTTCCCGTCGCCTACTTCGCGCAGCATGGACTGGCGCTGGACTGGGAACGCTTTCTGGATGATTTCGAGCAGCACTGGCCGACGGCGAATGCTGGGGTCACCGTGGAATCGGTGCGCCGGGGACAAACTGGCAGCGGAGCTGCACGCGGCGGCAGCGCCCGTTCCCGGCGGGTCTGCGAGATCGCGGCCCGTGCCAAGTCGGTGTTCCACTTCGATGTGCCGGGCTCGGTGGCCAAATCCACCCATGCCGGCCTGCCCTGGATGCGTCGTCTGCGTCGGCATTTCGGCACCGATCTGCACTTCTGGCCCTTCGACGGCTGGGAGGTGGCTGCGGGGAGAAGCGCGATTCTCGAAGCCTACCCGGCGCTCTGCAGTGCTGACTTTCCGCGCGAGGACCGTACCAATGATCAGCACGACGCCTACAGCGTGGCAGCCTGGTTGAAGCGAGCGGATGCCTGCGGGGACCTGCAGGCAGTGATGGCGCCCGAGCTGTCGCCCTTGCAGGCAAAAACCGCGGCTGTGGAGGGTTGGATCCTGGGCGTGGCGGTGCCATCCGAACGGTCCTGAAGCCACCAGAGAACGCCCAGACGGCTGGATACCCTTGCCGTCGCGTCGGCCCTCGATGGAGCAGACGCAGCCCCGTCAGCGCGCGCGCAGCAGCGGCATCTTGTTCCAGCCGAGCTTCAGCGGCCGGGAAAGATCCCACCAGCGCGCGATGCGCACGTCGTCCTGCAGGCGATCGACGAGATTGAGGACTGTGGCGAGTTCACGGTGCGCGCGCTGGATCGCTTGCCACTCGGCCCATAGTCCGGGATCCTGCATTCTGATTTCGTCGCGCGCGAGACCTGAGAGCAGAAGCGCCGCGCGTCGCACCAGCGGGTGCGCTTCGGGGTCCGCCGCGAGGTCTTCGTCGGTGAACCGACTGTGGCGCCAGTCCGGACGGATGAACTCGGACGCGAAACTGGCGACCGACTCGCGCGTCCGATCCGTCTCCTCGATGCCGAGCCCGCAGGCGAGTCGCGCGAGCTCACTCTCCGGATTGACGACCATGCGGTCGTAGTCGACGACGACGGTGGGATAGGGGGCGAGCAGATCAAAGAAAGGGACCACATGGGCGAGCCACTCGAGGTTGTTCTTCTCCTGACGGCCGCGCATTCGGTCGAGTTGCGCTCGGGACCGCGCGACACTGTGCGGATTGCGGTAGGCGAACGCGATCGCCGGCTCGATGCCGAGCCGCGACAGCAGGTCGAGCCAGAACGGCAGCAGGCGCCCGTTGCCAGCGTACTTGAACGCCCATATAGGATGTCCCGCGAATTCGCGCTCAATGACCGCAGCCATTTTGCGGCCACAGAGCTCGAGCTCGGGGCTCGACCAGACCGAGTCGTCGAGGAGTCTTACGCTCTCGGCACGCAGCCCTACAGCTCTGCGTGCCTTCTTGCTCAGGCGCAGGAGGTTGAGCTCCTCGAAGTTCCCGCGCGGGTTCTTGCGTACCGGGCGCCGGAACGAGGTCCCGAGAAAGACCCCGAGTGCCTGCAGCCCACGGGTGAGCGTACTCGTGCCGCTGCGGCCGGGACCGAGCACCAGCACTGCACGTTGACCTGCCATCGACCATGCTCCGGGAGCGGGGAATGCCATGGCCGGAGCATGCCGGGCTCAGTTTAAGACAGTTTTATGAGCACGCGGGGATGGGGCATCCGGGGGCGTCACGGTCTCGAGCTGACCGTGAGCACGAAGGTGGCACCGCCGCCCGGCGTATCCTCGAATCGCACCGTTCCGCCGTGCTGGCGGGCAATATCGCGGGCGATTGCGAGGCCCAACCCAGCCCCCGGAACTCCGCGACCGGCGCGGAAGAAGCGCTCGAAGAGCCGGGCGCGGGCCTCTGGCGCGACCCCGGGGCCGTCATCGATCACCCGCACGCTCCCGTCGCCGCCGAGCTCGACCTCGATCGAGGTCCCCGCCGGACAATGCCGAATAGCGTTTTCGATCAGGTTCTCGAGCGCTTCCTGCAGCTGCGCGGCGTCGCCTTCACGCTCCACTGAGACTTCGGGAAGGCTCGCCCCAAGGCGTTGCTCGCGCTCGATCGCCAGCGGGGCGAGCATGGCCACCGTCTCGCTGACGAGATCGTTCAGGACGATGCGGCGCTTCCGACCGGCTGGGGCCATCTCCAGCCTCGTGATTGCAAGCAGCTGACCAACGACGCGGGCCATGCGATCGACGTCGGTCGAAAGGGATTTGACCTCCTCGGCACCAGGTTCGTGGGCGAGCCGGTCGATGCGAGCCCGGAGGATGGAAAGCGGGGTCCGCAGCTCGTGGGCGGCGTTTGCGGTAAATCGCCGTTCAGCCGAATAACCGGCCTCGAGGCGGTCGAACGCAGCGTTGATCGCTGCGACCAGTGGTGCGACCTCTGCCGGGACACGATCGCTGTCGAGGCGCACGCTCGTCGCGGTCGGATCGATGGCGGCGGCGCGCTCGGAGGCGGCCGAAAGCGGCCGCAGGCTCAGCCGGATGGTGACGATGACGGTGCCGGCGAGGAGCAGAATGAACAGCGGGAAGATCCAGCGCAGCTCGTTGACCAGCTGCATGCGCACGAACCCGGCGAACTCGGCGCAGCCGTCGTCATCGCGCAGATCACAGAGGGATTTTACGAAGCTCGAGAGCAGAAGCCCGGCGAACTCCTCCTGACCGCCCGCTTGTGCCGTGAGTGCGATGAAATGGCCGTGCGGCGTCACGAACTCCCTGGCGACGCCGTGATAGACGCTGTTTACCGAAAAGACGTCCTCGACCCTGACGACCAGCTCGTCGACCTTGTCTTTGCTCCAGCGCGCAGCGATCGGGCGCAGCTCCGGGTGCGAGAGCCACATGCGATCCCCGGGGACAGCTTTCACGAGATAGATGTGGTCCTGCGAGTCGGAAGCATACAGCCGTTCGAGTGACGCAGGCAGAACGAGCTCGAGCTCTCCGGTCTCATCGGGCCGGATGGATCGGACGATGGCCTCGACGTGCGCTTCCAGCGAGTCTTTATGGATTGTCGCCGAGAGCCGTTCTGCTCGAATCAGCACCAGCGCCACGAGCAGCACGAAGCAGGCCGTGAGCGCGAGCAGCACGTTGGTCGCCAGCCTGAGCGCGAGCGAGCGGAATCCCATGCCTTATGCCCGCGCGTGCACGAGATAGCCGACACCGCGGATCGTGTGGATCTCCACACCGGCGTCGCTCTGATCGAGTTTTCGGCGCAGGTTGTGAATATGAACGGGAATGGGGTTGGAGTCCGGGCTGTGATCTGCGTCGTAGAGCTTCTCTTCGAGGAGATCCTTGGGTACGACGCGCCCGGCGCGGCGCATCAGATGCTCGAGAACGTCGAGCTCGCGCCGGGAGAGCGCGACGGGCGCACCGCTGGTGCTGGCATGCCTGCCTACCGTATCGAGCTCGAGCCTGCCGAGAACGAGCGTCGACCCGAGCGCACCGCCGGGGCGTCGCAGCAGGGCGCGGACGCGCGCGACGAGCTCGTCGCTGTCGAAGGGCTTGACCAGATAGTCGTCGGCGCCGAGGTTGAGACAATCGACGCGGCTCTGCACCGCGTCGGTTGCAGTGACGATGAGCACGGGCGTCGTCCCACCGGCGCGGCGCAGGCGACCGAGCAGCGTTTCGCCCCGACCGTCCGGCAAGCCGAGGTCGAGGAGCATCGCGTCATAGTGTCCCGTACGCAAAGCATGCTCGGCCGCCGCTGCTTCGCCGAAAGCGTCGCTTTGCATCCCGGCGCGGCGCAATGCGTGGCGAATGAGCTCGGCGAGTTCGGACTCGTCCTCGACGATCAGAATTTTCATGCGGCAACCATACGCCGGGCCCGGCGAGGGCGCCATTAGGGCAGAACACCTCCGGTCTCGATGTCGTAGATGGCGCGCAGCAGCCTGCGCCACTGGGCGTACTGTTCCTCGACCGAGCCGGTCAGGCCATGCACCCGCTCGCTCAGTTCCAGAATGGCCGGGGCCGTCTCGCTGACGAATCCTGAGGCCAGACCGACGAACTCCTGCTCGAAGATCTTCGCCCACTTGTAGCGGTTGTAGGCATTGCGCAGCGCTCCGAAGCTGTCGCTGCCCTGGTCGCTGTTGCGGGCCCGCCGCTGCTCCTGCTCCGCGGCGGTGATCTGGTCGTTGGAGTAGTGTCGCCAAAGGTCGTAGAGGGTCTTGACGTCCAGATACAGCGCCTCGTAGTAGCTGTCCACCGTGTCGATGAAGGTGTGATGGCGTTCGAGCATCGATTGTACGCGGGTCACCATGGGGTCGTTGGTGGCAGGCAGGCGCTGGAGAGCGAGATGACCTTCGGCATCGCTGGCGAGCATGCCGCCGAAGGCCTCCGGCGACAGGTCGCGGGCATGGTTCAGGGCGGAGATCTCGCGGAGATTCCGCAGCTTCTGCGGCGAAAGGGCCATTTTCGCGAGCAGCAGGTCGTTGGCGATCTGCGAGTGAAGATCCTGGAAGGGATCCTTGATGACCTCGTTGACCTGAGCCTGGTCGCCGGGCATGACATCCGGGTAGTGGATGGCGTGAGCCCGTCCGGTGTAGGTGTCGTCGAGCCATTGGCGGCCGCTGCTGTCCACGGCGCGGACCTCCAGGATGAGATGGGCGCCGTCTGAGTGGAGGATGGTGCCTTCGACCAGCAGGTCCACTGAGGGGTCGTCCTGGGGCAGCACCCGCACCACACCCCACTGGTTGGATTCGACCAGGGTGTTGCGCAGGACAACGGGCAGGTAATGGGTCTCGAGCTCGCGGATGCGGGCGAACGTGCCCTCGTTCACGGCAATTCCCTGGCGGTTGGTCGACCGGCTGTCGAAGACGCGTACCCCGACATCGAGCTGCAGCGCTTCTGGCGGTGGAGCTTGCGCGATCATCAGGGCGATCGGGCCGATCAGTTCCGGAATGGGTTCAGGCTGCACGGGCGCTCGGGCGCAGGCGAGCAGGCCGAGCATGAGCATCAGCGATACGACGGCCCCGGCATGGCCGCCGCGGATCAACGGGGCACCCCAGCACCCGTGTCTTCGGTACTGCAGACCTGTCCCCGGCTGAGGGTCTGCACGCAGCGGAAGGACTCGGCAGACTTGTCGTAGCGCAGGTAGAACTGTCTGAGGTCGAAAGGCGGTGCACCCTGGCTCGAGACCCGGGTCAGCACGCTCAGGGCTTCGCCGCCAGGGTCGAGGCTGAAGCGATGCTGGATGGTGACCCCCTCGGGCAGTTCGACTTCGAACAGGAGCTGCCTGCGCTCCCAGGCACAGGACTCGCGGCCATGGACGCTGGTGAAAGTCTCCTGGCGATCCGAGCGCGTGCTGCAGATCAGCGGCGCGTCATCGGCCCGTTCGATGCGCACCTGATCGCGGGTCTGAATGATCTCGAAGCCGCCCTGACGCGTGATCATGTCCGCCAGTCGCGCCTTGGCCATCACGGAGCGGGCCTGACGTCTGGCGTTGCCGAGCACCCAGGGGCCGCCGTCGCCGCGCTGGTGGCGGACCACGGCTTCCCGCTGCAGCTCATTGACGGCGCGGTAGAGCTCATCGTCCCAGCGGTCGCTGCGGGCGTAGTCCTGCTCCCAGTGGCCGGCAAAGTTCGGTCGCAGCACGGTGTTCTGCACCCTCGCATCGGATGCGCTGGATCCACTGGCTTCGGTGGCCGACGCCAGGGGCGCCCATGACGACACCCAAAGCAGTGCCGCGATCCCGGCCAGGGCTGGGCCCAGCTTTCGGAGGGGCCGCTCACGGAGGTGCCGCTCACGGAGGTGCCGCTCACGGAGGTGCCGCTTGTCGATCGGGTGCTGAGGTTGGGCGTGATGCATGATGTCCGCGGGTCCTGGGGCGCCAGATCGCGCCCTGGCACTGCAGTGCGCTACAGGGCACTACAGGGCAGTACAGGGCACTTCTGGCAGAAGGCAGCTGCCCTGTCGGTACTGGCGTTGTGCCATGGTAATGGGACCATACCGGCAGTGCCGAGTTCATACACGCGCCGACCTCACACCGGAGCTGCGTTGGCCGGCGTTTGCGCCTAACATTCGCGCCTCCTTCGAATCCATCATGCCTGCTTGCGAGGACTTCGGGTGATCATGGCTCTCCACCAGCGACCCGCTGCTTGAACCCCCCGGTGGCGTCGAACCGCCCGCTGGCATGGTATCTGACCAGTTCGGCGTTCTTCCTGATCCCCGGGGGCATCCAGATGGTGATGTTTCCCTGGCTGGTGGCGGTCTACCTGCAGGAGACTCCGGCACGGGTCGGTATGGCACAGATGGCGGCCCAGCTGCCCATCGTCCTGCTCATTCTCTGGGGCGGGCTGATCGGCGATCGGGTGGACCAGCGCCGGCTGCTGATCGTGCTGCAGAGCGGTCTGGTGATTCCCCCGCTGGTGATGGCGGCACTGGTGAGCGCCGATCTGGTGGTCTATCACGTCATGATCGCCTGGGCGCTGATAGGCGGTACGTTCGTGGCCTTCACCCAACCGGCCCGGGACGCCCTCCTGACACGGGTGGCGGGCAGTGACATCCAGCGCGTGGTCACCATGGCCGTCGGTGTGCAGTTCGGCGTGCAGATCATCGGTTTTGCCATCGGCTCCACGGCAGTGCTGTTCGGGGCGGCGCCGGTGCTGATCGTCCAGGGTGCCCTGATGGGAGTTGCCGTGCTGGCCACCATGCGCATTCCCGTGCTGCCGCCGGCGCCGGCGCGGGTGCGCGCGTCCGCGCTGCGGGAGATCGCCGAAGGGCTGGCCATCGTCTGGCGCTCCGAGATCATCCTGCCGGCCGTGCTGATGACCTTCGCCGTCGGCATGTTCTTCGCGGGAACCTATCTGGTGGTGCTGCCGCTCATGGTCCGTGACATCTATCAGGGCAGCGCCGGCGGCATCGCCCTGGTCTTTGCTGCGAACATGCTCGGCACCTGCACCACCATCTTCTTCCTGATGCGCCGTGGCGGCTTCGAACGTCCGGGTCGGGCGCTCATTCTGGGCAGTCTGGTCAGTGTCTTCGTCCTCGCCCTGCTGGCGCTGGAACTGCCGGAGTGGGGGTTCTACGCGGTGGTCTATCTCTGGGGCATGTGCGGTGGGGTCAACATGACCATGTCCCGCTCCATCGTTCAGGAGGCGTCGCCCGATACCCATCGCGCCCGTGTACTGTCGGTGTACACCCTGGGGATGATGGGCGGCATTCCCATTGGTTCGGTGCTGCTCGGCTGGTGCGTGGGCCTCATCGGGGCCCGGCTGGCGGTGCTCGTACCCGTGGCAGGCATGTTCTGTGCGGCTCTGCTGCTGCTGCTCGGCAGCCGCCTCTGGCACGTTCGCCGCGGCAGCCTGGCTCCGGCGCAGGCCTGACTTCAAGGGCTAGGGGAGCAGCCAGGCCAGCAGCAGCGGCAGGGTGATGAAGGACAGCAGCGTCGAGACCACCACGATGCCTGCGACTTCGCGTGCGGCCCGGCCATGCTGCAGGGCCAGCATGTAGTTCAGGACGGCTGCGGGCATGGCCGCCTGCAGGATCACCACGCTTTTCGCGACACCCTCCAGCGAGAACAGCGACGCCACCAGGAGGCCTGCCAGCGCGCCGCCGAGCAGGCGCAGGGTCGACAGGAGCAGGGCATGGCCCATGCCGTGGATGCGGATGCTCGCCAGCGAGACCCCCAGCGTGATCAGCATCAGGGGAATGGTCATGCCGCCCAGCAGGGAGAAGGTGTTGGCCGTCCAGCGCGGCAAGGACACGCCTGTGAGGTGCAGCGTGATGGCCAGCAGCGCCGCCCAGACCACGGGTGTGCGCAGCACCTGACCGATCTGCCCCCAGCCGACGCTGATCACCACCCCGACCGTGAAGTGCATCAGGGTCATGGCCACATAGAACGCCAGCGCCAGCGCTAGGCCGGTGTCGCCGAATGCGAACAGGGCGACAGGCAGGCCCATGTTGCCGCAGTTCGGGAACAGCAGGGGGGGCAGATACGACGCCCGGTCGAGACTCATGCCGCGCAGCAGGATGCTGAAGGCGACGGCGGTGATGGCGACGACCGTGACTGCGGCGGCGCCGGTCTGCAGCAGCAGCGCCGAGGGAATCTCCACCTGGTCGAGGGTGGCCAGGATCAGGCAGGGCGTGCCGATCCACATCACCACGCGGCGGACGAAATCGCCGGGGAACTCCAGTGGACTGCGCGCCCATCCATAGCCCACCGCGGCGCAGATCACGATGGGTGAAATCACGGCGAAGAGCTCAGCCAGCAGTGGCAGATTCATGCCTCTGGCCTCTGTCGCTCAGCCGGGGAAAGCATAGCCACCGCCGCCGTTTCAGCGCTTGCGCAACTCGGGTGCAGCACCGGTGCTGCCCTTGGTGATGCCTGAGTAGCGCGAGTTGCGCCCGGAAGTCTTCGGAAACTTGCGCGACAGTTCCGGTCCCGCCGCGGTGAGACCACCGTCGACGAGGATCTTTTCCCCGGTCACGAAGCGGGCGTCGTCACTGGCGAGAAACAGGGCCACCCCGGCAATGTGATCGCCGTTGCCACACTCCGGCCAGGGTTGGGCCTGCGTGAAGCGTTCCTGCAGGTCCTCCACGGGACCGCCGGCTGCGGCCAGCGGCGTGGCGATGAATCCGGGACAGATGGCATTGACGCGGATATGGTCCGGGGCGAGTTCCACGGCCGCCCCCATCGTCATGTTGATGACCGCAGCCTTGGCTGCCGAGTAGGCCAGCGGTCCCGCATCGCCGGAGAGCCCGGCAACGGATGCGGTGTTGATGATGGCGCCGCCGCGGCCTTGACTGCGCATGACGCGGGCAGCGTGCTTGATGCCGAGAAATGCGCTCCGGGTGAGCACCCCGAAGGTGTAGTCCCAGTCCTCCACGGTGGTCTCCGTCAGCGGCCCGATGGCGCCGCCGACCCCGGCATTGTTGAAGAGCACGTCGAGACCACCGAAGGCCTCCAGTGCACATTGCACCATGGCTTCGATGTCGGCCTCGATAGCGACGTCGGTCCGAATGAAACGAACGCGGTCGCCGTGGCCCCGCGCGGTCGCTTCGGCGACGGTGTCCTCGCCCGTTGTCGCATTGAAGTCGGCAATCACGACCTTCGCGCCTTCGTCGAGAAAGCGCAGTACGGTGGAGCGGCCCATGCCACTGGCGCCGCCGGTAATCACCGCCACCCGATCCTGCAGTCGCATGCTGTTGCTCCCGTGCTGTGATGGGTCTGCCAGCATAGGCAGTCACAAGGGTGCTGACGAGGGCCGTGTGGCGCTGGCGCCATCCTGCTGGTCCCGGCCGTGGTTTGCCCCTGCCGGGCATTGGATTACAGTCGACAGGCTCAGGGCCGTGAACTCAAATCTTCGAAGGGGAACGCATGTCGATCCGGATCGATCCCGCCACTGGTCTGAAGGTCTTCGATACCCGTGCCGCCAAGGCCACCGAGCGCATCACCGGCAAGGGCTACTCGATCATCGAAGATGCATCCTTGAAGACCCTTCCGGAGCTGCCGCCCGGCGCGAAGTTCGATGCCGAGGAGCAGGCTCGCTACCGGGCGTACAAGGAGGCGCGGCGCGGTGCTGCGGACTACATGGCCATGGAGGGCGAATTTGCCAAGTACCTGGATGACGTCTATTCAGCGTCGCCGGTCCCGCGCGAGGCGCTCACCGACGACTGTGAGATCCTGGTGGTGGGTGCCGGGCTCGCGGGGCTGCTGTTGTGGTATCGACTGCGCGCGGCGGGCTTCGTCGACGTCCGTTTCTGCGAAAAGGGTGGCGACGTCGGCGGCACCTGGTACTGGAACCGCTACCCTGGCATTGCCTGCGACGTCGAGGCCTACAGCTATCTGCCCCTGCTGGAGGAGATGGGCTACGTTCCGTCCATGAAGTTCGCCTCGGGTTTCGAGATCCTCGAGTACTGCCAGGCCATGGCCGAGAAGTTCGGCTTCTACGAGCATTGTCTGTTTCACACCACCGTCGAGGAGACCCACTGGGAGGCGTCATCCGGCCGCTGGATCGTGAAGACGGATCGCGGCGACCGCATGCGTGCACGCTTCGTGATTCTTGCCAACGGCATTCTCACCACGCCGAAGCTCGCCCGCATCGAGGGCATGGAGACCTTCGAAGGCGACGCCTTTCATACCTCGCGCTGGAACTACGACATCGATCTCGCCGGGAAGAAGGTCGGCATCATCGGCACCGGGGCCACTGCGGTGCAGGTGATTCCCGAACTGGCCAAGACCGTTGGCGAGCTCTACGTTTTTCAGCGCACGCCGTCGTCGGTGGACATTCGCGACCAGCGCGAGACCACGGACGAGGAGCGTGCGGCCTGGGCCGAGGAGCCAGGCTGGGCACGGGCCAGGCGGGCACGTTTCGCGAAGATCTCGGCGGGCAGGACGGCGATGCAGGCCAACGACGACTATCTCGCCGGCAAGGTCGCCGACTTCAAACCGCGCAAGCAGCATGAGCGCAAGCTCAGCATGGAGGAACTGCTCGACAAGACCCTCGATACCAACTTCCGCATCATGGAGCAGATCCGCGCCCGCGTGGATGCCATCGTCGACGACCCGAAGACGGCGGCGGCGCTGAAACCCTACTACCCCTACGGCTGCAAGCGGCCGACCTTCCACGATGAGTACCTGCCTACCTTCAACCTGCCCCACGTGCATCTCGTCGATACCGCGCCCCAGGGCGTCCGGCAGATCAATGCCCGGGGCGTCGTGCACGACGGCGTGGAGTACCCCCTTGATGTTCTCATCTACGCCACCGGCTTCCAGTGGATGGCGACCAGCACCTTCAACATGATCACCGGCCGCGACGGTCGTACGCTGAAGCAGAAGTGGGAAGAGGAGGGCACCCGGACGTTTCTGGGCATCCACAGTCAGGGTTTCCCGAACCTGTTCATCGTTTCCGGTCCTCAGGGCGGCGGCGGCAGCTTCAATTTCACCGATGCCATCGAGGCACACAGCGATTACATCGTCTGGATGCTGGAAACCATGCGTGACCGCGGCGCCGACAGCGTCGACGTCAAGCCTGAGCCGGAAGTGGCCTATGCCGAGCATTGCCGCAAGGCCGACATCAACAGCGCCCCCTTGCGCGATTGCCTGTCCTACTACAACGGTCATGGTGACGCCGAACCGGGCAGTCTCGCCTACTACGGCGGCAATCGCTGGCACAAATACCGGGTCGAGGCCCAGACGACGCTGGAGCCTTATGTCTTCGATGGTCATCGTGACTGAGCCCGCGCACCACGCGCTTCTCCCGCAGAGTCATGGGTAATCTCTCACAATCAGACGGGTGGTTGACTTACATCCCGAATCTTCATATCGGCAGACAATTTGCGAAATGACTGACGCTGGCTATCGGTCTTTTCTCCTGGATGTTGAGCGTGGTGCTGCTTCACCATGAAACCACAGCCGGCTGGATTCGCTGGCCGGTTGAACGCCGAAGGAGATCAATCATGAGAGAACTGAGTGCGGAGGAAGTTGAGCAGGTGTCCGGAGGGGGCGAGCTTGGCGGTTACTCCGGTGCTGGATTGGTCATGACCACTCTTGCATTGGGGGCGTCTACCGGCCCGTTAGCGCCCACCGTATGGGGCATAGGTCTCGGCGCAGCCGGGGGCTTGTTTGTTGCCCAGCTTTGGGCGAACTACACGATGCGCTGAGATCGTTCGTTGGCTGGTCAACCAGTGTGGGCAAGCGCAGCCTTTCCGGTTCATGGATCGGACCGGTGGGCTGTGCGCAATCGAAACTATACGCGTTTTCTTGCCAGTGCCAGCGCGGTCCGCAGCGCCTTTCGGCGGTGGATGCCAGCGCAACCGATGCTTGTGGGGGAGCCTGGAGCGCTCTATTTCCGCTTGCCGACAGAAGTCGAGCGGGATGGAATATCCCGCGCCGTGCAGCGAGCTGCGTTCCGCAATCAGCTCACGATTGCCTGCATGTTCTTGCTGGCTGCGCTCCCAGTTCTGGTGTTTGCCGCATGGTTTCGCTTTTTTGACTCCGCAGGCTATTGGGGCAGTGTCGGACTGGCCATTTGCGGCCTGATTCAGCTCTGGGATGTGCGATTCCATATCGCCAGGATCGATAGACTGCACGAGCGAGCTGCCTTCTTCTACTGGCTCTATCGGCAGAGCAAGGCGAGGGTTGGCGCCAGTGCCTTTCTTGCAATCGCGATCGTAATCGGCGGTGTGCAATGGTCGGCGGTCTATTCTGGCGGAAGCGTTCTGGTTGCCTTCGAATCCTATGGTCTGGTCTATCCGAAGGTGGTTGAAGGCGAAGCTTGGCGTTTGCTGGTGGGTGCTTATCTGCACTACTCCGTGGAGCACTTCTTCCTCAATGCGGCCCTGCTCGTGTTGCTGGGAGCGTTGGCATGGGCGCTAAAAGGTAGTCTGGCATTGATCGTGTTCGCTGCTGCCTGTTCCGTCTCACTCACCGCACAGATGTTGTTCGGGGGAGACCTTCATGACAATGCTGGCGGGATGTCGGGAGGGGTGTACGCACTTGCTGGATTGGTTCTTGGCGGTACGCTGGTGTCGTCAGGAAGGCTGCCATCTGGCCTTGCAGCCCAACTGCTTGTGGTCGTCCTGCTGGCCACCCTGGTCGCTGATCTCGGGAGCGCGTCCGCGGCTACAGTCGCACACTTCAGTGGCCTGGGTTTCGGTCTTGTGGTGGGTGCAGCCCTGGGATTGTCAGCGTGTGTCCGTCAGCGAGTTGCGGCTCCTTCCTGATCGGCAGCATGGCATTGTGACGCGTGGACATGTGTCGTTGAGCGCACGCTGGTCACATTCCTCATCCAGCTCTGTCCTGCCCAGTTCGCCAGCCAACAGACGAAGCCTTCGTCATCTGTCATGTTGCCGCCTGCGGACCGCACCCCGGTTGGCGTGTGGCGATTTCCCGGATCCCATCAGTGGCTCCTCGAATGGCGCAAGCATTGGGCGCAGCATGCCTGTGCACTTGCTGCTTACGCGTCGCGCCTCGTAGCTGTCGACTCTTCCTTGGCCGTGGACGGGCGCTGAGGCCACGATTTTGATGGTCTTCGGACAAGGCGATGAAATTAGGATCTATACCTGGCAAGGCCCCGAAGGAAACGTGGGCGATGCACTCAATGCCTGGATGTGGCCCAGGGTCTTTGGGAGCAGCCACTTCGAATCATCGTCGATGAACCAGTTCATCGGCATCGGATCGATCCTCGATGACCGTCATGCCGGTCCAGGCAGGAAGCTCGTATTCGGCGCTGGTGCGAGAGATCCTGACTCGTTGCCCGATGTCTCGGGAGACGACTGGCATATCGCATTCGTCCGCGGCCCGAACACGGCGGCCGCTCTGGGGATGCACAACGCCAGCTGGATCTCCGACCCGGCAATCATCGTACCGCTTCTGGATGGCGGGCGAACGCGGCCTGGCCCGGTGTCACTTCCCGCCGGCAATCGGTTGCGCGTCGGATTCATCCCGTATTTTGCGACGCAGCGACCGTTCGCCGAGGCCATCGCCAATGCCGCCGGCCTGGTCTTCATTCCGCCCACTCTGGACCCGGAGCGGTTTCTGGCTCGGCTCCTGGCGTGCGACGTCGTCATCGCCGAGGCAATGCATGGGGCCATTCTGGCCGATGCCTTTGGTGTTCCCTGGTTGGCCTGCCGCATTTCCAGTGCGCGCAGGGAGGGTGCCACCCACGCCTTCAAGTGGACGGACTGGGGGCAGTCGCTGGACCTGAACATCGAATTCGTCGACCTGCCCTACCTCGGCCATCGCTCAGGGCTGAGTTTTTCGCTGGACGTCCTCATTGCGGGCTACGTTCAAAAGGGCGCAAGGATCCTCCGGCGCATGGTGCGTGAAGGCGGCTGGCAGCTGAGTGACAGAGCGATCCTGGAAGACCGGCAGCGAAGCATTCTCCTGGCCGTGGAGGACACCCGGGACCTTCTGACCCAGAGCCCGGGGTGGCCGCGAGCGGTGCCGGGATAGGCGACCTTCATGCCGCGGTGACATGATC
>JAFIFL010000100.1 GCA_020832055.1 Gammaproteobacteria bacterium
CAAGGGTGTTTTGCCGGGATGGTTCCTCGACAGTGCCCGCGAGCGCTCCGGCGTAGTCTTCGAGCTCAAAGGCTCGTTCCAACTCGTTGGCCAGATCTGCCCGGCCAGGAGGAAGATCAGCCCAGCGCGACTCTCCGGAATGGCGGAACTGGCCACGCTCCAGCAACTCGAGGTAATGACTCCGCAGGGCATCGAGATCGTTGATCCCGCCCCAATCGTAGGGGCGAATCCGTGGCAGCAGCACACGCTCCAGCATGCTCCGGGCCTGGGCCTCGACTGACCCATCCACCGCCTCCGCCGCGGGCGGTGCCATACCTGACGCATCCCTGACCGTCTCTTGCCGAGGGGGCACCGTTTGCCTGGCGAGGCTGGCCCGAAACTCTGCCACCGCTTCACCGAGCCCTGCTTCGACTTCCGCGTAGCGCGCGCGCAACTCTGCCAGCATGCCATCACGACGCTCACCCACCTCGCCGAAGGAAGGCACCCAGGCGATGACGTCTTTGACGTAGCCGGCAATCAGCCGCTGCTGAAGTTGCAGGGTCTGAATATCGCCTGCATCGCGCGCGTCCGCGATCCGCTGACCCGCTGTTTCCAGGTAAACCTCGACCACGCCCAGCATGGCGACGGCGGTTTCGATCCGGTCGACCACCTCTGCGTTGGTCATGTCGCCCTGACGCAGCTCGTTGACGAGACGCTGCAGGTCGATCCCGGCCCGGGCGCGCTGCTGACGCTCGATCGCCGCCCGGTTCAGCCAACCCAGCAAGCCGCGTATGTGACTGTGCAGGTCCCGAATCTTCTCCGGCGCCTGCTCCTGCGCCTGCCTGTCGAGCAGTTCGGGCTGAAACCACTCGGGGATGACGGACAGGTTGAGCTGGTCCTGGACGTAAACCTCGAACAGCTCGCGGAAACCCGGATTGCTGACCAGCTGTTGGTGCACAAGGTCGATGTTCTCCCTGCTGGGCGGGAAGGGATCATCATCGGGGCCACGCCCCAATGCTCGGGTGAGGTTCTCGACCCGTCCATAGAAGGTCTCCAGCTGAGTCGCCCGGGTGGCGCTGCGCAGTGCCTTGTGGGATTCCCACCAGATCTGCACCGCGGCCAGGGCCGCTGCAGGGACGGCTGTTCCGGACAGGCCGACATACTTCCAGGTGGCTGCATCCACCTGATTGGCCAGTTTACCCAGCACGAACACCACGGAATTCATGGCGGCGTCGTCGTAGTTGCCGACGTAGAGGGCGCCCCCGGTGGTGAGCGCGAAATTGAGATCGTTCACCAGGTCGAGAACGTTCTTCAGGCTCTGCCTGACGGCGTACTCGCGCATGGCGGCCTGCCCGGCCTCACTGGGAGGAACGACGAAGTAGCCCTTGCCGAAAGGAATCCTGCTGCCCGCCCCGAGCTGTGCTGCCTGGCGGGAAGTGGCGACCATTTCCGTCAGCAGTTCACCATAGGTGGGAGGCAGGCCCTGACGCAGCAACTGGTCGATGAAATCCATGCCCGCGCCAAGCTCGTAGCTCGACGCGAGGCTGCGCTCATCCTCCTCAGCCTGGGCCCAGGGCGGCAGCAGCCAACACAGCCACAGCACAGCGGCCCAGAGGCCGAGCCGCCTCGCCACGACCGGCCCCTCAGGGGAACCGGACCACATTGCTGTAGGGACCGAATTCCCCAGTCAAGCGATCGAAGGCCCGCGCCCGGTAGAAGCGCGTTCC
The DNA here is from genome assembly GCA_020832055.1 of Gammaproteobacteria bacterium. Classification (GTDB taxonomy): domain Bacteria; phylum Pseudomonadota; class Gammaproteobacteria; order Pseudomonadales; family Azotimanducaceae; genus SLTB01. The sequence goes on from JAFIFL010000100.1 coordinate 1,707, forward strand.
GGGAGCGCGGTCGACGTTGCCGATCCGCTTGTCCCAGACCTGATCACGATCGATCTGCGTCCAGGGACCACTCTCCTCGCTGGCCATTTCCAGCAGGACTTCAATGCGGAAGAAGAGCTCATCGTACTCCTCGTCGTTGAGCCCCAACCGCTCCGCCTCCTCATCGATGTCCCGGGGGAAGTCGAAACGGAAGGTGAGGAGTATGTCATCGGCAGCCACCACCCTCAGGTTGGTAATGGCCAGACCGTTCGGCGCCGGAGCAGAGGGCTGTCTTGGCGCCCCCAACGGCCGCTTGTCGATGCCGCCGTCTGCATCGACATGAATGACCTCCGCCCCCGTTGATTCGGCCTCGGCAAAGGTCGCCAGCTCGGCCGCATCCGACAGCCCGAAGATCAAGGGCGCAGCCATCTCATGCAGCAGGTAGCCCTCAGGTCCCCGGACAAAGATCATGGAGCTCGTCGCTCGGTCACGGAACAGTTCCCCACTGCGGACGGAGCGAACCTGCCGTTCGAACTGGAAGTTGACCTGATACCGCCCGCCCTGCCCGGTGATGCGGCGAATCGTCGGTTGAATCCGGATAGCGTCGAAAATCCTGAAATCGTTGCTCAAGGCGCTGTCCAGTGCCTGCGCGTTGCCGACGAAGTCGTCAGCGACGCCGCCCATGAAGCCGGACTGGTCCCGCGCCGCATAGCGCTGAATCAACTGCTCGAAGGCCAACGCCACCATGTCCCGGGCACTGAACCTGGCCACGGTCAGGTCGAGAGCATGGTCGAGCTCGTTGCTGCTGACGCCGGTGGTGGACAGCGCACGGATGCGAAAGGGGTAAAGCCGGTCGAGCTCGGGAGCGAACTCGAAGGCGAACAGGCCCCGTTCGTTGAAAGGTATCTCGATCCAGGTCACCCCTGCATCGAGGCTGGCTTCGACCCGGCCGATGCGGCCTTCGCCGATCTCCGCTCGGCCACGAACAATCACGCGACCACTCTCGAGGTCATCGCGGCTGAGCTCGAGCTTGCGCTCGGCATCCAACGCAGGGATCTGGTTGAACAAGAGGTCCGTGAATACCGGCTCCCCGGCATCGGTACCGAATCGCCACCACTGAGCCGTGGCGACCAGCGGAAGGGTGGCCAGCAGGACCAGCAGCAGCCCGAGGAAATGGCCCCGGCGCCAAAGCGGCAACGACAAGCAGTCATGATTGGTCATGGTTCAATTCCTGTTGTCGAACGGCAGCTGGACCAGCATCTGGAAATAGCGTTCCCGATAGTTGCGCTGCTTGTCACTGAAACTGAAGTCGCCGTACCCGGCCTCCAGCCGCAGATGCCCACCGCGGAGCACAGGCGGCCGATACTCGAGATTCGCGTTGGCTCGCCTCGGCTTGGTGTTGTCGGCGCCGGGAACGTCGTTATCCGTGTGGCCTGCTTCCAGGCTCAAACCGTAGGCGAGGTCGCTGGGCGCGAGCAGCCGCAGGTCCAGCCGGGCGGCGTGCGTCCGAATCGTTTCGCCACTGAAAGGATCCTCCGTTTCCTGGCGCTCCAAGGTCAGGAAGGGCCGCAGGTCGAAGCGGCCCTGTGCCAGCAGATGTCGGGAGTCGATCACGAGTCGATAGAGCTGGTCATCGAAGCGGTCACGCTGGGGGCTTCGCTGACGATTCAGCAGCCACTCCACTTCACCGCGCACGGACACTTCGCCAAAGCGGTCCTGCAGCGACATCATGATGCGATCGGAGTGCTCTCGACGATCAATCAGGCCACCCGACTCGACCATGCGCCGGCGCAGGCTGCTCGAAGCCGTGAAATTGCGACGATCAAACAGGCCGCGGGCGGTGAACCCAAGCTCTGGTATCTGGCTGCGGGTCGTACCCGCCAAGTCGCCATCAAGATTGTTGCGCTGCCAGTCGTAAGCCGCAAAGACGCTCCAGGTCTGATCGAGCCGATAGTCGGTCCGCAGGTTATAGCGCATGCGATCATTCGCGGCGCCGCCCCCCATGGTGAGAAAGTCTGGATCAATGCGTTCGAAGCGGCTGCGGACACCGAGCCGACCAAGACGGCCCCGGGCCGCAAGCCGGTGCGCGTCGCCGCGCAGACGCATGGAACTGCCGTCGACCTGCTCGCGGCGGGTCGAGGCATAGGCATGTTCACCGCTGAACTGCAGGCCTGAGTGACTGCGGTAGCTCCAGTCCAGCGCCGGCAGCCACTGCCGGTGGGTGTCTTCCACCGTTCGCACCGAGTCACCGCTGCGGTCTCTGGCAGCGACGAAGTTCAGGCCGACTCGGTAGTTGTCACCAGCCGTCTGGTAACGCAGCCCCCCCACATGGCTGTCGATGGGCCGGTCGCTCTTGCGACTGTGCAGGTGATCCCATCGAGGCGTGAAACTGCCGCCGGTGACGCGAAGGTACTGCTCCCCACCGAAGCTGTGCTGATAAGCCACGCCCTTGATGGAGCGGTTGAGTGAAAACTGGCTCAGGCTCGCATAGTAATCGCCGAGGCTGATGCGGTGACGCTCATCCTCGAAGGTCAGCCGCAAGCGTTGCACCGAGAAATCGCGGGGGTCATGCCGCCGCGAGTTGGTATGCCGGACGATGCTGTCGACATTGGCCTGCCACCCGTTGCCCAGATTGCTGCGCAGATTGACATCGAGTTCGTTCAGCCAGTGTTCCCCTGAGTCCAGAAAGCTGGCCCCTCGCCCAGGTCCGGAGGTGCCATGTGCCTCGAACTGGCTCCGCACCATCAGATCGAACTCGCGGTCACGCCGCTCGGGCTCGAAAAAGACAAATTCGAGCGTACTGGCGTCGGCCCCGACAACCGGCAAGCTCTCCGGCGGGGCCAGCGGCACGATCAGCGGCACGCCGGGGGGTGCCCCCCGAGCGGGTGGTGCTTTCTCTTCCGCCCCTCCGGCCGTCTCCGAGGCCCAGCCCTGGGCTGCGACCCCACAGACCAGCACCCCGAAGGCCCAGGGCCTCGCAGCGCCCGATCGAGCCTGAAACCGCTTTGCTTTCATCCAACCCCCCAGGCAACCAGCCACGGTCCCACCTCCGCGTGCGGCCGCCCGCTTCAGCAATGAGACACTCGAAGCAGAATTCTGGGGATGCGAATTCGTCTGTCGAGTCGACTTCGTGTCGACTTTTCTCGATCAGCAGGGTCGACAACCTTGTCGACCAGGGGGCAACCCGATGTAAACTAAGGGTTAAAACAAGGAAGGGTCACTTGCAGCAGATCAAGTCCGGAATCAAGCCTGCTGTGTTGTTCGGGTGCTTCGTCTGCTGGTTGACGGCATTTCCCATGGGCGGATTGCCTGTTGCCAGGGCAGATCTGCCGTGGTTCCTGCTGCCCCACGTGCTCGGTTTGCTGGTCATCTACCGCTTCGCACGGCCTGCATCTTTCCTTTCAGTCTTCCGCTTCGGCTTGGCTGTGAGCATCCTGCTGACCCTGGCCGCCCTGGGCATGGGGCACGACGATGCGATGACATGGATGCTCGTGCCGGTGGGGTTATCGGCAGCGCCCATCGCTGTGGGAATGGGGATGATGCTGCGCTCGAGTGCGGCACCGGTCGCTATCGCCGCGGCTGGTCTGGTGATCGGTAACGTCGGCACGGTCGTGCTGGCGGGAGCCGAGGTCAGCCTGCCGCTGGCCGGGCTGCTTGCCCTCATCCTTGGCGCCGTGGTGACTGCACAGCCCCGCCAGGAAGTGGCAGCTCAGACGCCAACACCAGGATTGCTGCGCTACCTGCCGTTCATCTTCGCCTTCGAGATCATCAGCGGCCTGATGTTCGTCGTCCTGCTGCCAGACTACCTGGCCGTGGCGCTCTGGCCTGGCAGCGAGATTCTGGCCTACATTGGCGCCGCGTTGGCTGCGGCCCATTGGCCCCTGTTCAGGCGCGCTCACCGCCTGCTGGCGGCGGGCGTGTCCCTGGCCATCTGCGGCATGCTCAGCTGGTACGCCTTGCCGAGTCCCCTCTCAGAACACGTGGCAATCCACCTGCTCATGGCCGCCTTCGGAGCGGTCAATATGCTGCTGCTGACGCATGTCCTGCGCTTCGATAACCAGTTGCGCGCCCACAGTCTGGGCCTGGCTGCGCTGTGCAGCGGCATCGCCGGCGGCTATCTGCTCTATCAGTGGCTGGGGCCTTGGCTGGATGCGGTGGCCATCATCGGCATGGTCAGCCTGAATCTGGCCGTTCTGGTGCTCTATGTCATCGAGCGGGAGATGCCCGGTGCGGCCGTGCCCAGCGCAGCGGCACCCCAAGCACCGCCGGTCAGAACCCGGCTCGAAGACCTGCTTACGCGCCTGTCGGCCCAAGAGCAGCAGGTGCTGGAGGCGGCGACGATCGGGCTGACGTATCGGGCCATCAGTGAGCAGCTGGGCGTATCAGAATCCTCCGTGAAAACCTACATGCAGCGCATCTACCGCAAAGCCGGCGTATTCAGCCGCCCGCAGCTCATGGCCTGGCTGGAACAGCCGAACGGAGCCGACAACGATGGCGGCAAGCCTCTCACAGCAGCAGCGCCATCGCAGGTGCAGCCATGAAGGGCACGACGGCCGCTATGACCCATGAGGCCACCGGCCATCGGCTTCGTTATCACCGAATTCGAGCGCCAGCGCCAGCGTTTGGATTATGTCGGACCATGGCTGCCGGAGCTGATGCCGTTGCCTTCGCTGCATGTCATGCAGATCGGCGCATTGCGCTGCGCGAAACAGCGCTCTCCCACAGTCGGCGCGCTGCCACGTTGTGGGAAGGCCCTAATCGCAAAGCGATTGGGCCGATCTCGTAGCGTTTCATCGAAGCTGATGACACTGATTTCGCTCAACGGCGACCAGATCGGCGCATTTCGCTGTGCGAAACAGCGCGCTCCCACAAATATCGAACACGATCCGTCAGCGCACCGCTTCCAGATAAGCCTCGATCCGCCCGAGGTGTCCGTCCACATCCGTCTCACCGGCATTCTGAGTGGCAATGGCCAGATGCGTGCAGCCGAGCTCACGCCATTTGCCGGCGTGAGCGGCCCAGCGTTCCGGCGAGCCGCCGCTGAACTGGGCCTGGGCCTGAATGCCGAAGCCACCCATGGACTTGCCTGCCGCTTCCCGATGGCTGCGAATGGTCTCGATGCACGCCCGGGCGTTGTCGTTGGCACCCATCAGCGGAATCCAGCCGTCGCCGTGCACCGCACAGCGCTTCAGCAGCGCCGGCGCCGAGCCGCCGAACCAGATGGGTACGGGCTTGGAGGGTCGCGGCAGAATGCTCGCCGCGCTGACCTTGTGGAACTCGCCGTCGAAACTGAGGCTGTCGGAGGTCCAGAGCTTGCGCAGCAGCTCCACCTGTTCGGTCTGCCGCGCACCGCGCTGCTCGAAGGGCACGCCCAAGGCTTCGTATTCGATCTTGTTCCAGCCGGTTCCCACGCCGAGCCGCAGGCGGTTCTCGGACAGAATCGCCACCTGGGCAGCCTGCTTGGCCACCAGTGCGGTCTGCCGCTGCGGCAGGATCAGGACGGTGGTCATCAACTGCAGCTTGTCGGTGACCGCCGCAATGTAGGCCAGCGTCGTCAGCGGTTCGTGGAAGGCCACATCCTTGTCGTAAGGTCCCTTCCAGCCGCCGGGGCGGTCCGGATCGGCGCCGAGCACATGATCATAGATCAGCAGATGGGTGGCCCCGAGTGCTTCCACCCCCTGCGCGAATGCCTTGACGGCCCCGGGATCCGTGCCCATCTCGTTGTGCGGAAACACTGCTCCGAACTCCATGCGTTCTCCTCATTGGTCTGTCGTGCCGTTCAGTCGTGCCGGGCACTCATCGTCCGGCGGCCGGCCCGCAGTATACGCGGGGGCGCGATGCTGCATGGCGGCCCGGTCACTTTTCCCGAATCTCCCTGAGCTTGTCCTCGGCTTCCCGCCACATCTCCAGCAGCGTGCCCACCAGATTGCGGGTGACCGCCCGCTCATAGGTGTATTCCTTGAAATGCTCATAGGCATCCTGCGGGGATGCACCATCCTCGATGGCCCGGACCTGGCTGGCCATGCTCTGGTCGATGCCCAGGATGTGCAGCGCCAGCCAGTTGGTGACGAATGCGGTGGTTTGCTGCGCCAGCGCATCAACGCTCTCGGCGGACGCGCGCTTCGCCTGCAGCCGCTTGACGTCGTAGATGAATGCCCGATGCTCCATCTTGTGCAACTTGACATGAGCAGTCGCCACTCGCTTGCGGATCATCAGCCCCTCCTCCTCCTCGAAGTGGTAGCTGGCATACTCGGACAGTTCATCGAGGCTCGCATCGAGGCCGTCCGCTGACACCGCGCCTTCATCGATGGCTGCGTAGATCCGATTGAGAATGGCGATGAGTTGCTGGTGCTGTGCATCCACTTCCTGAATGTGGGTGGCGTACTTGCTGGACCAAACGAACATCCTGTAGTCCTCTGCGGTGGGATCAAAAAACGGCGCTCGCACACCTGTTCCGTTGTGTCTCAGGGGAACGCGAGCCCATGCACCTGCAGGTCACGGCCCTGGGCTCGAGGCCGGCAGCGGGAAGGCTGGCACATGGCTTGCTAAACTTCACCCATGACAACGTCAGGAGTCCCAACATGAAACAGTCACCGGCAACCAAGCCACTGCTCATCAGCCTGTTTGCGCTGCTGCTCGCAACGGGCGCCGCAGCCGAGACGCCCGAGCAGCCCGCCGCCGACGCGCCAGCAGCCGATCTGCCCAACCCGGAGGCCTGGGAAGCCGGCCCTGACCGGGAAACCCTGGTGCGCTTCGCACGCGCCTGGGGGCTGGTCTCAGGCATTCTGCAAACCGATGCGCCTGACGTCGACCCGCTGGATGATGCCGTCGCCGAGCCGGACGAACTGTCCACGGACGTCAGCAGGCAGGTGCGCCGCCATATCCGCAACAACGGCCTCGATCAAGAGGAATGGGCGAACCTGATTGCGCGCATGGACTCGGATCCCGACTTCCGCACCCGCGTAGAGATGCTGGCGATTCCCTACCAGACGCCGACGGAGTGATGTCGGGTCAGCTCTCGCTGGTCTCCGCGTCTGAAGGACGATCCAGCCATCGGTAAAGCGTGCTTCGGGTCACGCCGAGGATGTTGGCCGCCTGTTTCTTGTTACCGCCGGTATGGCTCAGGACATAGCGGGCGTAGCGTTGCTGCAGCGTGTCCAGGGTGGGCAGATCCCCGAAAGGACCGGCCCCTTCCGGCGGACCGACGCCGTCGCCGTCGGATCCGCGCAGTCTTGCCGGCAGATCCTCCGGGCGAATCTCGCTGCCGCGGCAGAACAGCACGGCGCGTTCGACCACATTGCGCAACTCGCGCACGTTGCCGGGAAACGGATAGCGCTGGATCAGGGCCAGCGCCGCCGCAGTGAAGCCCTCCACCTTGCCGTCCTGTCGGGCCGAGAATTCCCGCAGAAATCGACTCGCGAGGATCTCGCGATCCTCGCCACGCTCACGCAGGGGCGGCACGTCGATGGCAAAGGTCTCGAGACGGAAATAGAGGTCTTCGCGCAGTTCGCCGGCCTTGACCTGGGCATGGACGTCGCGATTGGTCGCCGCCACGACGCGTACGTCCACCGCCTCTTCACCGCTGGCGCCCACCGGGCGGATGCGCCCCTCCTCGAGTACGCGCAGCAGCTTGGCCTGGAGATTCAGCGGCATCTCGCCGATCTCGTCGAGCAACAGCGTGCCGCCGTGGGCCTGCCTGAACAGTCCAGCGTGGCTGCCGCGGGCACCGGTGAAGGCACCAGCAGCATGGCCGAAGAACTCGCTCTCCATGAGTTCACCGGGAATCCCGGCACAGTTCACGGCCACGAATGGGCCACTGGCACGGGGGCTGCCCTCGTGCAGCGCCCGTGCCACCAGCTCCTTGCCGGTACCGCTCTCACCGAGAATCAACGCAGCCCCTTCACCCTGGGCGATGAGCCGGATCTGCTCGAACATGGTCCGCATGGCAGGGCTCGACCCGTACATGCCATGGAACGCTTCCCCATCTGCCAGACTGCGATAGCGCTGCAGTTCATCACGCATGCGACGATGGTCCAGCAGCCGGCGGACGGTAAGCAGGAAGTGATCCGCATCCAGAGGTTTGGTGAGGAAATCATCGGCGCCGAGCTTGAGGGAGGCCACCGCATCCCGCACGCCGCCGAACGCGGTGATCACCAGTGCTGCCGGCGGCTCTGCAAAGGCGACGACCTGCTCGAGCAGTTCCTGACCACTGCCATCAGGGAGCCTGAGGTCGGTGACGAGCAGGTCGACATCGTGGCCGTTGAGCAGTTCCCGGGCATGCATCAGCGTCTCGCTGGCGAGGACCTCGAGCCCTTCCGCTTCGAGTTCGTCGCGCAAAAGGTCCCGGACCCCTGCGTCGTCTTCCACGATGAGTACGCGCTCAGTCATCTCGGGACTCCCTGGATGGTTGGCTGTCTGCCCGCGCGGCGATCACAGGCAAACGCAGTTCGAAGACGGCCCCACCGAGTTCGGGGTCGAGCCCGGCATAGGCCGCATCACCGGAGTGTTCGAGGGCGACGCTGGCGACGATGGCCAACCCGAGCCCGGTGCCGCGCCCGGAGACCTGGCGCGTAAAGAACGGTTCGAACAGACGTTCCGCGTCCTTGGCTGCGACACCGGCACCGTCATCGGCTACCCGCAGCCGGACATGGGACGCTTCCGCTTGAAGACTCACCCGCACATGCCCTTCGGCGTGCCGCATGGCATTGCGCAGCAGATTGGTGACGGCGATCTCCAGCCGCACCCGGTCGCCGCTGACCCACATGCCGCCCTCCGGCACCCGCCATGTGCAGGTCGCTTCGCCGCCCTCCTCCTCGGACACGACGCGGACGGCGGAGGTCACCACCACCCGCATGTCCAGGGGCCGGTGCTCCCGCTCGGTGCCCCGGCAGTACTCCAGCAACTGCTCGACGATGGCCTTCAGGCGCCACGTTTCCTGGTCGATCTGCTCGAGGTCGTAGTGGGTATCGGGGCCGGGTTCACGACGCCGGACCCGGGCGGCACGTCCGGCAATCACCGACAGCGGCGCACCGAGCTCATGGGCAATACCGGCTGCAACGCGGCCGATGGCTGCAATCTTCTCGGTTTCCTGCAGTCTGCCGAGCAGGGCGAGTTCGCGTTCCCGGCTCGCCTCCCGCTCGGCTTCCGCACGATCCACAGCTTCGATCATGGTATTGAACGACTTCGCGAGTCCCGCAAACTCCCGCGGCTGCCGCAGGACAATGCGGGTCGAGCGACTGCCGGCAGTCACCTCATCCATGCCGCCGAGCAGGCGATGCAAAGGCCACTCGATGAGACGGCGGTAGACGAAGAACAGCAGCAGAGCCAACGCCAGCAGCGTCGCGCCCCACGCCACCCAAGACCCGGTCCGCAGCCGGCTCAGGGCGGCATCGATCTCGGCGCGCTCACGATTGACCTGCAGCAGGCCATTGATGCGCCCGCCCTGCCCCGAAAGCGGCGTGAAGAAGGTGTAGACATCCCGCTGCCCCACTTGCCGGTAGCTGCCGCCTTCCGCTGCCGACGGCGCATCGGCCTCCGCCTGCACCTCGGCGTCCGCCCGGCCGGCACGGGCGACCAGATTGCCTTCGTGATCGTAGACCGCAGCGCCATAGACGCGACCGATGTCGAACACCCCCTGCAGCGACTGCCGCACCAGGAAGACGTCCCCCTGATCAATATGGCGGGAAATCAGCGGCGCGACGGCGCGGGCAATGAGCTCGATCTCACCCTGCAGCCGCTCCTCGAGGGCTGTCTCCGCCACCCGGACGATGGCGGTGACCACCACGGCGGTGAACAGCGCCACCGGCAGCAGCAACATCGCCAGACCAATGGCCCGCAGGCTGATGCCCACGGCCATCCTGGAGCGCAGCCAGGCGGTCAGGGCGGACAAAAGATGTGTGTATCGAAATCAATCATCATGTTTTCTAATGGTACACGCGTGTGGCGGCATTCACGACCCCGCGGCTGAGTTTTCACGCAGAAAACTCCGGACGCGATCGATGGCCGCCGTCAGCTCGGCACCCTCTTTCCAGCGCTCCACGAGCTCCGCTCGCGGCGCCTCCTCGACCAGCGCTTCGGACGCCACCGCCGGGTGGTAGGGATCGTCGCCCCGCAACACCAGCATGGGCTGCTGCAACGCCCGCACCGTGTCGCGGTCAGGGTGGAAGACGAAGTCACCACCGAACATGCGCTCGCGGAAGGCCGTCCAGTCCGATTCGGTCAGATCAGGATGCTCACCGCGCAGATCTTGCGCCCAGCTGTCGAACAGAGCGAAGAACTCCGCCCGGTTGCCGTCGAGCCCGATGGGCTGCAGTAGAACGCCTGCCGCAATCCGCTCAGGAGCCGCCGCCATCAGGCCGAGGCAGAACGGACCACCGATGCACATGCCGAGGACGTGACAGCGCTCGATGCCAAGATGGTCGAGCAATGCCAGCTGGTCACCGGTGTAGGTGTGCCAGCCGTCGCTGGCGCTGATGGGACCGCTGGATGACCCGGCATTGCGCTGATCCATGCTGATGACATGGAAGTCATCGGCCAGGACCTGCCTGGGATCGAACGGCGCCCGTTCCCAGAGTGAGGCGGCCGAGCGCATGCCTCCCGGTGCCAGCAGGAGCACGGGAACGCTCCCGGGAGGCTCCGCCCCGTGAACCTCGTAGTGAATGGCCAGCTCACCGCGTTCGAACCATGGCATGTCGAGTGCTCCTTCAGTCATGACGGGTGAACGCTACCACCGCACCTCGGCACTGGCGACCGAAGGCCTGCGCCATGGCAGAATGCTCGGCGCCAGGGACCACTCAGGACAGACCCATGACCACAGGCGAGTTGGCCACCATCGAGATCGCCAAGGAGTACCTGAACTTCTCCGCCGGGCACTTCACGATGTTTTCGGCCACCGAGCGGGAGAACCTCCACGGCCACAACTGGCGCGTGGCCTGTGAAATCACGACACCCGTGGGGCCGGGCGGCCTGTGCTTCGACTACGCCATCATCAAGCGCCTGCTCGAAGGCATCTGCGAAGAACTCGACGAAAAGATGCTGCTGCCCGGAGCAAGCCCCTGGCTGCGGGTGGAAGAGAAGGACGGCATGGTCCTCGCCCACTACGCCGACGAGCAGATTCCCTTTCTGCCACGGGACGTCCTGGTTCTCGATTTACGCAACGTCACCGTGGAAGACCTCGCAGGCTGGATCCTGGAACGGGTGCGGACCCACCCGAAGCTTGCCGGTGAGGACATTCATCGCCTGAAGATCCGGGTATCCTCGGGCACCCATCAATGGGCCGGACAGGAGTGGAGCAAGGCATGAAACAGGTCATCATCAGTGGTGCCAGCGCCGGCATCGGAGCGGTTACCGCAGCACGCTTTCTCGACGCCGGGTGGGCCGTCACCAACCTCTCCCGACGACCCTGCCCGGTCGCGGGCGTCACCAGCATCCACTGCGACTTCGCCAAACCCGAATCGGTCGCCAAGGTCGCCGCCGAACTCGCGGCAGGCGTCGCGGACGCCGCCCAGCTGCTGCTGATCCACAACGCGTCGCTCTTGCGCAACGACCGCACCGGCGAGTGTGACGACGACAGTTTCCGGGAAGTGCTGCAGATCAATCTGGCTGCGCCCAACACCCTGAACACAGCCCTGCTGCCGCTGATGAAGCCCGGTTCCGCCGTGATCTATGTCGGCTCGACCCTGTCCGAGAAGGCGGTGCCCAACTCGGCGTCCTACGTGACCACCAAGCACGCCACCATCGGCATGATGCGGGCCACCTGCCAGGACCTCGTCGGACGCGGCATTCATACCGCCTGCGTCTGTCCGGGCTTCACGGACACGGAAATGCTGCGTTCCCACATCGGTACGGACCCGGCCACGGAGGAGGCCGTGGCCTCCATGTCGGCCTTCGGCAGGCTGATCAAGCCCGAGGAAATCGCGGAAACCATCGTCTGGGCGGCCACCCACCCCGTGATCAATGGTGCGGTGCTGCACGCCAATCTCGGCCAGGTCGAACGCTGACGCACCCTTCGCGAGGAAAACCTGAGGAAACCCTGATGACGGACGCCGATCTCACCGAGCGCCGCGAGCGTGTGTTCATCGTGCTCGCGGGGACGTTTCTCTGTGCCATGACTCTGCTCAATGTCATCGGCATCACCCGTTTCGTACAGATCGGGCCCATGGCCCTGGCAGTCGGCGTCCTGCCCTATCCCCTGACCTTCCTGTGCACAGACCTGATCAGCGAACTCTATGGCCGAGCCCGGGCCAATTTCCTGGTCTGGGTCGGGCTGGGACTGAACTTCTTCATTCTAGGCACCATGTGGGTCGCCCAGGCCCTGCCCTCGGTCAGCCCCGATGCCCAGCCCCCCTGGCAGGTGCTGGCCCTGGAGGAGGCTGTCAGCCTGCCCAATGGCGAGGTGGTGGTGGGCTCTGTGGAGTTCTTTCAGCTGCTCTACTACTGCACCTCGGGCGCGGTGTTCGCCTCCATGCTGGCCTACATCGCCGCCCAGTTCTGCGACGTCCAGCTGTTCCACTTCTGGAAGCGACTGACCCGCGGCAAGCACCTGTGGCTGCGGAACAATTTTTCCACCCTGATCAGCCAGATGGTGGACTCGTTCATGGTGATTGCTGTAACCTTTGGCGCCGCTTACTTGGCAGGCAACATCGCGCTGGCCACCCTCTTCGTCCTGATGGGCAGCAACTACCTGTTCAAGATGAGCGTGGCGCTGGCGGACACCGGCCCCTTCTATCTGCTGACGCACTGGCTGCGTCGCTACCTCCGCCTCGAAGATCCCACCCTGGC
>JAFIFL010000101.1 GCA_020832055.1 Gammaproteobacteria bacterium
GCCGAAGCTGAAGCGACTGCCTCCGCCGGACGTCATCGAGATCGGCGCATTTCGCGCTGCGAAATAGCGCTCTCCCACAACAGCGTGGCGCGCGAATCTGGCGCTGCCCTCTTGTGGGAAGGCCCTAATCGCGCAGCGATTGGGCCGATCGCGAGGCACTTCCCCGAAGCTGAATGGCCTCAAGACCGCTGCTGCGCAGCTGCTCACAGGGTGGTTTGCGCGTTCGCTGAGCGGCGCGCGGTGAGTGTGCGGCCGTCGTGGGTGTGCAGAATCAGGGCGCCGGTATCGTCCAGTTCGAATCGACCAACGTCTTCGAGGATGCCCAGAATGCGCCGCTCCTGATTCATCAGCCCCTCCGCGCAGGCCATCAGGGTCGAGAACACCTCGGACACCGATAGCCCTTCACCGCTGAGTCGGTAGCTGCCCCCGTAGCTGTTGCAGGAGCCCCGCCCGCCGATGCGACCCTCGGTGTCAAACGCCACCGTGGCGCGTGAGCCATCGACGGTGCCCCGGCCGTCCACATCCTCGATCACCCACTCGCCGAGCAGCAGGTCCCGCGGCTCGCCGCCGCAGCCACGCAGGACGCGATCATCGAGGGACACGATCACGCGCTTCGGGTGGGGCATTCCGGTCATGTCATCCGCACAGAGCTGATCGTGCACGGCAATCACGAGCCGATGATCACCCACCGCCGTGCCGTAGGAGGTGATTCCCTCGGCCGGCAACGGCGCCGGCGTGACCGCGGCGAGTGCTCGCTCGCCATAGTCCCAGCTCAGCGTCAGGGTCCCGGTGTCGACATCGAGCCGCCAGCCGGGCTCGTTGCCCCGGGCCACAAAAACCTCGCCGGCAGCGGGCTGATCATTGGCTTCAGGCGCCTGCTTCCGCTCCAGCATGAGGGTGCCGACATCGTGCCGTGCCCGGGCGGTATCGATCACCAACGGCTCGCTGATCCAGTTCGAGCCATCGGCACTGCGCAGGACGCCACGGAAGACATGGACCCGCCCCGGCTGCGTGGCCGCCGGATCCACCTCGAGGCGGAAGTCGATGGGCACCTGACGACCTTCGAGGGGGCGACTCCACTCGGCAATGATGTCTCCTGACGGAGCCGGTCCCGCACGCAGTTCGACTGTGGCCACCGCACCTCGCGGCAGAGCGATGCGGGGAAGGTAGCTCAGCTCCCCACGGATCACGATGCCCTCCGAGTCGGCCGCACCAGCATCGCTGGAGGTCCCAGGATCGTGGGCACAGCCGAGCAGAATGAGCAGTGGTGCCATGATGACGAGCAGTGCGGGCATGGGCATCGATCCGCCTCCGTGGGTCGAACTCCTACGATAACTCAGGCGGGTGAAGGTTCCGCGATCAGGATCCACTCGTCGCAGCGAGCCCTCGCCCCGGCGCACGCCGCCAACACGGTCCTCCTGGTGGCTGGCCTCGGCGCCGGAGGTTGTTAACATGCCGCTTCGTCAGCCTGGACCCGGTGAATTATCATGACCCTGCGCTCAATCGTCGCGATGCTCACGCTCTTCGCTCTGGTCGCCTGTTCCCCCAAGGAGGAGCCGATGCCCGAGACAACTGCCGCCGCCCCAGCGGCTGCCAGCGATCCCCTCATCGACCGCGATCTGCTGTTCGGCAATCCGGAACGCATGCAACTGCGCATCAGTCCCGACGGCCGGCACCTCAGCTACATCGCCCCTCTCGACGGCGTTCTCAACGTCTGGGCCGCGCCGGTGGGTGACCTCGACGCGGCCCGGCCCCTGACCCGCGACACGGGTCGGGGCATCTTCCGCCACTTCTGGGCGCCGGACGCGAAGCACGTCCTGTTTCTGCAGGACACCGGCGGCGACGAAGACTTCCTGCTGCACGCGATCAACACCAACAGCGGCGAGATTCGCAACCTGACGCCGTTCGAGAACACCACTGCTGATGTGGTCCACATCAGTCCCGACCACCCCGACACCCTTCTGGTCGGGCTCAACAATCGCGACCAGCGCTTCCACGACGTGCATCGGCTGACCCTGTCCACCGGCGAACTCGAACTGATCGAGCGCAATGAAGGCTTCCTGGGCTACGTCGCCGACGACGACCTGAAGGTGCGACTCGCGCTGGCGCCGCGCCCCGGCGGCGGCATGGACGTGCTGCGCAAGGACGGTGACGACTTCGTCCACCTGCTCACCATCGAGCAGGAGGACGACATGGTCAGCCGGCCGGTGGCGATGGCACCGGACGGCGAGCATCTCTACATGGTGGACAGCCGGGAACGGAACACCGGTGCCCTGGCACGCATTCATCTCGAGAGCGGCGAGCGGGAGATCCTGGCCGAGGACGAGCGTGCCGACATCGCCGGCGTGTTCATCGACGTGGTCAGCCGCGAGGTCGCGGCCTATGCCGTGAACTACAAGAAGCCCGAATGGACTGCGCTCGATCCCGCTGTTCGCCGTGACTTCGAACGTCTGAACGCGGCCATCGACGGCGACCTGCAGGTCACCAGCCAGAGCCATGACGGCCAGCTCTGGACCATCTACTCCGGCGAGGCCACGGCTCCGGGCACCGCCCATCTCTACCATCGCGAAAGTGGCCGCATCGAGACCCTCTTCTCCACCCAACCGGCCCTGGCGGAGCAGCCGCTCACACCCATGCAACCCGTGGTGATCGAGTCCCGCGACGGGCTGGAGCTGGTGTCCTACCTGAGCCTGCCGCGCTGGGTGGAGCGGGATGCCGACGGCCGACCGAAGCAACCCCTGCCCATGGTCCTGCTGGTCCACGGAGGGCCCTGGGCCCGGGACGGGTATGGCTTTGACAGCCAGCATCAGTGGTTGGCCAATCGCGGCTACGCCGTGCTGTCGGTGAATTTCCGCGGCTCCACCGGCTTCGGCAAGGCCTTCGTCAATGCCGGCGACCGGGAGTGGGGACGGGCCATGCACGACGACCTCCTCGACGCCGTCGAGTGGGCCGTCGAGCAAGGCGTCACCCGCCGCGACCAGGTCGCCATCATGGGCGGCAGCTACGGCGGCTACGCGACGCTGGCCGGTCTCGCCTTCACCCCTGAGGTGTTCGCCTGCGGCGTGGACATTGTCGGCCCGTCCAATCTCGAGACGCTGCTGGACTCCATTCCGCCCTACTGGGAAGCGTTCTTCGAGAACCTGGCCACCCGCGTCGGCGATCCCCGCACCGAAGAGGGCCGCGCCCTGCTGCGGGAACGGTCGCCGCTGCACCGTGCGGAGGACATCAGGCGCCCCCTGCTGATCGCCCAGGGCGCGAACGATCCGAGAGTGAAGCAGGCAGAGTCCGATCAGATCGTCGAGGCCATGCTCGGCAATGAACTGCCGGTGACCTACGTCCTTTACCCGGACGAGGGTCACGGCTTTGCGCGGCCGCAGAACCGGCTGGCGTTCTACGGCATCACGGAACTGTTTCTCACCGAATGCCTCGGTGGCCGCCACCAGGCGCTGGACGCAGCACTGGCCGGGTCCAGCACCCACGTCCCCACCGGGGCTGAGTTCATCACCGGCCTGAAAGAGGCACTCGAAAACTTCGAGCCGGTGGTGACCCATTGAGACCTGATCGCCACGACCGTGCCGGTTCGCGACTGTGGGAGCGCACAAAGCGCGCGATGGCCGCGGCGCAGCGCGGCCTGAAGACACGAACAATCCTGTGCGCCTGCGTACTGCTGCTGGGCACAGGCTTCGCGGCGCAGGCGCTGGCCCAGCGTTTCGCAGACCTCGATGACTGCGTCCTGAAGATCCCGGGTGGCATGCTCTCGGCCCAGGCACGCTGCGGCACGCTGAAGGTGCCGGAAGACCCGGCCCGACCCGATGGCCGCCAGATCGAACTGGCCTATGCCGTGGTCCCGGCGCCCACCGGCCAACCGAGACCGGATCCGGTATTCTATCTGGCCGGCGGACCCGGCCAGAGCGCCCGCGACGTCCTGCCGCTGATGCGCCATGCGCTGCGGGACGTCAATCAGGTCCGGGACCTGATCTTTCTCGATCAAAGGGGCACCGGCGCCTCCCATCCCCTGCGCTGTGACTTCAGTGCCGTGGATCCCTTCCTGGAGCCGGATCCCGAGGTCTTCGAGGCGCTGTACCGTGAATGCCTCGACAACCTCGATGCGGACGTCCGCCACTATCTGAGCGCAGACGCGGCGCGGGACCTCGATGCCCTGCGCGAACATCTGGGCTACGGCCGGATCAATCTGGTGGGCACCAGCTACGGCACCCGCTTGGCCCAGGTCTACCTGCGCGCCTATCCCGACCGGGTTCGCAGCCTGATTCTCGACGGCGTGGTGCCGACACGGCTCGTGCTCGGCAGCGAGCACGGCAGGGCTCTGGACGACGCCCTGGCCCGCATCCTGGCCCGCTGCAGCGACGACCCGGTGTGCGCTGAACGCTTCCCCGATCTGCCGGAGAAGCTGGCCGACCTCGCCAGCCGCTTCGACCGTGACAGCAGCCAGCGGCTGACCCTGGTGCATCCGCGCACCGGCCGTGAGCAGGTCATGGATCTCAACCGCGATGGGCTGGCCCAGACCCTGCGCATGCTGGCCTACGCCCCGCAATCCCAGGCCCTGCTGCCGCTGCTGATCGACGAAGCCGCCGCAAGCGACATCCCGGAGCGGATCGCCAGTCAGCTCATGCAGATCTACGAACAGCTCGACGCCGCCATCAGCGTCGGCCTCGAAGCCGCCATCGGCTGCAGCGAAGACTGGCCCCGCTGGCAGGCCATGGATGCCACAGAGGAAGCGGACACGCTGCTCGGCCCGGCCATGCGCGAGGGCCGTGAGATGGTCTGTGGCATTTGGCCCAGGGGCGAGGTGCCCGATGACTTCCACACACCGTTTCAGAGCGAGGTACCGGTGCTGCTGATGTCCGGCGAGCTCGATCCGGTCACGCCACCCCGCTACGGCGAGGAGGCCGCCGCCCAGTATCCGAACCATCGCCATCTCATCGGCGCCGGTCAGGGCCACGGCATTCTCGGACCACGCTGCACCGGCGCCCTCGCCGCCCGCTTCATGGAGGATCTCGACGTCGAAGCTCTCGATACCAGCTGCATGGACCGCCTCGGTCCGAGCCCCTTTTTCGTCGACCTGCTCGGACCCTCGCCATGATCGAAGCCCGTAATCTGCGCAAATGCTTCGGCGACGTGGTGGCGGTGGACGACGTCAGCTTCCGCGCCGAGGATGGTCAGATCACTGGTCTGCTCGGACCCAACGGCGCCGGCAAGACCACCACCTTGCGCATGCTCTACACGCTGCTGAAGCCGGACTCGGGGGACATGACCGTGGACGGCATCGATCCGCGCCGCGAACCCCTGGCGGTGAAGCGGCGCCTGGGCGTGGTCCCCGACAGCCGCGGCCTCTATGACCGTCTCACCGCCCGGGAGAACGTGCGCTACTACGGCGAACTGCACAGCCTCGACCGCGCCACCATCGATGCCCGCACCGGCATCCTGGCGCAGCTGCTGGGCATGGAGGCATTCATCGACCGCCGCACCGAAGGCTTCTCCCAAGGCCAGCGCGTCAAGGTGGCCATCGCCCGGGCCATGATCCACGACCCGAAGACGGTCCTGCTCGACGAACCTTCCAACGGTCTCGACGTTATGAGCACCCGCGCCCTGCGCCAGTACCTGCTCGGCCTGCGCGAGGAGGGTCGCTGCGTGGTGCTCTCCACCCACATCATGCAGGAGGTGGCCGCCCTGTGTGACCGCATCGTCATCATCGCCCATGGACGCATCGCCGCCGAAGGCAGCGCGGAACAACTGCTGGCGCGGTCCGGCGAGCGCAGTCTCGAGGACGCCTTCGTGAAACTCATCGGCAGCGACGAGGGCCTGCTCGCATGATGGCCGTATTCAGAAAGGAACTGCTGGAGAATCTGCGCGATCGCCGCGTGGTCGTGAACACGCTGCTGCTCGGTCCCCTGGCCGCTCCGCTGATCTTCGTCGCCATCATCTGGTTCACGGTACAGCAGGCCATCGATCGCGCCGAGGCCGACCTGGAACTGGTGGTGGTCGGCGCCGATCACGCCCCCAATCTGCTGCGCTGGCTCGAGCAGCAGGGTGTGGTGGTCAAGGATGCCCTGGATGACCCGGAGCAGGCGATCCGCGAAGAAAAGGAGGAAGTGATCCTGCGGATTCCGGCCGACTTCCCGGAGTCCTGGCGCAGCGGCCGGCCAGCCGTGGTGGAGGTGCTGACCGACCGTTCCCGGCGCTATGCAGGCACGTCCCTGGCCCGGGTGGAAGGACTGTTGCAGGGCTACAGCCGACAGATCGGCCACCTGCGTCTGCAGCTGCGGGGGGTGCCGCCGGATCTGTCCCAGGCCGTGCGGGTGCAGACCATCGACCTGTCCACGCCGGAGTCCCGTGGCGGGCTGATCCTGGCCTTTCTGCCCTATGTGGTGCTCATCACCGTGTTCATCGGCGCCATGCACATGGCCATCGACACCACTTCCGGCGAGCGGGAACGGCGTTCGCTGGAGCCGCTGCTCATCAACCCCCTGCCCCGCTGGCAGATCATGGGCGGCAAGCTGCTGGCGACCACCGCCTTCGCTCTCGCCACCCTGGGGCTGGGACTGATCGCCTTTACCTGGGCCCTGAAACTGCTGCCCACCGCCCAGATGGACATGGCCCTGAATCTGAACTGGAAGGTGGCCCTGACGGCCTTCGTGCTGGTGCTGCCCGTGGCGCTGCTGGCGTCGGGACTGCTGATCATCCTGGCCGCCTTCGCCAAGAGCTTCCGGGAGGCCCAGAGCTATCTCGGACTGGTGATGTTCATTCCCATGATTCCGAGCTTCTGGATCCTCATCAATCCCAGCCGTCTGGAGACCTGGATGACCTGGGTACCTCTGCTCAGTCAGAGTATCCTGATCCTGGAGATGGTCCGCGGTGAGACCATCGAGCTGGTGTGGATGCTGACGTCCTTCGCCAGTACCGGCGCCCTGGCATTGCTGCTGGCCATCGTCGCCGGATCGCTCTACAACCGGCCCGGGCTGATCTTCGGCGACGGTTGACGATACTGATTGCACTCGGCACACAACTTTTTATAATCCGTTATGATTAGTTGAACAGGCACCAGGAGCCGTTCATGAGCAGTCGAGAGCAGGTCGTTGTCGTAGGGTCCGGGATGTGCGGCATGTTCACCGCACTGGCCCAGGCCAAGCGGGGCCACGCCGTCACCATTCTGGAGCGCGATCCACCGCCGCCGGAGGGCAACGCGGACGCAGCCTTCTTCGAATGGAACCGGCTCGGTGCCGCCCAGTTCCGGCATCCCCATGCCTTCCTCGGCCTCATGTGCAGCCTGATTCAGAAGCACTACCCGGAGCTGCTCGAAGAAATGTATGCCGCCGGCGCACGCCGGGTGGAACTCGAGGAGATGCTGCCCGCCGAGCTGAAGCCTCACTACGTGCCTGAACCCGGCGACGAGAACCTGTTCGTGCTGATGTGCCGCCGCGCCACGCTGGAGACCGTGATCCGCCGCCATGTGGGCGCGCTGGACAACGTCCGCATCCGCAACCGGGTGCAGGTGGCCGGCATCCTGACTGAGCAGCGCCAAGGCCGACTGGTAGCCACAGGAGTGAGCGTTCGCTCACGGGACGATACCAGCGAGACCCGAGAGGACATCCATGCGGACCTGCTGATCGATGCCAGCGGCCGCTCCTCACGTTTTCCCCAATGGCTGGCCAAACTCGGCGTCAATGTCGAGGAGGACGCCGAGAGTGCCGAAATCGTCTACTACACCCGCCACTATCGCCTGAAGGCCGGCCAGCAGGAGCCCCCGCGCGGCGACAATCGCGGCGCCGGCGACCTCGGCTATCTCAAGTACGGTGTGTTCCCCGGCGACAACGGCAACTTCGCCATCATCCTCTGCGCCGACGAGCGCGAGACGGCGCTGATCGAAGCCCTGCGCGATCCGGAGCGCTTCGATGCCATCTGTCGGTCGATCCCAGGCCTTACGCCCTGGCTTGGCGATGAGCGCAGTGAACCCACCACGGAGTCGTTCGGGATCGGCGACATCCGTTCCGTCTGGCGGACCTTCGTCAAGGATGGCACGCCGCTGATCGACAACTTCTTCGCCGTCGGGGACGCGGCGCTGCGCACGAATCCGCTCTATGGTCGCGGCTGCTCCACCGGCGTGATGCACGCCCAGATCCTCGCCGAAGTCATGGACGAGCACAGCGATCCGGTGGCCCGCGCCCTGGCCTTCCATGCGCGCACCGCCGACGAACTGCGGCCGATCTTCGATGCCAGCCGCCGCGAGGACCGCAGTGGCATCAAGCGTGCGCTGGCGGCCATGGAAGGCCGGAACCTCGCGAAGCCGGATTCCCTGAAGAAGTGGTTCGGGGTCGCCTTCGGCGACGCCATGACCGCCGCCGCGCGGGAGAACATCCATGTCCTGCGCGGTCTGCTGCGCACGTTCCACCTCCTCGAGAAGCCGGGCGACTTCCTCAAGGACCGGCGCATCCGCTGGACCATCTATCGCTACATGCTGCGCGGCCGACGGCGCAATGCCTCCAGGCGCTTGCAGAAGGGCCCGAATCGGGAGGAGATGCTCACCCGCGTGGCCGCCTGATCCGTCCTTGGAAGCGATCTCGATGACATCAAGCTAGAGCAGCGCCCCCGTGGGAGAGCGCTATTTCGCGCAGCGAAATGCGCCGATCTGCATGACATTCGGCGAAGGCAGGGACATCAGTTCCGGCACAGCGCCTCGAGATCGGCCCAATCGCTGTGCGATCAGGGCCTTCCCACAATGGAAGATCAGTTCTCCTTGGCGAAATCCGCATAGGCCTGCGCCGTGCCCTGCGCCATCTTGTCGCCATCGAAGGGAATGGACATCTCCGGCGTGAACTCGAGCACCACTCGCTCGGGGGTATCGAGGAACTTGACGAAGGTTTCCGGCACGATGTTGCGGGTGAAGGCGTTGCCGTCATCCTTGGCTGCGGCCATGCCCTGAGCCAGCAGATTGTAGAACCACTGCTTGATCTCCGGGTCGTCGTGGATGACCGTGTGGCCCTTGTAGGTCACCGTCTTGCCGCCTCCCATCGGGGTGCCCGTGCTGGTGATGACCACCGAGGAGCGCCCGTCACGGGCGATGGCCTTGATCCGCACCCGTTCCCGGGTCGCAGTCATCCAGATCTTGCCCTTCACCGGCACATAGGCGGTGATGACCCCCAGCGGATGCCCCTCCTTATTGGCCCAGCAGAATACACATTCCCGCGCCGAGCGCAGCAGTTGCTGTTCCCGCTCCGGATCGAGCCGGTACTGCTTGACGTCATCGTAGTTGGTGGCCTGACCAGTCATGGTGGGACGCTCCTCATCTGGCTGTGACCAGAGCGAAGCTGGTCACAGGTGGCTGAAATCTGACGATATAGTTTCACCACGCAACTTAACTCAGGGTGGCGCACAGTTCCAGCACCATGCCCCGCAATGGACCCGGGCAACGGCATCGACAGTCAGGCGCGGCCTTGAACGTGAGGGTGCAGCGCTGCCGCAATGAAGGCGTGGGTCGGGGTCGGCACATCCAGCTCCGAACCGAGACGGGCCACCGTGGCGCTGAACCAGGGCAGTTCCAGGCGCCGCCCGGCCTCGAGATCCACCAGCATGGAGGGCTTGGTCGCGGCCGGGGCACCGGCCAGTCGCTTCTTGAACAAGGCTGCCGAATCCGCCGCGAGCGGTACCTTCATGGCGTGAGCCACAGCCACGGCTTCGTCGATGGCGGACTCCACCAGCGCGCGGGTCTCCGAATCCTCGAGCAACACGCCGATGGGCGCCCTCACTACCGACGCCAGACCGCTCATCACGCTGAGCGGGACGAACTTCTCCCACAGCACCCGGTCGATCTCGGGGCTGAGTTCAGCATCGATACCCGACTCCACCAGCGCGGCCTCGAAGCGCCGGCCCCGTTCACTCAGGCTGCCGTCGGCCTCGCCGAAGATGATGCGCTTCAGCTTGCCCATATGATGAACCCGGCCGGGCCCGGCCAGGTGCGAAACGACATGAGTCGTCCCCGCCAGAACGCGCTCCCGGCCGAGCACCTCGCCGAGGGTGTCGGCGGAAGTGATGCCGTTCTGTACCGTGACCACATAACCCTGCGCACCCAGTGCCGGCGCAAGGAATCGCGCCGCGGTCTCGGTGTCGTAGAGTTTGGTGGTGAACAGCACCGCTTCCACCGGCGCGATGCTGCCCGGATCATCTGTGGCCACCGCTTCGGCGACGTGCAGCTCGCCCTCATCGGTAGCCACCCGCAGCCCGTCACGGCGGATGGCTGCCAGATGCGCCCCGCGGGCAATCAAAGTGACATCGTGGCCCGCCAGCGCCA
Source organism: Gammaproteobacteria bacterium (assembly GCA_020832055.1). Classification (GTDB taxonomy): domain Bacteria; phylum Pseudomonadota; class Gammaproteobacteria; order Pseudomonadales; family Azotimanducaceae; genus SLTB01. The sequence continues at coordinate 10,304 of JAFIFL010000101.1, forward strand.
GCTTGGCCCCGAAGAAGCCGCCGACGCCGCCGGTGCCCATGATCGCAATCCGCATCAGTAGGTGCCCCCGAGCTTGCGATGGTCCCAGGACAGGGTCTTCACCGGCGTGAAGCGCAGGATGACCCGCTTGCTGCCTGCCTGCTTGAGACCGGCGATTTCCTTGTCGGAGAAGCTGTCCTTGCCCGGATTGCGCTGGCGCTGAATGTTCATCATGGTTTCGAGGACGAAGTCGGCGTCGTCGATGATCTCGCCCTCCGCCTCCATCATCACCGACTGCAGCTCCTGATACTCGTCGCCGGTCTCGATCAGCAGGGCGGACTTCGGGTTGCGCTCGATGTTCTTCACCTTCTGGCTGCGGCCGTAAGTGGAGACGAGGAAGCGGCCCTCGTCATCGGTATAGAAGAACATGGGCATGGGGTGCGGATAGCCACGCGGCCCCTCGGTGACGATGATCAGCGTCTTCTCCCGCCGCACGAAATCGTGCAGTTCAGCGTCGGTCATGGTGATCTGGTCGCGGCGCGATGCCATGGTGGGCTCCTCTCGAACGCAAATGTGTGGATGTTCGGTATTTCTGAAGTGGCTTGGGTGCTTCACGTCGGGTGAAGCATTCTGCCATGCTCTGGGGCCTGGGATTTTCGAGACTCTGCATGGATCCTTTTCTGCAAGCTGCCATCGAGGAGGCCGAGCAGGGACTCGCCGAGGGCGGCATCCCCATCGGCTCCGTCCTGGTACATGCCGGCGGGATCGTCGGCCGTGGCCACAATCGCCGGGTGCAGCAGGGCAGCAGCATTCTCCATGGGGAGATGGACGCGCTGGAGAATGCTGGCCGCCGATCCGCGGCGTTCTACCAGGGCTGTACGCTCTACACCACCCTCTCACCCTGCGCCATGTGCAGCGGCGCCATCGTACTCTACGGCATTCCCCGGCTGGTGATCGGCGAACACGACACCTTCATGGGTGAAGAATCCTGGCTGCAGGAACGCGGCGTCGAGATCACCGTCGCGAACGATGTCCGCTGTATCGAGCTGATGCGGGCCTTCATCCGTGACCGGCCCCATCTCTGGGCCGAGGACATCGGGACCTGAACGTCCGTCACGTGTGCAGGTGCCAGGGTCGAAGGGTAGGATATTCACCGCAGTCCGCCGTCGATCCAAGCAGGGAATCCACATGTCCGCAGTGAAGTTCGGGGTACTCGACCAGGCGCCGGTGTTTCCGGGGGAGAGCCCCGGGGATGCCTTCGACCACAGCCTCGAACTGATCCGCGCCTGCGAAACCCTGGGCTACCATCGCTACTGGGTGGCAGAGCACCACGCCATGGATGCCCTGGCCTGCGCCTCCCCCGAGATCCTGATCACCCGGCTGGCCAGCGCCACGTCGAGGATCCGCGTCGGTTCCGGCGGCGTGATGCTGCCCCACTACTCGCCGTTCAAAGTGGCGGAATGGTTCAGAACCCTGGAGTGCCTGTTCCCGGGTCGCATGGACCTCGGCGTCGGCCGGGCACCGGGTGGCGACGGGCTCACGGCGGCTGCCCTGGCCTACGGCAGCCGCGTCGGCGTGGAGTACTACCCGCAGAAAGTGGCGGACCTGACGGCGTTCGTGAGCGGCCAACGGGCCCAGACCGAAGCCTTCGCCGAACTCACTGCAACCCCACGCTGCACCACGTCACCACAGATGTGGATCCTGGCATCAAGCCCGGACAGCGCCGAACTCGCCGCCCACTTCGGCATGGGGCTGTGCTTCGCCCACTTCATCACGCCTCAGTTCGCCACCAGGGTCCTGCGCAAGTACCGGCGCCAGTTCCAGCCCGGCGTGCTGCAGGAACCCCGCAGCGCCATCGGCGTGTTCGCGATCTGTGCCGAGGACGAACAGGAGGCGGATGTCTTCCGGCGCATGCGCGAACTGCGCAAGCAGCGTCAGCGCCTCGGCATGACCGGCGAACCCACCCGGGAAGAAGCGCTGGCACACGATTTCAGTCCGGCCGAGGTCGACGCCATGCGCAATCAGCGCTCCAGGCGGCTGGTGGGTACCCGAGAGGAGCTGCGCGCGGAGATCGACACGCTGCTCCACGCCAGCGAAGCCGACGAAGTGATCGTGCTCACCAACACGCCGCGCTTCGCGGACCGGCTGCGCTCCTACCAGCTGCTGGCCGAGGCCTTCGAACTCGGCAGCGCCGGGAAGCGCCCGGAAAGGACGTCCGTTTCGTCGTAGACCGACCCTCGGCAGGCGACGCGGATCAGTCGGGAAACCGGTCCCCGGACCACTGCTCGCCCAGCGCCCAGACCTTGGCCGCCATCTCCATGTCCAGCGCATGGGGCAGCACGCCGCGCCCGTTCTCGTCCGGATGACTGATCTCGTCGGCGACGGCGCAGTCCTCACAGAAGCGACCGGCGATGGCATCGAAATCCTCGATGCAGGCTGCCCAGACGGTGGTGGCCGCGCCCTCAGACACCGTCTTCATCCCCATGCCCTCGGGAATGCCGCCCTTGAGAAAAACCATCTCCTCCTCGGTGAAATAGCGTCCGAGTTCGGTATCGATGAGGCCGGGATGAACCGCCGTGGCACGCACGCCGCGGTCACGGTAGCGACGGTCGAGTTCCAGTGTCATGAGCACGTTGGCCGTCTTCGATTGGCCGTAGGCGGCGAGCTTGTTGTAGTCCTCTTTTTCGAAGAAGGGATCATGCAGGCGGAACGCTGAAAGCCTGTGGGCCGAGCTGGTCAGGTTGATGACCCGCGCCGGGGCCGAGGCCATGAGGTTCTTCATCAGCCGTGCCGTAAGCACGTAGTGGCCGAGGAAGTTGGTCCCAAGATGAAGTTCGAGGCCTTCCCGGGTCCGACTCAGAGGGGCGGCCATCACCCCGGCGTTGTTGATCAGGATGTCGATGCGCGGATGGGCAGCCGCGATGGCATCCGCTCCTTGGCGCACCGATTCGAGATCGGCCAAGTCCATGATGGCCAGTTCCATGGCCGCATCCGGAAGCGACGTCCGGATCGCTGCCAGGGCGGCCTCCCCCTTCGGCCTGTCCCTGACAATGCTGATCACGCGGGCGCCGCGGGCCGCGAGCACCCGTACGGTCTCCACGCCGAGACCCGCGGAACCGCCCGTGACCACCACGGTCCTGCCGCTCAAGTCCGCCGCGCCCGCGGCCTCTTCCGAGCCCATCTCCGGTCGATAATCTGCCATGGTCATCCCCCTTCCCCGGCGTGCAGCTGCCCGCTCATTTGTGGTCCGACTTCGGCCCTTCGTAGCTGGCGATGTGCTCGAACCAGCCGGAACCTCGGATATTCATCGGAATGCCGCCGTGCTTCGCACCCGTCTCCATGTGCCGCTTGCGACCTTCCCAGGCATCCGGTGTCGCCTGCCATTCGTTGAGAACCCGCTCGGCCTCTTCGTAGCTGTCGGCCTCCACCTCGTAGAGGGAGAGGTAGCCGGAGGCGTTCTCGATATCCAGGTGGGGCCCGGCAAGCTTGAAGACGCTGCCGCGGACGAAGTTGGGGCAGTGGGCGGTGTCCTCGATGTGCTGATCGACGAACCATTCATCGAAGGCCGCCTGATCATCGGCACTCTTCGGTTCACACAATCCGATCAAGACGAAGCGTGGCATTGCTTTCTCCTCTCCCATGGGATCCATCACGCCCGCCGAGCATGCCAGCTCGATCCCTTGCGGTCACGCGTGAATGTTCCCGCGTTTCAGGCTTCCCCGGGAGCACTACTACTTAAGTGGCGTTCACAGGATCTGGCGAAGCCCCTTGTGGGAAGGCCCTAATCGCACAGCGATTGGGCCGATCTCGAGGCGCTTCGACGAAGTTCAGGGCGCCGCCTTCGCTGGACGCCATGCAGATCGGCGCATTTCGCAAAGCGAAATAGCGCTCTCCCACAGTGCCGTGTCGCTCGAAGCTGGCGTGCTGCCTTGTGGGAAGGCCCTAATCGCACAGCGATTGGGCCGATCTCGAGGCGCTTCGACGAAGTTCAGGGCGCCGCCTTCGCTGGACGCCATGCAGATCGGCGCATTTCGCAAAGCGAAAT
>JAFIFL010000102.1 GCA_020832055.1 Gammaproteobacteria bacterium
GCCGCTGCCCGGGTAGAACGGCGAGGCACGATGGGTGTCGAACAGCATGACGTCAGGATCGGAGTAGAAGATGTCCTGGGTGCCATTGGCGTGATGGGCGTCCCAGTCGATGATCAGCACCCGTTTGCAGCCCAATGCGGCCTGGGCGTGGGCGGCGGCCACCGCGACGTTGTTGAACAGGCAGAAGCCCCGTGCGCGGACGGGCTCGGCGTGATGGCCGGGTGGGCGCACCAGCGCGAACGCGCTTTGGGCCTCGCCCGCCATGACCGCCTCCACAGCGGCGATGGCGGTTCCGGCGGCCACCTCTGCGGCTTCGACACTGCCGGCCGAGACTGCGGTGGTGTCCCGGTCGAGCCAGGCGTTCTTGCCGCGCATGGCATAGATGTCATCGAGATAAGACAGGGTATGCACCCGCGAGAGCTGCTCGCGGGTGGCGATCTTGCCAGGTCGGAAGGTCACGCCAGGAATGGGGCGTTCATCGAGAAGCTCGCGGATGGCCGTCACCCGACCGGGGTGTTCGGGATAGCTCCATTTGACATCGAGCCCGTCGAGAATCTCCTTGACCCGGCGCGCAAGTCGGCCGGGCAGGAAGGGCTCCTCGATGTTCGGCTCATGCCCCAGCATGCGCTCGTCGTAGAAGGCGATGACGCTGCGATCTCCTAACACCTGCTCTCCTCATGCTTCATCTGGTTTCGTTCTCGTCCGGGCTGAGCAGGGCCAGCACGTCGGTGGCGAAGGCCCCCGCCCGGACTCCGATCGGTCGAAAGCCCATCCGCTTCCAGGCCCTGGCAGCTTCCTCGTTGCTCGCCGAGTACTCCAGTTGCAGGGACTCCACACCGTGTCTGCGGGCGAATGTCGCCAACTCGACGACTATGAGCCGGCTCAATCCCTGGCGTCGATAATCCGGTTCGACCCAGGCACCGGGGTCAATGACGCCATACCACTGTTCCTTGCGCTCCGGCGTTTCCCAGACCTCCGCATTTTTCCATAGCGCGATGTCGCCCATGCCGACGATGCCAGCCCGGGGCGCCCGTGCGACCAGGAGCAGCTTGTAGGGATTCTCCAGGTAGGAACGGAAGTGGCTCGCCAGGTGCGACTCGCCCTGAGGTGTCATCTTCAGAACTTCTCTGGGCGCGCCGGAGACGTGAGCGTCGAGGTGGAAGAGGAGTTCGATCACCTGTGGAATATCATCCTCTCTCGCTTCGGTGATGCTCACCTTGCGAACCACGTTCCCTCCATCATGGCGTTCGATTCCAGGCGCAGCGCCAGCGCGAACCTCGCGGTAGCCGCGTGTCTGCGGTGAAGACTACAGGAGTGCTGCGACGCTCGCAGGCGATGGGGCGCGTGCGGACCCGGACTGATCACGGAGCTTGCGGATCGCGCAGGTTTCGAATCTCAGCCAGCAGGACCTTGGTATACCAGTAGTCGTGCAGCTTCCAGGCCGCATAGGCGGCGAGTGCCGGGAACACTGTGAACATCAGGATGCTCACGAACGGGGACGTGGCAGGGCGCCACAGGGCCCAGAGCGCGGCTGGCAGCAGGACGGCGATAGTGAACGCAGCAAGCAGGATCACGAAGGGCATCAGGTGTCGCAGCCCGCTTGCTGGACGCCCGAAGCAGCTGGCCCGGGCTTGCTCCAGAAGCGCTTCGCGTTCCCGTTCGTCGAGGTGGGCCAGAAGTGGGTGCTCGGTCAAGCGTTTCGAATGACCCGCCATGGCATTCACTCCGTGCCGCCGAATTTCGGAATTCTTCGTGAGGCGACTCTTGCAAACTGTCGCCGGATGGGTGGTGAGAGCAGGCTGAAATCGCTGTGAGAGTTTGCCGCAACCCACTTGCTGGAGCTTTGGGATATGAGAACGTGAATACCCGAAGGATGAATGGATTGTCTGCTGGAGGTGCAGCAGTAGGCTTCAGCTTGGGCGTTGGGTGGGCATTCGGTTCCTGGATCGGAAACATGATGTTCAAATAGGTGCGTTCGCAGGAGAGGCGCCCAGAGGACGTTTGCAGCTGATGTTTCCGCATCGGGTCGGCCGACGTCAACGGCTTCTGGCTCCGCCTGAGTGGGTGCGGCTGCGAGTATGAGGATGACGACATGAATACTAAAGACGTTATCTGGCTGAGTATGATGGCAAGTTGCATCAGCACCGTGGCTTTGATGGCCTACTTGGGAGCCATTGACATCGGGGCAAACGGATTCAGCGCGGCTGAATTCGTGGTGCTTGTGGTTTCGGTGGTATTGGTCGGAGTTCTGATGCGTCGCTTCATCGCAGAAAACTTCGATGAGGATGGCAACTGGGTCGGCAGCCTGTTCAGGCGGCGCAAGGGGCGTGACGAGCGTCGATGACGCTTCGTCACGCTGCTGAGAGGCCGTTGCAGCGTCATGGAGCGCCTGAGAACGAAGCGCCGCCCTCGCCGTCGAGTGTCACCATCCGTCCGCAGAACTCTTCACGGGTCATGGCATCCATCACGTCGGGGTCCGTGCTGCGGCCCCAGGCTCGTTTGCCTTCGGATGTGATAACGGACACATAAGCCTCGGCAGGGCCTTTGGTGCCGTACATCACTGTGTAGGCTTCCACCGGAGCCTTGTCGGCGAAGGTCTCGTCGAGCTCGCGGGTCGGATGGGTGTCCACTTCCGCCTGCACGTCCTGATGCTGGTAGCCCTTGGCGGGCGGCTCGGTGGAATAGACGCCGAATGCGTGCTTGGTGAGGAAGCCGCCGTTGGCGGTGACGAGTCCCTTGCTGCCGGGATCCGCGCGCAGCACTTCCGCCATCCGTGCGATGGAATGCATGACGTAGTTGTTCATGGGTCCGCCGCCGAAGGTCAAGCCACCGGTGACCGTGAGCGGGCGTTCGAGGTCGAAGCCCACTTCGGCAGCACCGATCTGAACGGCCACCGGGAAGCAGCTGTAGAAGTCGCAGTGGGCGACGTCCGCCGGCGTCAGGCCTGCGAGTTCCAGGACCCGTCGGCCGCCGACGCGAATCGCGGGTGAGGTATAGAGATTGTCGCGATTGGAGACGTAGTAGGTGTCGTGGGCGTCGGCGCCTGAGTGCAGGTAGACGATTTTCGCCTCGTCCACGCCCATGCGCCGTGCGGCGGCCAGGGAGCACAGGACGAGAGCCGCGCCCATGTCCACGGAGTTGTTGGAGTTCATGAGTTTCGGATAAGGAAAGGACACCGGCCGATTGCTGGCAGAAGGCGTGCGGATCTCCTCTGCCGGGACGGCGTCGCGCATCCAGGCGTTGGGGTTGCCCGCAGCGACCTCGCTGAAGCGCGACCACAACTCGGAAATGCGTATCAGATGGTCGTCGATGGACAGCCCGAGGCTGTGGCGCAGGGCGTTCTCGAACATGGGATAGAACTGGATCGGCATCTTCAGACCGCGAGCCTGTTCATGGTCGTTCACCATGGGCACTTCTTCGCCGAACACCACCGGTGTTCCGGGCGCCTCACGCCAGTTCGGACGGACGCCGGCCTTGCGGGCCTTGGCGCGACTGTAGCCGCATTCCGCACCGGCGATGAGGATGACGTCGTGTTTGCCGGCCTGGATGTCCAGGGCGCTCGAGTTCACCAGCGTCTGCACCATGTTGCCGCCATAGGGCGACAGGCCGGTCTCCACGTTGGCGGGCAGTCCGAGGTCTTCGGCTAGCACCTTGGCTGGATCGTTGTAGCGCCAGATTCCCCGCGCCACGCGCACGCTGGTGGCGCTGTCGGCCAGGGCCCTGCTTCCGCAATCGTCGATGGCCTGCTGCAGGGCATCGCGCATCAGGTCCAGGGGTTCGGCGGCGACATTGAAATCCGGTTCGCGCTGCAGAATCTGGCCGACGCCGACGAGGACAGGGGTGGTTTCCGGTGAAGTCATGGTCAATGGGCTCCTTGAAGGGATGGTCTGGGGGCGGTCAGGACTGCGCGGCGATGCGCGCTTCGCGCAGCGCCTTGCGGCGCACCTTGCCGGCGTCGTCGCGGACCGGCTCCGTGGTGAATTCGTAGCTGGCCGGACGCTTGTAGGTCACGAGCTGCTGTTCCATGTGGGCGCGCAGGGCCTGCTCGTCCACATCGCCCGCCGGCGCATCGACAATGGCATGGAGCGTGTTGCCGAGTTCGGCATCCGGCAGGCCGATGACGGCTGAGGAACGGACGCCGGGGAAGGCGTCGAGGGCGGCCTCCACCTCGGCCGGATAGATGTTCGCACCGCCGCGCAGGATCATGTCGGCCCGGCGATCGGTGAGGTAGAGGTAGCCGTCGGCATCGAGATAACCCATGTCGCCGATGCTCTCCCAGCCGCCGTCGATGGCTCGCGGCGTGTCGCCAATGTAGCGATAGGTGGTGCCGGGCCCGGCCTTGGGGCGCATGAAGACTTCGCCGATCTCGCCCGGGGGCAGATCCCGGCCATCCTCGTCGACGATCTTCATCTCACAGGTGTCCACCGGTCGCCCCACGGATCCACGGTGTTCGAGCCACTCGTCGCCGCGGATGGTGGTGGCGCCCTGGCCTTCGGTGCCGCCGTAGAGTTCCCAGATCACTTCGGCACCGAGCCAGCCGATCCAGTGCTCCTTGAGCCAGGCCGGGCAGGGTGCGGCCAGGTGCCAGGCGGTCCGCAGCGATGACAGGTCGTGGCGGGTCCGAACGGCTGCGGGCAGGTTCCAGATGCGCTGCATCATGGTCGGAACCAGGTAGAGCGTATCGATGCGATGACGTTCGATCAGGGCCAGAGTCTGCTCGGCGTCGAAGCGGGTGGTGACGACCACGTGGTTGCCCTTGAACAGTCCGATCACCGCCCAGGAGAAGGGCCCGTTGTGATAGAGCGGGCCGGGAATCAGCACGGCGCCGCACTGGCCGAAGTTGAGGTAGTCCAGGTCCGGATCCCAGGCTGCGGGCAGCTTGGAGACGATGAGTTTGGGGCGGCCGGTGCTGCCGCCGCTGGTCATGGCCTTAAAGGAGGTGGCCGTGCGCTCGGGCAGCGGTGCATCGGAGAAGTCCGCTTCGGGTTCGAAATCCGCCGGCAGCGTGTTGGCCTCCGGATGCGCCGCGGCGTCCACCCCGACCACGAGGCTCGGCTGGCCCACTTCCAGCAGCCGGCCGAGTTCCGCCGCCGGCAGCCGGGCCGATACCGGCTGTGGCGTGGCGCCGAGCTTCCAGGTGGCGAAGGTCGCTTCGAAAAAGGCAAGGCCGTTGGGCAGGGCAATGGTCACGAAGTCATCGGCTTGAACCCCCCGTGAGGCATAGGCCCGTGCCAGCCGATTGGTCCGGGCCTCGAACTCCGCCCAGGTCAGGGTCCGGGCTTCGTGGGTGATGGCGGCAGCGTCCGGTTGCCGTTCGGCCCAGAAGGCCAGGATGCGTGACAGTGAAATCGGTTCCATCGTGCTGGGTACCCCCGCTCCGTTGAGGCGCCATTGTCCCACAGGCGCGCGGCCTGATTTGCATTCACGCGCGAATGCTCTGAATATCTCCACCCCGCATTCATTAGCGGCCGATCATTCACGGCATGACGAGAGGTACCGATGGGAGCATTGACAGGCAAGATAGCGGTAGTCACGGGTGCCAGCCGCGGCATCGGCAAGGGCATCGCTTTGGCCCTTGGTGAGCAGGGCTGCACCGTCTACGTTACGGGTCGTTCCACCGGTCCCGGCGAGCGCACCATCGACACCACCGCCCGCCAGGTCACGGAAGCTGGCGGTGAAGGTCGCGCCATCCAGTGTGATCACGGCGTTGATGCGGACATCGAGGCGCTGTTCAAGCGTATCGCCTCCGAGGTCGACCACATCGACATCCTGGTCAACAACGTCTACAAGATTCCCAGTCCGCCGGCCTGGGGTGGTGGGTTCTGGGACCATCCGATCAGCATCTGGGACGACCAGGTGGGCATCGGCCTGCGCGCTCACTACGTGGCGAGCTGGCACGCAGCACCGCTGCTGTTCAAGGCCGGCCCGGGTGCGGCCATGATCAACGTCTCCTCGCCGGGCGGCCAGAGTTATCACTTTTCCAGCTCCTACGGTGCCGGTAAGGCGGGCCTCGATCGCCTGACCGCGGACATGGCCATCGAACTCGAACCCAAGGGCGTGGCGGCCGTGGTGCTGTATCCGGGCTCAGTGGCCACCGAGTTCATTCAGGATGTGGCGAAGTCCCAGGAGATGGATCTGTCCCAGTCCCAGACGCCCCTGTTCGTCGGCCGCTCGGCCGTTGCCCTGCTTGGTGCCAAGGATCTCATGGCCCGCAGCGGCACGATCCAGTGGGTCGAGGATCTGGCTGAAGAGTTCGACATCGTCGACGAGAACGGCAAGCGTCCGACGGCCCGCTACGAGCGGCGTACTGACAAGACGCCACGGGTGGGCAAGACTTCCTGAGCGTTGCTTTCGGAGGGGCTTGCCTGACGCTGGTGTTACCCCTCCGTGGGAGCGGCTCGAGCCGCGAAGGTTGTTCGCGGGTGGCCGACTCCGGACAAGTCCGCTCCCACAATTTTGACCGGCGACCGGCGCTGCATGGTGGCGCGCCGGTTCACTCCTCCGCTGATCGCGTCATCCCCCAGCGATCGAAGTAGGTCACTTCCCGGCTCGGCAGGCGTTCCGCCCGCCGCAGGCGGGCACCCTTCGTATAGGCCACCGGCAGCATCACCAGTGGCAGGGCGCCCTCCGGCAGCTCCAGCAGGCGGCTGACCTCGGCATGACGGGCCATCAGCAGGCTGGTCCAGGTGGTGCCGATCTCCCTGGCCCGCAGGGCCAGCATCAGCGACCAGGCTGCCGGCAGTACCGAACCGTAGAACGCCACCTGTTGAGGAATCTCAGTGAGGTCGGGCACGTCCTCGGCACAGACGAACACCAGGGCGGGCATCTCGTGCAGCCTGTCGGTGAGGGCGTTCTGGGTGGGTTTGACGTCCAGGCCTCGGGCACGAACCAGTTCTTCGAGAGCCGTCCGGTAGAGGCTGGCAATGTCAGCTTTGCGGTCGTCATCGCGAACGATGACGAAGCGCCAGGATTCGCTGAGGCCGCTGGGTGCCTGGGTGGCGATATCGATGCAGTCGAGCAGGACCGGGTCCGGGATCGGCCGCTCAAAGTCGAGCTTTCGGCGCACTGAACGTGCGGTGCTCAGAATGTGGTCGATGCTTTCGAGGGGATTCACGCGCTTGGCCGTGGTGGTGACGTCAGGCGTGAGAGGCTATCACGTGGGCCTGAAGGACAGTCAGCTGGAGTGGGTTCGGAAGCTGGGCGCCGGGCGGCGGCTGGCCGCCGCCCGGGGGTGGTGGGGGGGGGGGGGCGGGGGGGGGGGGGGGGGCGGGCGCGCCCCCCCCCCCCCCCCGCTTCGGTCAGAGGTTCTGGTAGGTCAACCGGATGGCTACCGTCCTGGGCATGATCGGATTGCCGACGCGGTCGGCAAAGAACCCATCAGGGGTGCCGGTACCGCCGCCGGTGGACGGCGTGTCGCCGGAGCGCAGCAGTGCGTACTGGTTGGTGAGGTTGCGGCCGATGAGCTCTGCAGTCCAGCGATAGTCCTCAGTCCGCAAGCTCAGCGTCGCATCGACCGTTGCATAGCTGCTTTGCTGGTCGAACGGGTGGTCGAACGGGAACAGGTCGTACTTGCTCTTGAACTGCAGGTTGCCTGCGAAGCCAAGCACCAGACCGTTGCCGACCGGCGTCTCGTAGCTGGCGCGCATCGCCCCGGACCACCGCGGTGCGAGCGGGCGGTTGGCGCCGCTGAGTTGCTGCTTGGGTACCTCGCCAGGATTGAAGATGGTGCAACCGAGCTCAGGTGTCTGGCCGGCATAGCAGGGCGCCACGAAGTCCTTGTACTCGGCGATGTTGTAGGACAGCGAGGCATACAGCAGCAGTCCGTCGACCTGCTCAGGCAGCCAGGTCACCTGAACTTCTGCGCCCTTGGTTTCGGCCTTGCCCGCATTCTCGGTGATGAACGCGAACGTCGGGGAGTTGAAGAAGTCGATCTGCAGGTCTTCGAACTCGTAGTAGTAGGCTTCGGCTTCCAGTTGCAGGGTGCCATTGAGGTGGCTGCTCTTGATGCCGAACTCGAAGCCCTCCACTTCTTCCGGCTCGAAGACGAAGTCGTTGATGGGCACGGCGGTCAGTCCACTGAGGATGCCGCTGTTGGAGAAACCACCGGATTTGAAGCCCTGCTTGTAGGCGCCGTAGAGGGTGATGTTGTCAGCAGCCTCCCAGCGTAACGTGAGTTCCGGCGACCAGTTGGTGAACTTCTGCTCGGCCTCGATGCTCCCCTCGAGGAAGACTGCGGCGAAGGCCGGGTTCGCGTAGGGCTGGGCGAAGAAAGAGTCCTTGGTTTCGCGCAGATAGCGGGTCCCGGCCGTGAGCTGCCAGTCGCGGGCGATGTCCCAGATCACTTCGCCATAGATCGAGCGGGTTTCGCCGTCGGTGGCGGATTCCTTCGCATAGGTGGCGAAGCGATTGCCTGCGGGCGCTGCGGAGTTCTCTGAGCCTGCGAGGAACACGTCCTGGGCGAAGTCACGCTCGGTTTCCTGGTAGAGCCCACCGAGAACGAAGTTCAGGGGTCCGTCGAGCTGCGTGACCGCACGGATCTCTGCGGAGAAGGCGTCGAACTTGTTGGTCTCGCCCGCGAAAGTGTCCTTGCGACCACCGAAGTCGAAGTCGCCGACCCATTTCGTCTTCTGATCGTGGTAGTTGAGGATCGTGGTGATTTCCATGCGATCCAGGGCGTATTCGAATCTGCCCGTGATGGAGTTGGAACGGTACTCTTCACCGAGGTCGCCCCCGAATTGATTCAGAATGGGGGTGACTGAAGCGATGCTTTCAGGAATCGGATTGTATTGCTGGCGCCAGTGCTTGCCGCAGTCGGTCAGGAGGTTGGGGACGGGCTGGCCGGACGTCGGGTCGATCTGGTGCGCCTGACCATCCAGCGTCGGACAGCCCCAGACCGCGGAGGCCCCGCCCGGGCTGTTGGACTCCCACCGGGTGAAGGCCCCTTTGATGTTCCAGGAGAAATTGTCGTAAGGGTCGCCTGCGAGCGTCAGGCGTCCGGACAGCGACTCCTCTCCCGGCCAGTGGTCGTTGCCAGGAGCCGGAACGTCGTGAATGGTCTGCTCTCCGGTAGCCACGTCGGTGGTGGTGTAGGTCGTCGGGATGGCTGTGTTGGCCATGTAGCCATCCCAGCCCCTGGTGGCACGCAGGGCGAGCCTCGCACCGAAGGTATCGGTGATCGGGGAGGAAATGATGGCCTCGAGATCCATGCGCTGTTGTTCGAACTCGTAGCCGGCCCGAACGATGGCCTCGAATTCGTCACCCGGATTGCGGGTCTGCAGGGAGATGACGCCGGCGGTGGCGTTCTTGCCGAAGTACAGGGCCTGCGGGCCCTTCAGGACCGCCACCTGCTCGACGTCGAACATGCCTTCGTTGATGACTCGACCTTGGGGAAAGTAGACCCCGTCGAGGACCACGGCCACGGACTGCTCGATGCCGATGCTGGTGAACGTGGAGCCGATGCCGCGCATGCTGATGTTGGCACCGCTGCCGCTGTTGCCGCGGACGATGTCGAGCTGCGGGATCAGCGAGCCGAGTTCGTCGAAGCGGGTCAGATTGTAGCGGTCGAGATCCTCGCCGCTGATGGCGGTGATGGCGACGGGAATGTCGCGGACCGTTTCCTCGCGCCCCCTGGCGGTGACGACGATTTCCTCGATGGCTCGAGATTGTGCTGCAGGGCTCTGGGCCTGTGTGGTGGTGGGCTGCAGCATGGCTAATGCGGCCGCGCTGCCCGCCGCAATGATCGAGCGGATCATGGTTCCCTCCCATTTGAATGAACACGCCGACCCCGGTGTCAGCGCGACACTCTGTAACGGTACGGCAACATTTGGCGAGGTTGAGCTATCGAATTTCACAGTTTTGGAACCTGTGCCATTAGGGGATGATCCCCGACCGGGTGAGAACTTAAGCGGGCTTTCGTGATGAACGGCCCGCCAAAACACAGGAGTCGAGAGCCATGACCCAGCCGCCAGAATTGTTACGCGCCAGCGATATCAGTGACTGGGACGATACGGCTGACGTGGTGGTCATCGGTTATGGCATCGCCGGAGCTTGTGCGGCACTGGAGGCCCGGCGTGAAGGGGCCGACGTCCTGGTCCTCGAGAGGGCCAGCGGTGGTGGCGGCGCCAGCGCGCTGTCTGCGGGCATTTTCTATCTCGGGGGTGGCACGGCGGTGCAGCAGGCGGTGGGCGTGGAAGACACCGCCGATGACATGTATCGCTTTCTGATGGCCAGCACCGGGGCGCCTGACGCGCGCATGGTGCGCATGTTCTGCGACCACGCCGCCAGCCACTTCGATTGGCTGGAAGCCCAGGGTGTGCCGTTCGAGCGCAGTTACTATCAGGACAAGGCTGTCATCGCCCCGACCAGCGAGTGTCTGGCATCCACCGGGAATGAGAAGGTCTGGCCCTACTATGAGTTTGCCAAGCCGGTGGCGCGGGGGCACAAGGTGGCCAAGGTGGGGGACGGCGGCGGCGCTCTGGCCATGAACGCGCTGATCGCGCGCTGCGAGGAGGCCGGCGTCCGGGTGGCCTGCGACAGTCAGGTGACGGCTCTGATCCGGGATGATGCCGGCCGCATCGTCGGTGTCCGGGTGCGGCAGAGCAGCGGCAAGCTGCACATTCGCGGGCGGCGAGGCGTGATCCTCGCAGCCGGCGGCTTCGGCATGAACCAGGAGCTGATGCAGAAATACTGCCCGGAGTTGCCCAGGACAGCGGAAGCCCTGGGGATTCCCAACAACGATGGTGGGGCGCTGATGCTCGGCCTTGCCGCCGGAGCCGGGACCCGGGCCATGAGCGGGACCATTGCCACGGCGTCGTTCTACCCGCCGGCCCAACTCATCAAGGGCATCCTGGTGAACAACCGTGGTGAGCGCTTCGTGGCCGAGGATTCCTACCATGGCCGCACCGCAGAGCTGATTGCGGAGCAGCCGCAGTCCTCGGCCTACCTGATTCTGGATTCGGAGATCTTCGCCTACCCGGAGAACACGGCCGCCCAGCACCGGCTGGTGGACGGCTTCGAGACCATCGCCGAGATGGAGGCGGGTCTGAATCTGCCTGCTGGTTCCCTGCAGCGGACCGTGGCGGATTACAACGCTTCTGCCATGGGGGGCGAGGATGCCCTGTGGCACAAGCACCCAAGCTGGGTGAAGCCTCTGGATCAGGCACCTTACGCGGCTTTCGACGTGTCCTACTCGAACTCGATCTACTACTACCTGACGCTGGGTGGCCTGCGGACCACGGCGGAAGGCGAAGTGCTCGACGAGTCCGGCCATGTGATCCCTGGCTTTTACGCTGCCGGCGCCTGCGTCTCCAGCATCCCGCAGGATGGACGGGGCTATGCCAGCGGATTGAGCCTGGGGCCGGGTTCCTACTTCGGCCGAGTGGCCGGCGTCACCGCAGCGAAGGCCACTACCAACGCTTGATTTGGCGGGTCAGGCTCCGCCGTCGTTTTGGAGGGCTTCGAGCAGGGCGAGGTAGTCTGCGAGACCAAATTCCTGCGCAATGGTCTCAGTCCAGATGACGTCGAGTTCCTCGACGATGGCAGCCGGCAACTCCTGATGGCTGCCCACCTTGCCGCTGCGGACCTTGGCTGAATCGCTGCCGGGCGGCAGTCCGCAGACCTGCTCGCTGCGTTCCCGCATCAGCTTGTCGTCGTACTTGTGCTTGTGGGCCTGCATGTTGGCCAGCGACGATTCCGAGAGCACCGTCGCCAGCAGCGGGGGTGTCAACGGCACGCCGATGAACTTCGCGACCCTGCCCACCGTGCCGGGAAGATCCGCGTGCATGTGCTCGTAGGCCAGCAGCAGCACGTCATCCCGCTCCCGCTGCCGCCACCAGGATGCCAGATGCTCCCAGTAGTCGCGCCCGTCCCGGGCCAGAAACTCGCCGCGGGCGAAGGTCTCGATGTCGATGCTGCCGGCTTCGAAGTACCAGCCCTCCATGAAGCGAAAAAGGGACACCAGCGCATCCCGCGGGTCCCGCAGGGCGATGATGTAGCGGCCTCCCTTGGGAACGGCATCCGAGCTGAGATGACTCTTGAAGGCCCGTGGGGTGGCGCGATGGGGGGCATCGAGATCCTGGCCCAGGTCGAAGGCCGTCTCGATCCAGGGCACGACCTCGGAGATGTCGTCGAAGTCGAGATCGCCGCCCGTGCGCAGGCTATGGACCACCTGCTGCAGCCACGTGGTGCCGCACTTCGGGAAGGGCGAAATCACGACGTCGGTCGGATCGAGGCGCAGCGCCAGCCCATGCCCGAGCCCCTCGGGCGTGATCATGTGGCGGATACGGCGCTTGAACTCCTCGTAGGAGGCCGGACGGGTGGCGGCAGCTGGACTCATGATCAATCCACCGCCGGAACCTGACCGCCGTCGGCCGCAATGTGGGTGGCGTTGATCCACAGCCCGGCCGGACTGGCCACGAAGGCAATGATGCGGGCGATTTCTTCCGCCGTGCCGAGGCGTCCGAGCGGGATCTTCTTCTCCACTTTGGCGTAGAAGTCGGGCTGCGCCTGCTTGACCTTGTCCCAGGATCCGCCTGGGAAGTGCACGGCACCGGGTGAAATCGCGTTGGCCCGAATGCCGTCCTTGCCGAAGGACTGGGCGAGTTCATTGGCGTAGGCGCGCATGGCGGCCTTGGCCGGACCGTAGGACGACCGCCGCCCGAAGAAGAACTTGCTGGCCATAGAGCCGATGAAGGTGATGCTGGGGGCGTCCGAGGCTTTGAGCAGCGGCAGGGCCTCTTCCACCGCCCGGACGCCGGCCATCATGTCCACCTGGAAGCTGCGCAGCCAGCCGTCCTCGTCACCGCTGGAATCGAAGCCGCTGGCGTTGTGGATGAGGATGTCGAGGCCACCTAGGGCCTCGCCCGCTTCGCGGACGAACGCGCGGGTGGCGTCGCCGTCGGTCAGATCCACGGCGGCGCCGAAAACCTTGCCGTCACCGCAGGCTTCGAGCTCTGCTGTGGCCTTCGCGACGCCCTCGGCATTGCGGGCGCAAATCGCCACGGAGGCGCCCTCATTGGCCATGAGTTTTGCGGTGTAAAAGCCGATGCCGCGACTGCCACCGAGAATGACTGCCCTGCGGCCCTTCAAACCGAGATCCATGGGGACTCCATTGCCAGCACGTGTGCAGGTAGAATGCCAGTTTTTGCGGCGAAGGAGCAGACCATGCGCGCATGGCAGGCAGAGGAATTCGGTGATCCGGAGAAGGTTCTGGCGCTGGTGGATCGGGAGCTTCGCGAGCTGCGCGACGACGAAGTGGAAATCGAGGTGCACGCGGCAGGCGTGGGCCTGCCGGACTGGCTGATGGTGAACGGCAACTACCCGGCCGTGCGCAAGCCGCCGATCATGCCCGGCCAGGAAGTGGTCGGCACGGTTCTGCGGGCGGGTGCGGAAGCACGGGTGAAACCCGGTCAGCGCATCATGACCATGAGTCTGTTTGCGCGCCGTATCGGCGGCTTCGGAGAAGTCTGTTTCGGTCAGGCGCGCTGGGCCATGCCGGTGCCGGATGCCATGCCCGACGAACAGGCGGCAGGCTTCATGGTGCCTTTCCACACCGGCTGGGAAGGACTGGTCCGGCGTGGACAGCTGCAGGCGGGGGAGACGCTGCTGGTGCTCGGGGCGGCAGGCAGCTCCGGTTCCGCCGCCATTCAGATCGGCAAAGCGCTGGGAGCGAAGGTGATCGCCACCGTCAGCAGCACGGAGAAGGCCGATTTCTGCCGTCAGCTCGGTGCCGATGCCGTGATCAACTACAAGGAGCAGGCCATCGATGAGGGCGTGCTGGCTGCCACTGATGGGCGTGGTGCAGATGTGGTCTACGATCCGGTGGGAGGCAGCGCCTATGATGCGGCGACTCGATGCGTGGCCCGGGATGCGCGTATCGTGCTGATTGGCTACAGCAGCGGCGCCTGGCCGAAGATCGACCCGCTGGACGTGGTGCTCAAGAGTTATGCGGTCGTGGGTGGATTCATGGGTGCCGTGACGGTTGCCGAGGGCGAGGAACATCACCGCGCCATGATGGATCTGGTGGAGGCCGGCAAGCTTTGGGTTCCCGTCGATCGCATCTACGGCTTCGACGAAGTGCCCCAGGCCATTGCCCGTGTGGGCAGGAACGAAGCGGTGGGCAAGGTGGTGGTGCGCGTCAAGCGCTGAGGGCACTGCGTCCGACTGTGGGAGAGCGCTATTTCGCACAGCGAAATGCGCCGATCTGAATGACCTGCAGC
>JAFIFL010000002.1 GCA_020832055.1 Gammaproteobacteria bacterium
CCGCAGGCCAGCACCTGCTCAGCCGGAGTGGCGAAACTGATGCCGCAGAAGTCGGCCACGGTTTGCCAGAACGCTTCCGGTTCGGTCACCGACCAGCGCCACAGCGAGGGATAATCGTTGATGGCTGGATGGCCATCGGCCTGTCGTTGTCGCAGCAAGCGCTGCATGCTGCTGGCTGCGACCCGTTCAGGGTCCGGCTGCCAGAGGATGTCGTTCATGGCCCTTCCATTCTGTGGCCGAGGTGCGCCCGCCATGCCTCCCGGATGTCAGTGCGCTCATCCGCGCTGATTTGTGGCGAGATCTGCGCAGCCGCATTCGGCGGCGGCAGGGCCTCACCGTCCACGTCCGGGCAGCTCGATGCCAGAGCAGCCCCACCGCGAGCAGTGGATTCCAGCTCCGACGCAAGCAGTACGGTGGCCCCGGTGAGATCAGCCAGTCGCTGCAGCAGCCAGCGGCTGCGAGCGAGGCCGCCGTCCACGTGCAGGTACTCGCTCACATCCAGGGTCGAGGCGAGGTCCGCACAGCGCTGGGCAATGCCATCGACCACGGCCCGGACGAGTTCGTTGCGGCCGGTCTCGAGGCCCAGGCCGCTGAAGCTGCCGCGCACCTGATCCGCCATGTAGGGTGTGCCGAGCCCCGCCAGCGCCGGGACGAAGATCACGCCGGACCGCCCCGCTGCCGCCATGGCATCGAGTTCCGACACCGCTTCGAGCACCCCGATGCGCTGCAGCCACTCCACCGCAGCACCCGCAGTGATCACGGTGCCCTCGTGGCAGAACGCATCCTCCACGCCGCCGCTGGCATGGGCCAGACGCCACAGCGGCAGGTCATAGGCCCCTGCCGGCGCTTCGGTGGATACCGCACCCGTGTGGCGGTCGAGCATGGCGGACGTGCCGAGGGTGAGTTTGGCGTCGCCGACGTTCACCACGCCCTGGGCGAAACAGGCGGCCTGCTGATCGCCCGCCCGCGCTGCAATCGGCACTTCGCCACCGAACAGGCTGCGATCGGTGACACCGACCATGGCATTGCTGGCCACCACTTGCGGGTGCCAAGCAGGTTCCTGACCGAACAGTTCCATGGCCGCGTCGAACCAGCCGCCACTGCCGGCATCGTAAAGACCGGTGGTGCCCGCATTGGACGGGTCGGTGACGAAGGCAGCGCCCCCGGTCAGCCAATGGGTGAGCCAGGCGTCAGGCGTTCCGAGCCGGAGCCGGCCACGGGATGCTGCACTGCGCACCGCGTCATGCCCGGCAGTGAGCCACTCGAACTTGGTGCAGCTGGCAAGGGTGTTCACAGGCAGCCCCATCGTGCGCAGCTCCTGCACCCGGGCCAGGGTGCGCCGGTCCTGCCAGCCGATCACCGGTGCCAGTGGCGCGCCCGTATCCGCATCCCAGGCCACCACGCTGCTGCGCTGATTGACGATGCCCACCGCCCGCAGATCAGCGGCGCTGCAGCCTGCGTCCTTCAGGGCCGCGGAGATCACTTCAAGGCTGCTGCTGCAGAACTCGTTGGCATCCTGCTCGACGCGATCCGACGCAGGGAAAGCCACCGTCAGACGCTGGTAGGCCTGACCGAGCACCTGCCCGGCCGCATCGAACACCACCGCCCGGACGCCGGTGGTGCCCAGATCCAGACTGAGAATGGGTCCGCTCATGGCGTCAGCCTCCTGGCCTCATCGCGGGATCAGCGCGGGATCAGGACGCCCGGATTCATCAGGTCGCCCGGATCCAGCGCGCGCTTCACGCTGCGCAAAAGCTCCACGCCCGCGTCGCCGATTTCCGTGGCCAGCCAGTCGCGACGCACCCGACCGATGCCGTGGTGATGAGCGATGCCCGCACCGCATTCCGCTGCGGCTTCCATGGCACCGCGCCAACAGGCGTCGTAGGCCGCGACCATGGCGTCCCGTTCCGGCGCCAGGGCGAACGTGAAGTAGAGGTTGGCACCGGAGCGGTAGGCGTGGGAAGAGTGGGCGGACGCGGCCACCAGCCCCGGCACTGCCTCGAAGCGGGCCAGCGTGGCCTCGTAGAGGCTGTTCAGCCGCTTCCAGTCCGTCGCCACCTCGATGGTGTCCACCACCAGCCCCTGCTCGAACAGTTCGCGCCAGCTAGGCACCGTATTGCGATGGGCAAACCAGTCGTCCACGGTCTGCTTGTCCGCCGGCTCCCCGCCCCGCACGGCGCAGAGTTCCGCCACCGCCGACGCTTCGACTTGGGTGTGGGCCTCGGGTCCCTCATGCAGGAAGATCAGCATGGCCCGACCCGCCGGGCAAGTGTGCCGGAAATGACGGCGGCTCTCCCGGGCATCGTAGAGCCGGACCACCGGCGGTCGCCAACCGCGCCGCAGGACTTCACGCATGGCCTCGATGCCGCGAGCGAAGTCGGCGAAGTGGAAGGCCTGACGGATGCCGCTTTCAGCCACGGGGCGCAGCGAGAACGTGACCTCTGTGACGACACCGAGGGTGCCCTCGCTGCCGAGCAGGAGCTGACGCAGATCCGGGCCGGCCGCCGCGCGCGGGGTGGCCCTGGAACGGAACAGGGAACCGTCCGGCAGCACCGCTTCGAGATCGTAGAGGAGGTCCTCGGTATTGCCGTAGGCCGTGGAGAACTGACCGGAGGCCCGGGTCGCCACCCAGCCGCCCACGGTGGACAGGGCGATGGACTGGGGCCAGTTGCCGATGGTGAAGCCTTTCGCGGCCACCGCGTTCTCGGCGTCGCTGCCCAGGGTGCCGGCGCCGAAGGTGGCGAGCATATTGTGATCGTCGAAGTTCACGAGGCCGGCCAGGCCGCGGGTGGACAGCACCACCTGATCGCGGTCCGCCAGCACCCCGCCGCAGACACCGGAACCACCCCCGCGGGTGACCATGGCGGTGTCGTGAGCGCGACAAATGCGCACCGCTTCGGCCATGTCAGCACTGCTCTTCGGCGTCACCACCGCCAGCGGCAGCGGCTGCGGTTCACCCAGCCAGTCCAGCAATTCCGATCGGGCCCAGTAGTCCCGGCCGTGGGCTGTGAGGGTCGCGTCATCCGTGGCCACGGCATCGCCGAGTGCCGCGGTGAGGGCGGTCAGTACCTTACTCAAGTGCTCTCCCCTTCTTCGATGGTCAATGCTGAAACGACATCTCCTGACGGTAGCGCTGCCGCACTTGCTCGATCTGACGATGCTGCTCGGCTGCGTCCCAGCCGAGCAGCTCCGCCATGCGTGCAGCCGCCGGCGCCAGCAGCGCATCCCGCTCCGCCGGGCTGTACCAGGCCGCCCGCGTGCGACGGTAAATCAGGTCTTCGAGACTGTACGCCGCCTCCATGTTCACCGCCCAGTCCACCTCACCCCGGAGGACTTCACCCTTCGTCACCAGCGGCTCCGCACCAGCTGCGAGAACGTCCCTGGCCTCCGTGCCGTAAAGGCGAACCAAGCGCTCAGCGCAGGACTGTCCAAGATTGCCCATTCCCGGCAGTGACTTGGCGAGATGTTCGAGGTCGCCGGCGAAATCGCCGCCGGGCAGGGGTTGCAGTTCGGGAGGCGGCGGCAGCGTTCGACCGAGTTGTTCGCCCACCTTGACCATGATGTCCTCGGCCATCTTGCGAAAGCCGGTGAGTTTACCGCCGGCAATGGTGACCATGCCGCCTGGGCCGATCCAGATCTCGTCCTTGCGCGACATCTCCTTGGCCTGCTTGCCGGGCTCGGCAATGAGGGGGCGCAATCCAGACCAGGCCGCGATGACGTCAGCCGCCGTCAGGTCGGCAACGTCGAAGTAGCGATTCACCGGCTCCAGCAGGTAGCGGACGTCTTCGGCGTCGATCTCGGGCCAGCGCCAGTCATCGCCCTGGTAGGTGGTGTCCGTGGTACCGAGATAGACCGTATCCCCGCGAGGAATGGCGAAGATGGAGCGCTTGTCCTCGGCGGTCATCACCACCAGATTGCGCACGGGCAGCCGACTGGCGGGCAAGACGATGTGCACGCCCTTGGAGAGGTGGAGGCGGGATCCTTCCCGCTTCGCTTCGAGCCCTGCCACGCGATCGGCCCAGGGTCCGGCAGCATTCACTACCACCCGGGCTCGAATTTCAGGCTCACTCGCGTCCTGCGCGCAGCGCCCACGTACGCCGACCACTTGGCCGTCTTCCTGGCCGCCTTCTCTCAGGAGAGACACTGCTTCCAGGTGCGAGGCGATGACCGCGCCGGCACCCGCTGCTGCTCGCAGGGTGGCGAGCACCAGCCGGGAGTCGTCAGTGAGATACTCACGGTAAGCGCAGGCGTGGGGGTGCAGGCGCTGATCGAGCTTCGGTTCGTGGTAGGCGAGTTCCTCACCGCTCCAGTTGCGATGCAGGTCGGCCTCGGCCACGGCGCCGAGCTTTTCGTAGGCGGTGATGCCGGTGCGGAATTTGAGCAGGCCCATGCGGGATTTGGCCGGTACCAGCATCCAGTAGGGTTCAGCAAGGTGAGGCGCAAGGCGATGCACGGCCTTGCGCTCCAGGGCCGTTTCCCGCACCAGGGCGATGTCGCCCATGGCCAGATATCGCAGCCCGCCATGGATCAGCTTGGAGGACCGGCTCGAGGTGCCCACCGCGAAGTCATCGGCCTCGATCAACGCCACCGACAGGCCACGCAGGGCCGCGTCGCGGGCGATCCCGGCACCGGTGATGCCACCACCGATGATGAGCACATCGAAGGTCTCCGCTGTCAAACGGGCCAACGTTGCGGCCCGGCCTCCGGCGGACAAGGCGCTTGCAGTCATGCTTGGCTTCCCAGCTGAGGCACAGCGCGCAGGGTCGCACATTTCGCCGAGCACGGGCAGTCGATAGGCCTGTGGTAGCCTGCCGCGATGTCCGGACCTGATGAGCGAACGCTGACATGAAACAGGTCGTCTGCGCCGTCGTCATGGACGGTGCGCAGATCCTGCTCGCACGGCGCGCGGAGGGCGAGCATCTCGCCGGTCTCTGGGAACTGCCCGGCGGCAAGGTGGAGCCCGGCGAATCCTTGGCGGATGCCCTGACGCGGGAGCTGATGGAGGAGCTCGGGGTGGGCGCGCGGGTGGGCGCGGAACTCACCCGCAGCATTCATCACTACGAACGCGGCAGCATCGAGCTCATTGCCCTGGCCACCCAGCTCGATGGCGGGATCACCCGCCTGAGCGTCCACGATGCCGTGCAGTGGTATTCCGCCGACGAACTCGCTGGTCTGCCCATTGCACCGGCGGACATTCCGCTGCTCGACGTCATTCTCGCCGGCGCGAGGGCCTGAAGGACATCATTCGTCTGCCGGTTCCGGCGGCGATGCGTGCTGGGCGAGAAAGTCCTCGGTGGTGTTGGTCCGGGGAAAGTCGGTATCCGGCTGCGGGACTTCGAGGAACGCACACAGCGGACCCCAGCCCTCGGCGGCCTCGAAGACCAGCAGGCGATCCGCAGGTGCTTCGGCAATCACCGTCTCCACATGCCGTTCATAAGCAGCCAGCACATGGTCGCGGTCGTCCATGCGGCCATCGAAGATGCGGTTCCAGATGATTTCCTCCGCCCAGCGTCCGAACTGCCGCAGGCCCGGGTCGTCGCTGTTCGCCGCCGCCATGCTCGACGGATAGATGGTGTTCATCACGCTCTCGTACCAGCGCTCCGGATCGCGGGTGGACAGGATCACCTTCGCCTCCGGGAAGGCCGCCAGCTGTTCCCGCCAGAGGTTGCAGGCCGGCCAGTCCACCGCGGCCCGATAGCCCTGGTAGAGGGCATGCCAGTCGATGGCTTCGCCCCGATGGGCCGCGGCCCAGACCGGAATGTGCTGCGGATGCTCGAATACCTCGGTCATGTGATAACACTTGTCGAATCCGAGCTGCTCCAGGGCCACCTTCAGCGACAGGGTGCCCGTCCGGCCGAAGCCGGCGCCGATGACCTGCAGTGACATGACTTGCTTCCTCCCCAGGGAACGGCCGCCGACAATGGGCCATGATGAGACATCCTAACGCTTCGCGCATCGGTGAGACATGCGGGCTACAATCCCGCCCCTGGCCAGCGACTCAATCCAAGAGGTGAACGATGAAGTCCAAAGTCTGCGACATGCTCGGGATCGAATTTCCCCTGTTTGCGTTCAGCCACTGCCGCGACGTGGTGGCGGCCGTCAGCAAGGCCGGCGGCTTCGGCGTGCTCGGTGCGGCCGGCCATCGCCCGGAAAGCCTCGAGGTGGAGCTGAAGTGGATCGACGAGCACGTGGACGGCAAGCCCTACGGCGTCGACCTGATCGTACCCACCAGCATGGCCAACAAGGATGGCAGCTTCTCAGCAGAGCAGATCGAGTCGGCCATTCCGCCCGAGCACAAGGCTTACGTGGAAGGCATCCTTGCCCAGCATGGGGTCGACACCAAGGGCCTGTGGGACCGCAAGCTCGACTCCAGCTTCGCTGCCGGCATGCGTGAGACCGGCGCCGCGGCCATTCTCGACGTGGCTTTCGCTCACCCCATTAAAATGATCGTCAACGCCCTCGGGGTACCGCCGAAGATCATGATGGATCGGGCCCGCGCCGAAGGTGTGGCGGTGGGCGCGCTGACCGGCGCCCCGGAGCATGCCATCAAGCATGCGGAGGCAGGCGTGGACATCCTCATCGTCTCCGGCACCGAGGCTGGCGGGCATTGCGGCGAGATTTCCACCCTCGTGCTCGTGCCCGAAGTGATCGAGGCCCTGAAGCCCTACGGCGACATTCCGGTCCTGGCCGCCGGCGGCATCGTCACCGGCCGGCAGATGGCGGCATGCATGGCCATGGGCGCGGCCGGCGCCTGGACCGGGTCGGTCTGGCTGACCACAGCCGAGGCGGAAACCAATCCCGCGGTGAAAGAGAAGATGCTCGCGGCCAACTCCCGGCAGACCGTGCGGTCGCGGAGCCGGACCGGCAAGTACACCCGCCAGCTGCGCTCCGCCTGGACCGATGCCTGGCAGGCCGACGAAGCCCCGGTGCCGCTGGCCATGCCCCTGCAGAGCCTCGTGTCCGAGCCGGCCCTGTCGCGCATCAACAAGCTGGCGGAGTCCGGCGATCCGGGCGCGAAGCAGCTCGCTACCTACTGGGTGGGCCAGGGCGTGGGCCTGATGAACTCGCCGCAGTCGGTACGAGCCGTGGTGCAGGACTTCATGGAGGATTTTGCAGCGGCCGCCGAGCGTATGGCCGGGATCATGGAAGACTGATCACCCGACCGTGAGCCAGCCAGCCTTTGAACTGCACCCTCAGCTTGCCGCCGACACCTTCGTCGTCGGCGAGCTGCCGCTGTCCAGACTGCTGCTCATGAACGATGCCCGCTTTCCCTGGTGCATCCTCGTCCCCCGTCGCCAGCGACTACGGGATCTGCACGAGCTCGATGCAGCCGACAGTGGCGAACTCTTCGCCGAAATCCGTCAGCTGTCCCTGCGACTGCTCGCCCTCGGCGACGTGGATAAGCTCAACGTCGCCGCCCTCGGCAACCGCGTCCCGCAGCTCCATGTTCACGTCATCGCCCGACGCACCACGGACGCCGCATGGCCCGACCCGGTCTGGGGCTGGGGGACGGCACAACCCTACCCTCGAATCCATGCTGAATCATGGCTTGACGAACTCCGCGCCGGCCTCGAACTGTCCTGAGTACAGCTTGACCGCTCACCCTGGCTCAGGGAGATTGGAGGCCAGGAGAGAGCATGAGGCTGCCATCATGAGTGCCAGCGCCCATCGGCGACTGCAGCGGGCCCTGAATGGGCTCGACGCGGCGGAGGATCTGCTCTCGGCAGCGGCCCAGGTGAAAGCCATCGGCAGGGACCTCGGCCTGAGCCACCCGGCGGTGGTCGATGACTATTCCCAGCGCCGCCTGCTCACCGCCGAGAACGGCTGTGCCCTGGCCGAGCTGTTCGGCTGGGAGCCCGAGATCCAGGCGGAATGGGAAGACTACAGCCTGACGCGCATCTGCCCGGTCGGCGCCGTATGCCGGGTCACGACCCGGCCGTTCGCCTGGGATGCGGCCACCATGGCAGCGCTGGCGCGGGAAATCGCCGGTCGCTCCGGTCAGCGCTGGAACCTCACCCCTGAGCGCGGCATCGTCGGCGGCATCAGTGTCCCGATCCACCTGCCGCGCTGTGGCGTCGGCACGGTCGGCTGGATCAGTCGCGACCCGGATCTGGATCTCGACGCCATCCTGGCCGAGCACGGCCAGCTGCTGCGACTGGCAGCACTGCGGATGATGGACATCGTCTACGCCGGTCGCGAGGATGACGGCAGCGAGTCGCTGCCCACCGTGCTCAGTCAGCGCGAGATCGAGTGCCTGACCTGGGTCGCCCTTGGGCGTACGGATGCCGAGGTCGCCGGACTCATCCATCGCTCCACCACCACCGCACGCTTCCACGTGGAAAACGCCATCAGCAAGCTGGGCGCCCGCAACCGGACCCAGGCCGTGGCCATCGCCTGCCAGCGGGGCCTGATCCAACCCACCTGCGACGATCACTGAAGGCCCGCCTCCCAACAGTCCCGCGCCCGGAACTGCCCTGCCGACCCGGATGCCGGTAGCATGCGCTGCCCCCGTACGACCCAACCCGTCCGCCAGCCTTGAGAGCAGCATGTGCCGCCCGAGTCCCGCCTTCATCCTTTGACACTCGACGCCCGCTGGCCCTTCGACGTCCGCCGCAGTCCCTTCTATTACGGCTGGACGATCTGGCTTCTGCCCACGCTGGGATTCCTGATGAGCGTGCCCGGCCAGACCATGGGCATGGCCGTGTTCACGGATCCCCTGATCGACGCCTTGGGCCTGTCGCGAACGGAACTGTCCACGGCCTACTTCTTCGGCACCGTTGCCAGTGCCCTGCTTCTCACCCGCGGCGGCCGCTGGTTCGACCGCTTCGGAGCCCTTACACAGCCAGCGCGCCAGCCGCGCCTCGACCATGTGAAAGCGGGTGCATGCCGCTGCTCACTTTGTGCGATACCGCACCGAAAATGTTGTCGAATGAGGAACACACTGCCCACGGATGCCTCCCCGGGCATCCAGAACCACGGGCATTCAGGCGCACAGTCGGCTGAAGCGCATCGTGATCGGCCCCCCACCGTCTCGGTCGAAGCCCGTGTCGCCCGGCCACCCCCCCCCCCCCCCGGGCAGGCACTCTCCCTGATGCCTGCCGGCACAGAAATTGGGAGCCTTCGAGCAGAGGAAAACAGCCAATCGAGCGGGCAACCAGGCACTGAACAGAATCGACGTCAGTATCGGCCCCGCAACGCGAACTGGAAGCTGACGTCCGGCGCGCTGCCCGGACGCAGATCCTCATAGACCGCAAATTCCAGTGCCAGCCCGGGGCCGACCTGCCAGGCGCCGCCCAGCCCACCCTGCAGACTCCAGCCACCGATCTGTTTGAGATCGGAACGCACCAGTTCGGTGTGGCCATCGAGCTGCGCCTTCAGCGTCAGCCGGGCCGTCACCGGCCAAACCAGGGTCCAGTGGCCGAAACCCGCAAGATCCCGCAGCCGATGCCCGACCAGATCCGTCCCGGCCGGGCGCAGGACACCGAGGGTGACATGGCTGCCGAGGCCCAGGCCGGAGAAGGCCGCCCGTTCGGTGACGTTCAACCCCAGGGCCACGTCCACCCCGCCGCTGCCGGTGAGACGGCTCGCGCGGCCCGTTGGCAGTTCCGCATCCAGGCGCAGGGCCACGTCCCTGGCCGCCGAACGATGCAGGCTGCGGGCGACGCCGACGCGAAGGTCACCCGGACCCGCGTGGCTGTCTTCGAGCAGCAGTCGGCGCTGGCCGTCGGCATCCCACACCATGCGCAGACGGTCCCTCGGCGCTGCATCGCGGCCACCGTCCGGCAGGCCGAACCAGTCGTGCCACTGGTCGATGAAAGCGTCGAGGAAGCCGCCGCCGTGACGCATGCCCACCAGTTCGAGACTGCCTGCCCAATGCTGGCCGAACCCCCGCTCGAAGCGCGCCACGACGGTGGTGGTTTCACCGTCGATGAGGACCGATTCCCGCGGCGACTGCGCGGAAGTGAAGTGACTCGCCAGTTCCACCAGCAGGTCCACATACAGCTCGCCTGCAGCGGGCAGGTCGGCACTGCGCGCCCGCGGCAGGCCGAACAGGGTCGCCACCGGACCGCTGTTGCGCCAGAGAAAGGGCGCATCACCCGGCGCTTTAGCAGGTGAATCGGCGCGGGCGCCGGCAAGCAGCAGCACGCCTGCGAGCAGCAGTCCCGCCTGTCGCAGCATGGTCAGTTCACGGCCCGCTGACGGTCCTGCCAGAACGGCGCCCTGAGATCGGTCTTGAGAATCTTGCCGGCGCCGCTCTTGGGCAGTTCCCCTTCCTTGAAGTGGATGCTGCGGGGGCACTTGAAGCCGGCGATGCGCGCCTTGCAGTGCGTGATGAGGTCCGCCTCGGTGACGGCCATGCCGGCTTTCAGCACCACCTCCGCGTGCACCGCCTCGCCCCACTGCTCGCTGGGGATGCCGATGACGGCGCACTCGGCCACCGCCGGATGGGCGTAGAGGGCATCCTCCACCTCGGCTGAATAGACGTTCTCGCCGCCGGTGACGATCATGTCCTTGATGCGGTCGACCACGTAGAGAAAGCCGTGCTCGTCGATGTAGCCGCCGTCGCCGGTATGCATCCAGCCGTCGCGCAGCACTTCGGACGTGAGTTGCGGCTGATTCCAGTACCCCTTCATGACCATGGGGCCACGCACACAGACCTCACCGATCTCACCCGGCGGCAGCGTGTTGCCGTCGGGATCGCGGATGGTCACCTCGGCGTTGTACACCGGCTGACCTGCCGAGGCCGTGAAGCCGGCCTTCTGACCCTCGAAGGTATGAAACTCCGGCAGCAGGACCGTAGCCACCGGCGACAGCTCGGTCATGCCGTAGCTCTGCAGGAACCGCACGCCGGGCAGGCGCTGCAGCGCCCGCTGCAGCAGCGCGGCGGGCATGGGCGACGCGCCATAGCTCAGCAGCTTCAGACTCGACAGATCGCGGCGTTCGAGATCCGGATGCTGCATCAGCCGGTTGAGCATGGTGGGGACGATGATGGTGATGTTGACCCGCTCGCGCTCGATGGTGGCCAGGAAGGGCTCGATGTCGAACTTGGGGATCACCACATGGGTCCCGCCGGCCAGCGTCACGGAAAACAGCCGCGCGCCGCCGGCCACGTGAAACATGGGCGAGACGTGCAGGTGCACCGTCCCGGCGCGGATGTCCATGTTGAGCATGGCGGTGAGCGAGTTGGTCACCAGATTGGCGTGGCTGAGCATCACGCCCTTGGAGCGGCCCGTGGTGCCCCCGGTGTAGAACAAACAGGCGATATCCTCGAAGCCGCGACCGGCATCCGCCGCCGCCGGCGACAGCGCCAGATCCTCCCAGTGCACCCAGGGCGCCGGAGCGGGCACTGCGCGATCCGCAGCCAGCACCAGTTGCGCGACCTCAGCCCCATCCGCCCGCTGGGCCTCCGCGGCGGGGGCATGGGCCGGATCGGCTATGAGGATGCGTGCGCCGCAGTCGTCCAGGGCGAAGCGCACTTCCGGCGCCGCCCAGCGGGTATTGATGGGCACGGCGATGCCGCCGGCCCAGAACGTGGCAAAGAAGAACTCGACGTAACGATGGGAATTGTCCGCCAGCATGGCAACGCGATCACCGGGCTCGAGCCCGAGTTCGACGAGCCCGCCGGCGAGGCGCGCCACGCGCTCGGCAAACTGCCGCCAGGAATAGCGCACGTCACCTTCGATCAGCGCGGGCTGATCCGGATACAACAGCGCCGAACGGCGCACAGTCTGGGCGAGCTGCATGATGGATCTACCTTCGAGGGGAACGATTCAGTGGCCGAACAGGCGCAGGTCCGGAGGCGGCGGCGTGACTTCGTCGAGGCGGATGATGTCCACGTTGGCAGCATAGCGATCCTGCCATTCCCGCAGCGGCAGCCAGCAGGGTTCGCCCTGGGCGTCGCGGGTGATCCAGCCGTCGCTGGCATCACTGAGATCCCGCAGATCGTCGAGATGCTCCCGGGTGATTTCGAGCCTGCCGTAGCGCATGGGGCCCTGGATGCAGGCATGCCAGAGCACGTACTCGAGATGATCCGTCCACGGAAGCCCGTAGGCCAGACGGCAGAGCATCTTCATGTAGCGCTCGAGTTCCCGATGCTCGGGTTCCATGCCTGCCACCTCACTGCAGCTGTTCGCTTCACCGGTTCGCTTCACCGGTGTTCTAAACCTGTCCCGCCGCACCCGGTCGCCGGGACCGTGCGCTGGAAAGTCATCGCGTGACCGAGTGACCGCCATCCACGGTCACGATGGTGCCGCTGACGTAGCTGGCCCTCGGCGAGGCCAGAAACACCACGACGTCGGCCACTTCCACCGGCTCCGCCGGACGATCGAAGGGCAGCCGGCCGAGCATGCGCGGCCACTGCTCCGGATCCCGGCCCGCCATGCGGGCGCGGGTGCGGGCCTGGTTTTCCATGCGATCGGTGCGGGTCAGTCCCGGATTCACGCCGACGACCCGAATGCCGTGCCGGGGACCTGCAGCCCCCACCGCCCGGGTGAAGGCCATGAGCCCGGCATTGGCGGTGACGCCGGCAATGTAGCCCGGATCGTGGCGCTCGCCACCGGTGCCGATCACATTGACGATGACCCCGCCGCCGGCATCGCGCATGCGGGAGTACATGGCACGACAGAGATTGATGTAGGAGAACATCTTCAGATCCCAGCTCGCCCGCCAGGATTCCTCGTCGATGGCATTCAGCGGGCCGGCGGGTATGGCGCCGGCATTGTTCACCAGCAGGTCCATCGCTCCCACACGGCTGGCCAGGGCTTCGGCCCGTCCACGCTGGGAAAGGTCCATGGCATGCACCTGAACCTGCACATCGTGCCGGTCCATCAGCTCCGATCGCGCCCGCTCCAGGTCCATGCGCGAACGCGCCACCAGATGCAGGTGCACCCCCTCCTCCGCCAGCCCCTCAGCCACGGCGCGGCCAATACCCCGGCTCGCACCGGTGATGAGTGCCTGCTTGCCGCGAAGATTCAATTCCATTGCACGTGTCCCATCAGGCCTGTCGGCCGCCCATGAGTGACTCGACCTCCTGCCCGTCGAACCCGAGTTCGCCGAGCAGCGTTGCCGTATCGGCACCGAGTGCCGGTGCCGGTCCGCGAATGTCCGCCGGCGTGGCCCCAAACCGGGCTGCCGGTCGCGGCTGGCGAATCAGGCCAGCCTGCGGGTGGGCATATTCTGCCAGCAGATCGTTCGCAAGGATCTGTTCGTGGGTGAGAACTTCCGCACGGGACAGCACCGGCGCACAGGGCACGCCTGCCGCGTCGAGCTGCTCGAGCCACTGCGAGCTCGAACGGGTGGCCAGCACTTCGGCGGTCAGCGCCAGCCGTTCCGCCACGTTCGCCACCCTGTCCTGGGCCGTCCGGAAGCGCGGATCCTGCTGCCATTCCGGGTGTTCGAAGACGCGACAGAGGCCGGCCCACTCCGCATCCGACACGGCCCCGACCGTGATCCATCCGTCCGTCGTCGCGAAGATCAGATCCTGGGCCAATTGCGAGCGGGCGGCTTGCACCTCATCGCCGACGAAGGTGTGGCCGGTCATGCCTTCCGGCCACAGGAACGCCACGACGGCATCGAGCATGGCGAGCTTCAGGTGCTGGCCCTGCCCGCTCCGCTCCCGGGCAAACAGCGCGGCCGTGATGGCCTGAGCTGCTGCCAGCGCCGTCACCTTGTCCGGCACGATGGTCCGCACCATCCGCGGCCTGCCGCTGTCGCGATCCGCCTGGATCGCGGCCAGCCCGGAGAGAGCCTGGATGACCGGATCGTAGACCCGCTTGTGGGCATAAGGACCGGTTTCGCCGAAGCCCGAGATCGATACGTAGATGAGGTCTTCCCGCTGCTCTCGCATGGCGGGCTCGCCGATGCCCATGCGCTCGGCGACCCCCGGCCTGAAGTTCTGGACAAACACGTCGGCGCTTCGGACCAGCCGCTTGAGCGCCTCCATGCCCAGGTCGGTCTTCAAGTCGAGCACCAAGGAGCGCTTGGAGCGGTTCGACGACAGGAAGGTGGCCGACATGCCGCCGCGGGAGCTGCCCATCTGTCGCACCAGATCGCCGGCCGGGGGCTCCACCTTGATCACGTCGGCACCCTGGTCGGCCAGCATCATGGTCGCCACCGGCCCGGATATCATGGCGGTGAGATCCACCACCCGGATGCCTGCGAGTGGACCCTCGGCTGGTGAGCCGGGAGTGTTCATCCGAAGGATCTCACCTGACCCCCGTCCACCACCCAGGTCGCCCCGGTCACGAAGGACGCCCGCGGCGAGGTCAGAAAGGCCACCACATCGGCGATCTCACGCACCTCGCCGAAGCGTTTGAGCGCCACTTCCCGGTCGATCCAGCGCATCCAGGATTCCGGCCGGGCCTTGACGTTGCGATCCCAGGAGCCGCCCTCGAAGAGAATGTTGCCTGGGGCCACGGCATTGATGCGAACGGCCGGGCCCACCAGTTTCGCCATGGCCGTGACGAAGTGATTGAGGGCGGCCTTGGCCATGCCGTAGGACAGCGGCGTGCCCATGGCATCGACGCCGGCAATGGAGGAAATGACCGTGATGCTCGCGCCGCTGCGGCCTTCCAGGCGCCGCTGGGCCTCCCGGACGAGGCGCACGCTACCGGTCAGGTTGTGCTCCATGGCCACATCGAAATCCGCATCGGAGACGTCCCAGCCGGGCTTCAGGCCACCGCCGCCGACGTTGGCGATCACCGCATCGAGCGCACCGAACTCGGCCACGGTGGCGTCGAGAGCACGCTCGATGTCCGCCGTGCAGGTCATGTCGCCGCAGACGCTGGCGGCTCGCCCGGCCACATCGGGCGCCAGCGCATCGATCGTCGTCTGCAGGACATCCTCGCGACGACCGCTGAACATGACGTGGGCGCCCTCGGCCAGCAAGACTTCGGCAATGCCCCGGCCGATGCCGGCGCTGGCCCCCGCCACGAATACCGATTTGCCCGCCAGTTCCAGATCCATCCTGCCCCCTGTCCAGCCATGCCCACGACCGCTGTTGCGCTGCCACCGGTTCACCGCCTATGGTCGCAGACTGCCCGCCGCGAAGCATCAAGCAGCGGCACTGACGCCCGCACTGACACCGTCACTGGCACCAGGACCGACACGCATGACCTCACCCCTGACGGATACGGAACTGCTGACGACCCTGCTGGGACGCAGAGTACTCTCGGTGGAGGAAGAATCGGCCATGGGGATGCGGCGCGTGGTGGCTCTGGGCTTCGAGAACGGCGTGCATTTCCCGCTGCCCGCCGGCAACGCCCTGCGATCGGCAGGTGAAGTGGCAGAGATCCGCGCGCTGATCGAAGGGCTCTCGCGTCAGCTGGCTGCTGTGATCCGCCGCCAGGTGGGGCCGGGAGACCCGGTCCTCGCGGCAGACGTCATCGATGCGCAGATCATGGCGGCCCTGGCGGACCCTGACGCGCTCAGCGACGGGCAGCATCCGGCCAGCTTTCCGCTGGCCGGACCTTGACCCGCAAGTCTCACCGATGCGGGCTCATCACCAGTCCGGCTGACCCTGGCCCGGCTGCGGTCCCTGCTGCTGCTGGTACTGCTGCCGCATCATCTCTTCCTGCATCTGGCGCTGACGCTGCGCCTGCATTTCGAGTTCCGCCCGCTGCTCCGAGGTGAACACCGCCTGCACCTTGCTCTGCAGCAACAGCGACAGCGCCGTCATCTCGCCGGTGATTTCGCCGAGTCGGGCTGCGCCGGACCGGATGGCCGATTCGTCGTACTCGTGTCCAACCTTGTCGGCCAATTCCATCTGCACGCGCTGGGCCTGCTCCTGCAGCGCCTCGATCTGGGGCCCGAGGTCATCGATGACCGCGCGGACCTCGTTCTGCTGCTCCGCAGAGAGGCCGAGGGCCTCTGCAAGCTGTTCCACCTGATCGCCACCGGCAGGCTGCTGGGCCGTGGCCCCAAGCGCAAAGCTCAGGCCCGTGACGAGGGCCAGCAACATCAGGATTCGATTGGGTACGCTCAATGCATTCACCTCTGAAAGTAGTCGTGGGTAGGTCGTGGGAAAGTCATCGTGGAGAAAAAACGATGCTGCAAAGCCGGCACCTTAACGCGATGACGGCAGCGTTGCATCCCGGCCCTCGCCACCCGGGCCCCTATGCCACGACGCGAGTCAGGTTGGCCTCTGCGGTCGCCCTGGCCCATTTGTAGTCGGCCTTGCCGTTGGCTGCACGCAGCACCTGCGGGACCCGCACGATGTCCCGGGGCAGCTTGTAACCGGCGATGTAGCCGCGCATGAACGTTCTGAGCGCCTCGTCGCCGGGATCGGCGTCGGTTTCGAGCGCCAGCACAGCCACCACCCGCTCACCGAAGCGGTCGTCAGGCATACCCACCACGAGACAGTCCGCCACGTCCGGATGGCGTTTGGCGGCTTCCTCCACTTCCTCCGGAAACACCTTCTCACCGCCGGTATTGATGCACTGCGAACCCCGCCCGAGGAGGGTGATGGTGCCGTCGGACTCGACCTTGGCGAAGTCGCCCGGGAACGAGTAGCGCACGCCACCCACTTCCCGGAACGTGCGCGCGGACTTCTCCGGATCCTTGTAGTAGCCGATGGGCACGTTGCCGGCGGTGGCGACCAGACCGATCTCCTCGGACCCGGGGGCCACTTCGCGGCCATCTTCCGTGAAGACCTTGACCCCGGGACTGAGGGCGAAGCGGGCCGTCTGCGGCGGCGTGGTCCGGTTGCTCATGGCCATGCCCATGCTGCCCTCACTGGAACCCATGGCATCGAGCAGCATCATGTCGTGGTGTTCGAGCAGCCGCTGCTTGGTCTCGGCAGACCACATCACGCCGGAAGACACGATCTGCTGCAGGCTGGTCAGATCAAAGGGTCGGCCCTGCTCCCGGGCGCCGTCGAGGGACTGAAGCAGGGGCTTGGCGAAGGCATCGCCGATGATGGTCATGTCCGTCACCCGATGTTCGGCCACCGCCTGCCAGATGGCGTCAGGGTCGAGACTGCTCTGCCGGACCGTAACCACGGTGCCGCCCATGAGATGGGGCACCATGGTGCCGATCCACATGCCGACCCCGTGCATCTGCGGCGATGCTGCCAGCGTCGTCGGCGCCAGTCCGGCGGCGTGGACCTGCTTCACCAGCTCCGGGATGTCCTCGACCTTGGCCGGTGGTTCGAGACCGCGCATGGCGAAGCCGGCACACATGCCCACACAGAACTGGCCGGCGTGATACATCACCCCCTTGGGCATGCCTGTCGTGCCGCCGGTGTAGAGCATGTAGATGTCATCGAAGGGGCGCTCGATGCGCGGCATGGGCACAGCCGCTGCGATGGCCGCCTCGTAGTCCAGCGCCCCATCGAGCAGGGCCTCGCCGCTGTCGTCGGCCACCTGAATCAGGCAGCTAAGCTTCGGCAGACGCCTGCGGGCCGCCTCCATCAACGGCGCGTAGCGGGCCTCGAACACCACCGCTTCGGCATCGGCGTTGTCGAACAGGTAGACGAGTTCCTCGACGCCATAACGGTAGTTCACGTTGATCGGTACGCCGCGCATCTTGAAGCTGCCGAAATGCGCCTCCGCATACTCGTTGCAGTTGCGCAGGTACAGGCCGATCTTCGAGTCCGGCTTCAGCCCGTGTTCGCCGAGCACGGCAGCGATCCGTGCCGCACGATCCTCGTATTCCCGCCAGGTCCGCTGCTGCTCACCGCAGATCAGCGCCAGGCGGTCAGGCACGACATCCGCAATGAGCTCCCAGGCATTGGCAAAGTGGAAATCCAAGGGTCATCCTCCATTACCTTCATCAGTGAACGCTGGACGATACCCATGGGTACTCACCAGCTCAAGTGCGACTGCCAGCGTGCGTGCATGCAGCAAGAATCCACCGAGCGTGGCTGAGTACAGCGGATTCCTGATGCCCCCTGCTGCACAAAGCCCTACCATGAAAAGGTGACCGTCAGCGGAGACACAGGCATGTTCGAAACGGCGGAACTCGGCCGCAGCATCAGTCGCAAGGCATTCGCCGCAGAGGAGCCTGCCCTGCACAAGGCGCTGCTCAAGGCCCAGTTCGCCCTGAGAGATGCCGGAGTGCCCGTCATCGTAATCGTTTCCGGGGTGGAGGGCGCCGGCAAGGGCATGGTCGTCAATCGCCTCAACAAGTGGCTCGACACCCGGGGCGTCGAAACCCACGCCCTCTGGGACGAGACCCAGGACGAGCGGGAACGCCCATTCTTCTGGCGCTTCTGGCGGCTCATGCCGCCACGGGGCACCATCGCCGTGCTGTTCGGGTCCTGGTACACCAAGCCCATCGTGGATCACGCCCTCGAACTCACCGATGTCGACGCCTACGAGCGTGCCCTGCACAGAAACCTGCAACTCGAGCAGCTGCTGGTGGATGACGGCGCCCTGATCGTCAAATTCTGGTTCCACCTCTCCCGCAAGCAGCAGCAGACACGCCTGGACGCGGACCTCGAGGCGAAAACCGCCTCACCCCAGCTCGAAACCTACGCGCGCCAGTACAAGCACTTCTCCAGCGTCTCGGAGCGGGCCATCCGCGTGACGGACCGCAGTCATGCACCCTGGCACATCCTCGAAGCGGCAGACGAGTATTACCGGGACCTCACCACCGGGCGCCTGCTGCTTGCGGCCATGCAGGATCATCTGGCCTCGATTCCGGATTGCGCCGGAAGCGGCAATGCCGACGCGTCCCTCACGCCGCGGGAAAGCCCGAGCGTTGGCCCCGCAGAGCCGACTGTTCTCGAGCAGGTGGACCTGAGCGCCAGGTATTCAGGCAAGGACTACGATAAGCGCCTCGAGCAGCGCCAATCCGAGCTGCGCCAGCTCTCCTGGAAGGCCAAGCACAAGGGCCGCAACACGGTCATGGTCTTCGAAGGCTGGGATGCGGCCGGCAAAGGCGGTGCCATACGCAGGGTCACCGCCGGCATGGACCCGCGCCTGTATCGCGTGATCTCAGTGGGCGCGCCCACCGACGAGGAACGCGCCCATCACTATCTGTGGCGTTTCTGGCGCCACATTCCCCGGGCCGGGCATATGACGATCTACGACCGGTCCTGGTACGGCCGGGTCCTGGTGGAGCGGGTGGAAGGTTTCGCCAGGCATGACGAATGGGACCGGGCCTATCAGGAGATCAACGACTTCGAAGAACAACTGATCGATCACGGCGTGATTCTGCTCAAGTTCTGGCTTCACATCAGCCAGGAGGAGCAGCTCGCGCGCTTCGAGGCGAGGCAACAGGACGAGCGCAAGCAGTACAAGATCACCGACGAAGACTGGCGCAACCGCAAGCGCTGGGACGACTATCGCGCCGCGGTGCATGACATGGTCGGCCACTGCAGCACCGGCTACGCCCCCTGGACGCTGATCGGCGCCAACGACAAGAAGACGGCACGCATCGAGGTGCTCGACACCCTCTGCGAGCGACTCGCCAAAGCGCTGGACTGACCGCCCTCAGCGGATCTTTCTGAGCAGTTCCGCGTTGCCGCCCGAGGCCGTCGTGTTGACGGTGAACGTCCGCTCCGTGGCGAAGCGCAGCAGGTAGTGGGGGCCGCCGGCCTTCGGGCCCGTTCCCGACAGCCCCTGACCGCCAAAGGGCTGCGAACCCACGATGGCTCCGATCATGTTGCGGTTCACGTACATGTTCCCGGCCGGCACGGCGCGGAACAGTTGCCTGGCCCGGCGCTCGATGCGCGAATGCAGACCGAAGGTCAGCCCGTAGCCCGCCTCCGCCACCTCCGCCAGACAGGCGTCGAGCTGCGATTCCCGGAAGCGCCGGACGTGCAGGATGGGTCCGAACTTCTCGCCACCGATATCACGGATGTGATCGATACCGAACAGCATGGGTGCCACGTAGGTGCCCCGCGCGTCGATGACATCCGGGACCTGCAGCCGGTGCTTGACCTTCGCTTTGCCGGCCAGCGTCCCGGCGTGATCGAGCAGCATGCGCCGGGCATTGCCGTCGATCACCGGACCCACATCTGTGGCCGGATCGCGCGGATCACCGATCACGAGCGCATCCATGGCGCCTTGGATCATCGCGAGGAGGTCGTTCTCGATGGCCTCCTGAACGTACAGCACGCGCAAGGCCGAACAGCGCTGACCGGCACTGCCGAAAGCACTCGTCAGGACATCGTCCGTGACCTGCTCGGGCAATGCGCTGGCATCCACGAACATGGCGTTCAGGCCGCCGGTCTCCGCGATCAGCGGTATCAGCGGACCCGGGCGCTCGGCGAGACGCTGGGCAATGCGCCGGGCCGTCGCCTCGGATCCGGTGAAGGCCACGCCGGCAATCCCGGGATGCCTGACCAGCGGCTCACCCACTTGCGTACCGCTGCCGGGAAGCAGGTGCAGCACCTCCACCGGCACCCCTGCCTTGTGCATGAGCATCACCGCGCGAGACGCGATCAGCGGCGTCTGGTCAGCCGGCTTGGCCACCACGGCATTGCCGGCTGCCAGAGCCCCCGCCACCTGACCGGTGAAGATCGCCAACGGGAAATTCCATGGGCTGATGCAGGCGAAGACGCCACGTCCGTGCAGGCTGAGCTCATTGCGCTCGCCGGTCGGACCAGGCAGCTGCTGACTGCCTTCGAACTGGCTGCGGGCGAGGTGGGCGTAATAGCGCAGGAAATCCACCGCCTCACGCACCTCAGCGAGGGCGTCAGGAATGGTCTTGCCGGCTTCGATGACCGCGAGATGCATGAGCTGGAGAAGATGCTCTTCGTAGGCGTCGGCGACCCGTTCCAAAATCTCGGCGCGTCCGGCCCCGCCCCGGGCATCCCAGGCCGCCTGGGCAGCCCGACCGCTGACCACGGCCGCATCCACGTCCTCGGCGCGGGCCTCGATGACCTTCCCGGCGGGTTCGTCGAGCCGCGCCGGGTTGTGCACTTCAACAGGGCTGCCTTCGCCGGGGCGACCGGCGATCAGCGGCACGGCGACACGGCTCTGGGGGTCGTAGCCTTCGAACGCCATGGCAATCTGATCGAGGACACGAGGATCGTCGAGGTCCAGGGATAGCGAGTTGCGGCGCGGCGCGAACAGGGCCGAAGGCAGCGCAATGTCCGGATGCCGGGCCGCGTCGAGACCGCGGACCTCCACGAAGGAATCCGTGACCACTTCGTCCACCGGATAACGCTCGTTGAGGAAGCGGTTGACAAAGGAGGAATTGGCACCGTTCTCCAGCAGCCGCCGGACCAGGTAGGACACCAGCTCCTCGTGACCGCCAACGGGCGCGTAGGTGCGCACCGTGGGGAACTCCGGATACTGTTCCCGCGCTACCCGATACAGCAGTTCACCCATGCCGTGCAGGCGTTGGAACTCGAATTCCGCCCCCTTCCCAGCCATGGCCATGACGCTGGCCACGGAGTGGGCATTGTGGGTGGCAAACTGGGGCGAGAGCCAGCCATCGCTGTCGAGCAGTGCCGAGGCACAGACCAGCCAGGAAAGATCGGTGCTGGACTTGCGGGTGAAGACGGGAAAGTCCGCAAGTCCCGCCACCTGGGCATGCTTGATCTCCGCGTCCCAGTAGGCGCCCTTGACCAGCCGGACCGGAAAGCGACGGCCGCTGTCCCGGGCCAGCGCTTCGAGCCACCCGATCAGGTCACGGGCGCGCTTGCCGTAGGCCTGCACCACGAAACCGGCGCCGTCCCAGCCATCGAGGTCCGGATCCCGGGCCAGCCGCTCGAACAGGTCCATGGAGGGCAGCAACCTTGCCGCCTCCTCGGCATCGATGGAGAGACCGATGCCCCCCGCAGCGGCCCGCAGGGCCAGCGCCTTGAGCCGCTGGTAGATGGCATCGCGGACGCCCTCGAAGTGCATGGGTTCATAGCGCGGATGCAGCGCGGAGAGCTTGACCGAGACCCCGGGGCGGGCCTCGGGCGCACCGGCCCCTGCGGCCACCACATGATCAATGGCCAGGGCATAAGACTCGCCATAGGCCGCCGCATCCGCCTCCGTCCGCGCGCCTTCGCCGAGCATGTCGAAGGAGAACAGTGCCTCGTCGCCGTACTCCTTGCGCCCCCGGCGAGTGGCCTCTTCGATGCTTTCACCAAGCACGAACTCCCGGCCGAGGATGCGCATGGCGCCGTAGAGGGCGTTGCGGATCACCGGTTCGCCGGTCCGCGACACCAGTCCCCGCAACCACGCGGCCGGACCGGTGCGAAAATCTGCAGTGGGCTTGATGACCCGACCGGTGAGCATCAGCGCCCAGGTCGAAGCGTTCACCAGCAGTGCATCCGATCCACCCAGGTGAGTCGCCCAGTCTGCGGAGAGCAACTTGTCGGAAATGAGTTCGTCTGCGGTGGTGTCGTCGGGAATGCGCAACAGCGCTTCCGCGAGACACATCAGGGCCACCCCTTCCTCATTGGACAGGCCGTACTCCTCCAGGAAGGCGTCGAGCCGACTGCGGTCGGCACGATGTTCGCGGGCGCGCCGGACCAGTTCCCGGCCCTCCTCAAGTGCCCGGCGCCGCATGACGCTGCCCATGGGGAAAGCCTCGACGAGGTCGTTGACGACGGCTTCCTCATCGCGCAGCTTCATCTGCGCAATCCGCTCGAAGAAGTCGGCGCCAGTCAGGCCAGGCAGGTCTGGTCGACGATTCCGCACGGCATGCCTCCAGGTTGTCGCCCTCAGCGCCGCACAGTCTACGCCGGTTGGGCCAGCACCGTCTGCGTCACCCGTGCCACCAGACCGTCGGCCTGCCAGCACTCCGCCGAGACCACGCCGCGGCCGGCGGGGCTGTGCTGGTTGCGGGATACCAGGCCCACCGCTCCGGGCGCCGGGATGCGCAGCACGTGCAGCGAGATGTCGGCATTGATGAAGCCGATGCGCCCCTCCGGCTCTTCGAGCCGCCGCTGGGAGACGCCATTGGCGAAATCCGCCAGCGCCGCCAGCTGGACCATCGGCATCAAGGCAATACCGGGCGCCAGATCCAGCGGCAGGCGCAGCCAGCCACCGCCTGCGCCGCCGCCATCGAGCCCCGAATCCCGGCGCACCAGCAGGCGCAGATGGAGTCCGTCCTTTTCCGCCAGATCGCGCCCACTCTGGGTCCGCACCACATCGGCGAGACTCGCCTCCGGCAGCATGTCCTCTGGTGGCAGCGGACACTTCGCCGGCGCCACTTCGGCGCTGACCGCCATGGCGCCGGTATGGAGGCTGGTCGCGCGCACCAATTCCTTGCCGCCGCTGCTGAGCACCGCCTCATGGACGCAAAGTCTGCGCCCCTGGCGAAGTGAGCGAACACTCACTTCAAGCGGGGCGCAGGGCACCGGGCGGAACAGGTCCAGGGACAGGCGGGCCAACTGGAACTCCGGCGCCACCGCTTCCCCGAGGACGTGGCACAGCAGTGCAGCCGGAGCGCCGCCGTGGAGCGTGTCGCCCCAGGGCCCCATGGCTGCCGAGGTCGGCATCCAGGTGCTGCCCTCGCGGGTGAAAATGACGTCGGTCATCTGGACTCCTCGTTGGTCATGATTGGTCATGGGCAGCCATCCCCCATAACAGGTCGCGGTCGGGATAGCGCTAATCGATTCGAATTAATACACTGGCAGGAACACTGTTGCGCTCAGAGGATGCCATGGATTTCAACGACAGCCCCACCGAAGCCGCCTTTCGCCAGGAAGTGCGCGCCTTCCTCGACCAGCATGCACGACTGCGGCGTGAGCCCAACGAGAGCGCCTTCGACAGTGCGAAGACCGACGCCGACAGGCTCGCCATCGCCAAGCGCTGGCAGCAGACCTTAGCCGATGCCGGCTGGGCCTGCCTGAGCTGGCCGAAAACCTACGGCGGGCGGGACGCCACGCCCATCGAGCAGGTGATCTGGAACCAGGAGGTGAAGCGCTACGTGACGCCTGATGGGCTGTTCATCATCGGCCAGGGCATGTGCGCTCCCACCCTGATGGCCTACGCCAACGAGCAGCAGAAAGCCCACCACCTGCCGCGCATCGCCAGTGGTGCCGAGGTCTGGTGT
The DNA here is from genome assembly GCA_020832055.1 of Gammaproteobacteria bacterium. Lineage (GTDB taxonomy): Bacteria > Pseudomonadota > Gammaproteobacteria > Pseudomonadales > Azotimanducaceae > SLTB01. Next base: position 23,944 of record JAFIFL010000002.1, read on the forward strand.
CAACTGTTCTCCGAACCGGTGGCCGGCTCGGATCTGGCCGGCATCAAGACCCGGGCGATCAAGGATGGGGACGAATGGGTGGTCAACGGCCAGAAGGTCTGGACCTCCGGCGCCCACTATTCCGACTGGGGCATCCTCATCACCCGCACCGACCCCGGCGTACCCAAACACAAAGGCCTGACCATGTTCTTCCTGGACATGAAGACGCCGGGGGTGGAGGTGCGGCCCATCAAGCAGATCAACGGCAACAAGGACTTCAATGAGGTCTATTTCACCGACGTCCGCATCCCCGACAGCCAGCGCCTCGGCAAGCCGGGTGAAGGCTGGAAGGTCGCGCTGGTGACCCTGATGAACGAGCGCATGGCCGTGGGCAGCGGCCTGTCCAACACCGTCATGGACGTGTTCCGCGCCGCCCAGACCGTGGAACTCGACGACGAGCCTGCCATCCGCAATCCCGCCGTCCGCGATCAGCTCGCCGACTGGTACTGCCGGGAGATGGGCCTGAAGTACACCACCTACCGCATGATCACCGCCCTGTCCCGCGGCCAGGACCCGGGGCCGGAGGCGTCCATCAGCAAGGTGGTGGTGGGTGCCAACAACAATCAGTCCGCCAGCTATGCGCTGGATCTTCAGGATATGGGCGGCATCCTCGACGACGACGAGCTGTCCGGCTTCGGCAATCAGTTCCAACGCCAGTTCATGCGCTCACCGGCCAACCGCATCGAGGGCGGCAGTGACGAGATTCTGCGCAACATCATCGCCGAACGCGTCCTCGGCATGCCCCCGGACATTCGGCCGGACAAGAACGTACCGTTCAACGAGGTTCCTGGAGCGAACAGCAAGAGCTGAAGTGCAGCGCCGTTCAGCCTTCGCGCTGCTTCCCGCACAGTTCTGACAGCGACATCAGCCCGGCCTTGAGCCGGGCGTGCTCGTCGGCGTCGATGGCACCTTCCTCCAATGCCCGTGCGAGGTCCATCAGCTGCTGGCCGATCGACACATCCCCCATGCGGACGTTCGTGGCCACATTCTCGTTCCAGCAACCTGCCAGCAGCAGCAGCATGCCTGTCGTTATGAGTTTCAAGGCTCTCCCCCCTTTGGCGTGAATGCAGCGCAAGTTTCGAACATTTCCGCGCTCCCTGCGAGAGCTCCGAGGACTTTGTTCCGGAGCTCCTTCGCGGTTGGTCAAACTCGCCACTGTCGTGCGAATCCGACCACATTGCATCCCAACTCTCTCGGAGCGATCTTTCAGATATCCTTAAAAAACAGCAATTTAAGACCTCAAAATCCGGTTGGCACGAAGTGTGTATAACCCGAGATGTCAGCGAGCCCCGCAGCAAGCCGGGGAAAGTTCACGGAGGGAGTACCATGCTTTCACTTCAACGCCTCAGCCGCCTGCGTCAGCCCCGCAGCAACCGCGCATCGACCGCACTGTTGATCGTCACGTTCAGCGTCTTCGCGGTCCTCGGGCACATGGCCATCGAGCAGCAGCGTGGCGGCGCCCAGTGGGCCGGGGAGTCGACGCCGGCATCAGCCAAGTCCGATCAGCTCGATCTCTGGTCGCTGTTCCACCATCTTCGATTCTGAGGAAGCCATCATCATGAGCATGCATCACGAACGCCCGCCGCGCTTTCTGCGCGATACCCACGAGGCCTACCTGGGCGGCGTCTGTGCCGGAGTCGCCCGCGGCCTGAAAGTCAGAGCCCTCGGCGTGAGGGTGGTGGTGGCCGTCGCAGCGGTGTTGTTCACCACGCCGACCCTGATCGCCTACGCGGCCGCCTGGCTGCTGATGGACTCCCGCGAGGAGTATCGCCTGCCCTGAGCGGCGTGGGCCCGCAGGGGCCCCGCCGCTATCTTGGCAGGACGATGTAACCGGCCCGCGGGAAGTGCACCACCACTTCGCCGAGGGCCGCGTCACGGCGCAGCAGGGCGATCTCGTCGGCACTGATCAGCAGCAGCTCGCCGGCCACCAGATCGCGACCATAATCGTCGGGCGCCACTTCCACCTTCATGCCGGGACGTAGACCATTGGGCTCGTCGGGGTCGCCAGCCGGCAGCGTCTCAGGTGTTTGTGCAGCTGCCAGATCCAGCGCCTCCCGGGCGCCGAGCTCGAAGCGTTCACCCTGGCCGATGGCCGTCATGCGGGCCTCCCAGGCCGTGATGCGCGGGAACCGGTCGAGCAGACCGGCCTCATCCGGGCAGACCTGCCGCAAAAACCAGACCACATGCCAGGGGTGAAGATCGAGCATGCCCGGCGCCGACCCGGCCAGAAACGGCCGGCCGTCCCGCAGCTGCCGGTCGAGGAAATCGAGGTGAGCCCGGTACTGCTCACGCATCACCGGCACCGCCGCCCGCATGCGCGCCACGTCGAAGCGGGTCCCCGACATCTGGGCCCGGTCATCGATGAAGGCCTGGGACACGGCATGACCGATGCTGCCGAAGATCAGCTGCACCGCGACCATGAAGAAGCTGCGATCTGCCCAGAAGCCCAGCGCATCCGCCAGGCCGTCGATACCGCCGGGATAGAGCGTCGGCTGCGGGAAGCGCCGCTCGAGTTCCCGCAGGATCATGGCGCTGTCGCACCACACTTCGGCACCGATCTGCATGGAAGGGGTGCGTCGATAGCCTCCCGTCAACGGCAGGTAGTCCGGCTTCGGCATCATGTTCGGGATCAGGACACTGTGCCAGCGGATGCCCTTGATGCCCATGGCTACCCGGACCTTCTCGGAGAACGGGGAGCCGTCGTAGTGGTGAAGAATCGGTTCCATCGGATTCACAGGCGCCTCCAGCGCTTTCGAAAAGACGCCGTCACTACCGGGCGCTCGGAGCGGGGCCGGCCGACTCGGGAGCGGACCGACTGCTGGCCGCCAGCGCCTCGAAATCCCGGATCAGACTGCTCAGGCGACCGGAGAGGCGGCGCTTCTGCTCCGGTTCCAGCATGTTGATCAGATCGACGGCGAACTGTCGATAGAGCGGCTGACGCCGGTCGAGGACCTCCTGATACTCCGGCGAGTACCAGCGCTCGCGATGGAGCAGGAGTTCGACGACGCGCTCCTCGAACTCATCCATCTGCTTGCGCCGATCGAGGGCATCGAGAAGATCGGCCTGCCACTGCCGCCGGAACGCCACCCACTCGCTGTTGTCCGGCTCGAGCGATTCACTCACGGCCACGAGCAGGGTTTCCTGCTCCGGCGTAAGGCGACCGATCCAGCGATCGAGACTGTCGCGGGTTTTCTGGCGCCACACCGATCGCTGCTCCGCGACCGGCAGGTCCTCGTAATCGGCATTGAGATCCTCGTTGGAGGCCTCGAGCGCCGCCGCAAACCCACGTATCTGGGCGTCACTGAAGCCGGCCATCAGATCCACCGTCAGCGGCGCCGCCCGTTCGAGCATGACCGTGATCAGCTCCTCGGCCCGCTCCTCGAAGGCCATGAGCTGCTCGGGGTCGACCCCTGCCTGCACCGCGGTGTCGAAGTCCTCCAGCAGACTGGCCCACTGCGGCAGCTGCTCGTGGCGGTGCCAGTGCAGGTACACCCGGGCTTCCTGCCGCAGCCAGCTGCGCTGGGCACGATCGAGATCCACGTAATCGGTGGCACGCCAGACCACCGCCCGATCCAGATTGGAGTAGACCAGCCGCAGGCTGCTGCAGCCACTGTGCAGCCCCAATGCCATCAGCAGCAGCAGGCAGCGCAGAATGTGTGTCTTGCTGCGGTCAAAGCAGGCCGGCATGGGCACAATCTCCTTGCAGGTCATCGATCCAGGCAGCGACCAGCGCGACCCCTTCGTCATCCACCAGACTGCGCCCGAGCTCCGGCATCATCACCGCCGGATCGCTGTGGCCCAGGCGATAGTGCAGGATGGACGCCTCCGGGCGACCGGGCCAGACGCCCACCCGGAGCCCGCCGGCACCTCGCCCTGCCGCCACCGGCGGCTTGCAGACACCGAGGTCCCAGGGCCGCGTCGTCCCATACCGGAGATCGAGGCCCGAACTGGCAGCGCTGCCCGCGCCGTTGTGGCAATGGGCGCAGTTGATGTCCAGATAGGCCCGCGCCTCCGGCTGTTCGGGCCAGGCCACCACGTCAGCCTCGTCCTTCACCCAGCCGGCCGCCTGCCACACAGCATACTGGTTCATGGACTGTGACAATCCGACCGCGGCAAGATTCGCCGGAATCGGACCGATGGGCGCCAGCGCCTGCTGCTGACGACCACGACCATGACAGGCCGCACACTGGTTGCGGTCCGGGACCAGGTAGTCGAAGGCCGACCCGTCCTCGGCGACGAGGGCCAGCAGGGCCCCGGTATCGGCTCGATAGGCGTCCCCTCCGGCCTCGTCCCAAAGGTAGGACACGGCTTCCCAGCCCGAGGACCCATGGCGCAGGATCCGGGTTTCCAGCAGCCGCACATCCGTGAGCGGGAGACTTGCGGCCTCACCCCAGACCGCATCCAGCACTTCCAGGCGCACGCGCCCCGCTGCCGCGTGGGGATAGACGAAGGTCTTGGTGATGATCGTGCCCACCGGAAACGCCAGCACCGCCAGGGAATCCGCTGCAGGCTGGCGCTCGGCGGCCGTTCCTCGCGGCAGGTGGACGCTGCGGTACTTCGAGGCGTGATCGGAAAACAGCTGATGACCGAGGGTGTAGACGAACCCGTCACGCACGACGAGTGCCTCACGTTGTTGCTGAAGCAGACCCAACTCGGAAAGCCGATCGGGCAAGGACTCGGCCAGCGGCCAGGGCTGCGGCGCCGGTTCGCAGGCCAGCAGCAGCCAGCCCGCCAGGAGCGCGAGCGCTCCCCGCTTCACAGCCATCACTCCCAGGGCACGGCGACGCCCGCCCCGGCCTCGCTGACTCCGGACAGTGAGGGGAGACTGCAGGCGAAGGCATCCGCCGCGAATGCAGGCGCCTCGAAACCTCCGGGGGCATCGAGACTGACCGAAGTGGGATCCGAATTGCCATGGGCACACACGACCGGTGCGTCGGTGTCACCGGTAAAGCCGTCCCAGAGCAGCGGCGGCAGATCGCGACCCGTAGCCTCCCGCAGCATGGCCAACGGCTCGGCGTCAGGAGCATGGCCACTGCGTCCGAAGGCATTGCCGTAAACGTGTATCCGCAGCGGGTAAGGGTCGTAATCCGCATCCTCGAAGGGGCGGCCGGTGATGAGGTAGCTCATCACGAACACCGCCGCCGTGCCGTGGTCGTCCATGTCGTTGGCAAAGATCTCGACGTCGCGGTTGGCGCTCACCAGGATGCCGGTACCCGCCGGGACCGTCGCGACGATGTTGCCCTCGGGGGCGAAGTTCGGTGTGTTGTTGCCCACCACCCGGTTGCGGAACACCCGCACCTCGCCACCGCCCTGCATCGGCAGCCCCGGCAGATCGAACACGAGGATACCGCCGGTATTATGTTGCACGTCGTTGGCATAGACGTCGGCGCGCACGGAGTTCTCGATCTCGATTCCGGCCACGTTGTAGGAAGCCTGATTGCGGCGGACGATGATGTCGGTCGACTGGCCGACGTAGATGCCCGCATCGGAGGCGCCGATGGCAACGGAATCCTCGATGAGCACGCCCTCGCACTGCACCGGGTAGAGACCATAGGCGCCGTTCTCGGAACTCGGACCACCGGTCCACTCCGCCCGCAGGTCACGCATGACGATGTTGCGGCAGCCGCTGACCTTGATGGCATCGCCGCGGGCATTCTCGACGGCGAAACCTTCGAGGGTGACGTCATCGGCGGTCACGAGCAGACCATCCGCACCGCTGCGCTGATTGTCGAAGGCCAGCACGCTGCGATCCCGGCCTGCACCCCGGATCGTCACCCCGGAGACGCTCAGGGAGAGACCGCGATCCACCTCGAACCGCCCTTCGGGAATCTCCACCACGCCGCCGGGTTCGACGTCCATCAGGGCCTGCCGCAGGCTGCTCACCGGATCGGCAGGCAGCACCGGTGCCGCGACCTCCTCGGGTGTGCCGCAGGCCGACAGCACGAGGCAACAGCACAGCAGCAGCCCCCACGCAGGGCGGCGCCCCACCCCCTGCCTGCGCGGGTCGTCCTTCGATCTCATCGAGCTCATGCGCCCTCCCTCCTCTGCCCGGCAACCGGCGCAGCACCCTGCCAGCTCAGGAAAGCCAGCATCCATTGGCCCACCAGCTCGGGCTGAATGGGCACCTGCAGCGACTCCACGCCCCGCTGATAGACCGTCTCACCAAGCAGCTCGCGGCGGAAGGCCATGAGGTCCGCCGAGTAGGGTTTGGCAAACTCGGGATGGCCCTGAATGGCCAGGATGTGATCCCCAATGGTGAAGGCCGCGTTCGGGCAGAAGTCGTTCTCTGCCAGCAGGGCCGCGCCCTGCGGCAGACGCATCACCTGGTCCTTGTGGCTGGACAGCAGCGCGAACTGTTCACTGTGCGGACGCATCCAGCCCGGTGCGGCGATCACCCGGCTGGCGTGCACGCCCACGGCCCAACCCACGTCAGCGGCGCGGGTTTCGCCGCCGAGGGCCTGGGCAATGAGCTGGTGGCCGAAACAGATGCCGATCAGCTTGTGACGCCGCTGATGCAGTGCGAGGACGAAGCCGCTGAGTTCCGCGATCCACGGGAGGTCGTCGTAGACCGAATCCCGGGAGCCGGTGATCACGTAGCCATCGCACTCGGCGGGATCCGCCGGATACTGGCCGTGCTGGACGTCGAAGTCACGGAACACCGGCGTCGGCACGCCAGCCGCCCGCGCAGCACCGAGCAGCAGCTGGCGGAACATGTCCGGATAATCGCCGTGGCGTTCGACGAATTCCTCCCGGACACGGTCCGTCTGGAGAACGCCGATGTGCAGGGAGCGGGCGTTGGTGTTCAAGGGCATGGGTTCCCATGGCAGGCCAGGGCGGCGAACCCGGACGAAGATATCAGATGATCTCGAAGTAACGTGCAAGCTGCCAGTCATTGACATGACGCTCGTACTCCCGCGCCTCCCACTCGCGGGTCGCACAGAAGTGGTCCACGAAGGCATCCCCGAACCAGTCCCGGGCCAGGCGGGAACCCCGCAACAGGACCGCCGCCTCGCGCAGATGGGTCGGCAGACGCAGCGCATCCGGGAGCTGATCTTCAATGGCATAGGCATTGCCGGTGACCGGCGCAGCGGGCTCGATGCCATCGACGATGCCCTGAACGCCGGCGGCGATCACAGCCGCTGCCGCCAGATAGGGATTGGCGTCGGCACCGCTGGCGCGGAACTCCAGGCGCTGGCTCTGCGCGCTGCCGGGGATGATCCGCAGCGCGCAGGTACGGTTTTCCACCCCCCAGGTCGCCGCCGTCGGTGCCCAGGCTCCCGGAACCAGTCGGGTGAACGCATTCACGGTGGGCGCGAACAGGGCGGTGAGCTCACGCATATGGGCCTGGACGCCGCCGAGGAAATGACGCTGAGCGTCGGCCATGCGGTGCTCTGCCGAGGGATCGTGAAACAGCGGAGCGCCATCCGCTGTGCACAATGACACGTGCAGATGACCACTCTGCCCCGGATAGGCCATGGACCACTTGGCCATGAAGGTCGCCATCAGATCGCGTTGCTGAAAAAAGACCTTGGTGAACGTCTTGAAAAGACTGGCCCGATCCGCCGCTTCCAGGCCATCGGCCACGGCCAGCGCGGCCTCCCAGACTCCGGGGCCGGTCTCACAATGGAGCCCCTCGATGGGTATGCCGAAGTCGTCCATGTAGCTCATCAGGTCCGTGAACAGCTCGGCCTCGGCGGAGGCACGGAGTACGGAATAGCCGAAGTTGTCAGGGGTCAGCGGTTCGAGATCCCGAAATCCCTTGTCGCGCAGGGACTTGGGCGTCTCCCGGAAGACGAAGAACTCGTACTCGAAGCCGAGCCGGGGCCGAAAGCCCAGGCCGGCAGCCCTGGCCAGCACGCTCCGCAACCGCCCCCGCGGACAGGCCGGATGGCGCCGCACGCCCCCGCCACTGTCGCGATCGCTATCGGGATCGAATCCCCCCTCAGCCACCACAAAATCCCCAAGCAGAAACGGCGTCCCCTCACCCGGGATCCGGCGTGCACTGCCTGCGTCGAGGCGAAAACGGGCGTCGGGGAACCCGGTGTGCCAGCCGGTGAGAGTGACGTTGTCGTAGAGCTGGTCGGCGACGTCCCAGCCGAGGACGCAATCACAGAAACCCGGGTCACTGTCCAGGGTGGCCGCGAACTTTTCGAGGGAGATGTACTTGCCGCGCAGGACACCATCGACGTCCACCAGGCCGAGCTTCACCCGCCGGTCACCCGCCTGCTGCCAGCCAGCGAGGGCCACGCCGAGGTCAGCGGCATTGGCGCTGCGCTGCTCGGCGGGAATGCGTTCCGGATCGATGGCCATGCTCCATCCTGTCTGCTGCTGGCGCGCCGGTTCGGCGACGCACCGGGTCAACTTTCGATCTGAGTTGTCCACGATATCTGTGGATAACTCTCTGGATAACTCCTGCCAGCTGCCGCCGAGGTCAGGTACCGCCTGGAGCGACATGAACTGGTCATTTCTCAATCAAAGCCAACAAAATATTTAAAATCAATGAGTTAAAGAAACCTCGTGACCCTCTGCCTGAAGGAAACGCCACATCTTCAAGTCCTTGCGGAAACCTCTTCGGTGTGTGAATAACTTTGCCGACACCGTCGTGAGTACCCACTCACCGCAGGGGGTTGGGGCCACGGCAGCTTCAGTGTCCGCCCCTGCATTATCTCGCGCCTCATGGAGGTTGTTGTATCGCGACGGTCAGCGCGGTGTCCGCACCACCATCAAGCGGATCTCCGTCATGTCCTCGATGGCAAAGCGGATGCCCTCACGCCCGAGACCGCTCTCCTTGACGCCACCATAGGGCATGTTGTCCACGCGGTAGGAGGGTACGTCGCCGATGACCACGCCGCCCACCTCCAGACGATCCCAGGCCAGTTGCGCCTTGTACAGGTCACGGGTGAACACCCCGGCCTGCAGTCCGAACTGGCTGTCGTTGACCATGTCGAGGGCCTGCTCGAAGTCGGCGAAGCGGAACAGGTTGGCCACGGGCCCGAACGCCTCCTCGCAGTTGACGTCCGCATCGGACGGCACATTCTCGAGCAGGGTGGCGTCGAGCATGGCGCCATCGCGCTCGCCGCCGCAAAGCAGGGTGGCACCGGCGGCCACGGCCTGCTGCACCCAACCCTGCAGTCGCTGCGCCTCCTTCTCCGAGATCATCGGTCCGATGAAGGTGCCGCGATCCTTGGGGTCACCCTTCTTCAGCTGCTTCGTGGCCGCCACCAGCCGGTCACGGAAATCCTCATAGATCGCTTCATGCACCATGATCCGCTGCACGCCGATGCAGCTCTGGCCGGACTGATAGAACGCACCGAAGATGATGCGGTCCACGGCATCCTCGAGGTCGGCGTCCTCGTCCACGATCACCGCTGCGTTGCCGCCAAGCTCCAGCACCACCGGCTTCTTGCCGGCCTTGGCCTTCAGCTCCCAGCCGACGCCGGGCGAGCCGGTGAAGGACAGGAGCTTGAGCCGTTCGTCCGTGGTGAACAGGTCCGCTCCTTCACGCCGGCAGGGCAGAATCGAGAACGCCCCCTTGGGCAGATCGGTTTCCGCAAGCACCTCGCCGATGATCAGGGCACCGATGGGCGTCAGGCTCGCCGGCTTGAGCACGAACGGGCAACCCGCCGCCAATGCCGGTGCCACCTTGTGGGCGGCGAGATTGAGCGGGAAGTTGAACGGGCTGATGAAGGAGCAAGGGCCGATGGGCACGCGCTTGAAGTAGCCCCGGTAGCCGTGAGCCCGCGGTGAGATGTCCAGGGGCAGTACCTCGCCGCCGATACGTACGCTTTCCTCGGCCGCGATCACGAAGGTATCGATGAGCCGGGTCACCTCACCTTCGGCATCCCGGATGGGCTTGCCCGCCTCGATACACAGGCTCATGGCCAGTTCGTCAAAGCGCTCGCGGAAGCGCCGCACGCAGTGCTCGATGACCGCCTTGCGCGCATAGGCCGGCAGCTCGGCCATGGGCCGCGCTGCATCCACGCAGGCGGTAATGGCCCGATCAATGTCATCAGCCGAAGCCATCGCCACCCGAGTGGCCACCCTACCGGTGTACTTGTCCATCACCTCGAGGTCCGCGTTCGGTGCCTCAGGCTCGTTCGCCAGATAGAAGGGATAGCTGTTCTCGAGCATGAGAGGTCTCCTCGGCGCCGGGCTCACTCGCTGAATCCTTCAGGATCCGGCAGGGCTAGATCGGGCATTGAATGTTGCCCAGGCGCTGGGTGAGCAGGGCATTCTCCCGATAGTCTATGGGCACGACCACCAGACTCGGGCCGGGCTCGGCGAACGATGCTGCAAGCGTTTCGGCCACGTCCCGGCTGCGGGTGACATGATGGCCGTTCCAGCCGAAGGCATCCGCCAGCTTCATCCAGTCCGGGTTGCCGAAATCCAGGTCCGTGTGACGGCCGAAGTGGTTGTGCTGCTTCCACTTGATCAACCCATAGCCATGGTCCTCCCAGACCATGACCGTGAAGTTGAGGTTCAGGCGGCGAGCCGTCTCCATCTCCTGCACATTCATCAGGAAGCCAGCATCGCCGCAGATGGCGAGAATGCGGCGGTCCGGATGCACCAGCGCTGCAGCCACCGCACCGGGCAGCGCAAAGCCCATGGAGCAGAAGCCGTTGGGGATGAGGCAGGTGTTCGGCTCGTGGCACTGGTAGTGGCGGGCGACCCACATCTTGTGGGCACCGACATCGGATAGCAGCACGTCATTGGGCCCCATCACCTGACGCGCATCCCACAGCACTTTCTGGGGCCGAATCAGGCCGTCGGTGTCGTCGTCTTTGTACTGTTCGAGTTCCAGCTTCATGTCACGCCGGGCCGCGGCCTGATTCGGCAGATCGAACTTCAGCCCTCCCATGGCATCGACGCGCTCGTTGAGCATCCACAGCGCATGGGCCAGATCGCCGACCACCTCCACCTCCGGATGGTAGTGCTCGTCGATCTCAGCCGGCAGGAAGTCGAGGTGGACGATGCGCTTGTCCTTCTGGTCGTTCCACAGCATCGGGTGGTACTCGACCATGTCGTAGCCGAGCGTGACCACCACGTCCGCCGCGTCGATGGCGCAGGAGACGACGTCCTTGGCCTGCAGACCCACGGTATAGAGGCAGTAGGGGGCATCCATGTCGACGCAGCCCTTGGCCATGAAGGTGCTCGCCACGCCGATGCCCGTCTTCTCGCAGAAGATCCGCAGCTGCTTGGCGGCCCGCTTGCGAATGGCACCATTGCCCGCGAGGATCACCGGCCGTTTGGCGTTCTTGATCAGGTCGAAAGCGAGATTGACGATCTTGTCGGCCGGAACCGGACGACGGAACCGGCGCGGAATCATGGGGGTTGCCGTGGTGTCGAGTTCGGCGATGTCCTCGGGCAGTTCGATGTGCGTCGCGCCCGGCTTCTCCGTTCGCGACAGGCGCACAGCCTTGCGGACGATCTCGGGGATGTTGTTCGGATGGATGACCTGCACCGCCCACTTGGTGACCGGTTCGAACATGTGCACCACATCCATGACCTGGTGCGATTCCTTGTGCAGCCGCGTCGAAGCCCCCTGCCCGGTGAGCACCAGCATCGGTGCGCGGTCCATGTTGGCGTCAGCGACTCCGGTGATGAGATTGGTCGCGCCCGGACCGAGGGTGCCCAGACACCCCGCCGGCTCGCCGGTGAGACGGCCGTAGATCTCCGCCATGAAGGCGGCGCCCTGCTCGTGACGACACAGCACGAAACGGATCTTGTCCGAGGCCTCCAGGGACATCATGAAATCCGCATTTTCCTCTCCGGGCACGCCGAAGATGTACTCGATCCCTTCTTCCTCCAAGCACTTCACGAACAGGTCTGATGCCTTCATGACTCCGTCTCCCGGAACGCTGTGCATCTGTACGCGCATCTGGACCCGGGTCTGAGCGATGTCTGGGCAAGCCCGAATGTCGTTCAGAGCAGAGCCTCGGCCTGCCTGCCGGACTGGCTCCAACGAGAAGTCTGCGCCGCGTTGTCGGGAGCCGGAGAGGCAAACTCCATCGAGTCTACGCCCGGCAGACAGCGAGCGCTACGAAGCACAAGCGGTGTCCTCGACGCGGCTCGCGGGCCCCGTTCAGGAGAGGGTGAACAGGACAATGACGCCGAGAACGAGAAGCACAGCACCTGCAATCAACGCCACACGCGGGAGGGACGACGCATCCATGGGCCGGGCGGCCTCGATGGGGGCGTCGGGATTGACCTCGGTATCGTCGCCTTCAGCGCCAGTCCTGTCGCCGACTGCCGTGATGTCGTGATCCTCGGCATCATGCGGGGACGCCGTGGTGTCGGCAGCGTCCGGGGCGCCGTTGGCGAATTCGCCATTGAGCATGCCTTCAATGGTGAGCGCACGAATCGTTCGATAGTCGTCAATGCTCACTTCGCCGGCCGCCCAACTGCGGGCAAGGGCCCGTACGTGAGCGCTCTGCTCGCTGAGCGTCAGCACGTGCACGCGGGTCCCGCCACGCTTGTTTGAAGGCGCATCAGCCATCGTCACGCCTCCTCGCATGCGGCAACGATAATGCTCACATTGTCCCGCGCGCCCCGCTCGAGTGCGACGCCGAGCAGGGTCTGGACCCGCTCGTGTATGGGATCTTCTCCGAGCAGGATGTCGCGCATTTCGTCTCGCTCGACCTCACGGTAGAGCCCATCGCTGCAGAGCAGGTAAACATCACCCGGTTCGATGTCGAACAGGATGCAGTCGAGACACAGGTCCGGCTGGCCGCCGACCGCGCGGGTAATGACGCTGGAATCCGGGTGGTCGTCGGCCTCTTCAGGAGTGAGGACGCCGCGCTCCACGAGTTCCTCGAGCGGATCGTGGTCGCGGGAGATCTGGGTAAAGATACCGTCCCGCAGCTGATAGAGACGGGAATCGCCTGCCCACATGCAGACCCCGACCCGATCCGAAGTCAGCATGGCGACCACGGTACAGCCCATGGTCTTGCCGCCGAAGTTCTCGTCGGCATGGCTGCGAATGTCCTTGTTGATCCGGATCAGGGCATCGTCGACGCGGTCGACGAACTCCGGGAAGCTTCCCCCGGTGTCGAGCTCGCCGAGGGTTTCCGTGAGCATGCGGCTCGCAACGTCGCCGGCCGCATGGCCTCCCATGCCATCCGCGACCACCCACATGCACGCCTTCGGACGCGCCAGGATCGCATCCTCGTTATGGGCGCGGCGCTTTCCGGTATCGGTCAGACCGGCCGATTCCCACGTGAGCTCAGCCACGCCTCGCTCCCGGCAGCTCAGCCGTCACGGCCGAAGTTCCTTCATCAACTCGCCCATACTGTCTTCCCCGCTTCCCGTCCTCCGGCCCGATATCGACTCAGGGACAAGTGAAGTGCACCAGATGCTGATTGGCTTCAGACACGTCTTCCCCAAGACCAATGCAACCACTGCCCCATATCAGCAGCTCCTCCCGGCGCAGGTAGACATTCTCGCCGTCCGCCGTCCGCACGAATGTGCCATTCGTGCTCTGATCGACGACAACGAATTTGCCGCGCCGCGACTCGAAGCGGCAATGCACCCTGGACGCCAGCGGTGCCGGGATGACCATGTCCGCCTGGGATCCCCGCCCCAGGGTGATTACGGGTCGCTCGACGCTCCCGACTTTCACTTCCTGACCCTCATAGCGCAGGATCAGCAGACCTTGTTCACCGGCAGGCCTGACTGCCGACGGCACATTCATGGTCGTGACGTCGTCGGCCTCCCAGAGAATTTCGCAGATGCGCAATTCGACCGACTTGCCTTTGACCGTCGTGCGATCGAACTCCCGGGCCATGTCAGCCAGCTCGGTATCGAGCAGGGCCACCGTATCGCCCGTCGTGATCACCTGGGTCGCCTTGGCGATTCCCGCCATGCGGGCCGCGACATTCACGGCGTCGCCGAAGACGTCCCCGTCATCGAGAATCGCCGGTCCGTGATGCAACCCCGCGCGCAATGCGATGCGGTGGCCGGCGTACTGCCGCCCGGATTCGTTCTCTTCCTGGATCTCGCAGGCGGCCCGGACGGCCTGATTCGCGTCATCGAAGCGAACCATGATTTCGTCGCCGATGGTCTTGACCAGGGTGCCGCCGTGCTGCTCCACGATCTCCAGCATGAATGCAATGCATTCTCCGATGACCTGCTGGGCACGCTGATCGCCCAGCGTTTCGTACAGACGCGTACTACCGCAGACATCGGCGAAGAGAATCGACGTGTTGACATTCTCCGCCATCGTTGAGCAGCTTCCTTCTCGAGTTCTTTCAGGAGATTACCTGACTGCAGCGACCGGCGCGAGTCTCCTGCCATCGCCGTTCCGGCACGACCTTACAGTGCCCGCCGCAGCCGGTCAGCCGCAGCGGCGAAGCTCGCCGGACGATAGGCTTCGTCGTTCTCCACGGTGGCGAAAACGGCATCCATGCTCTCCCTGACATCCTCCCAGCGTTCGATGGAGATCAGCAGCACATCCATCGCCATGGCCGCCTGCTCGGCCGCGACGTAGTCCCTGTAGTCTCCCCTGGCTGCGCGATTCAGCACGCCTCGGAGGATCTGTTGTCGGGCCGCCTGATCCGCGCCGGCGGCGAGGGCCGATTCCAGCTCATCCACCAGGGACGCCAAATGACGGCTTGCCGCCGCAACGGCATCCCGGCTGCGCGCAACGGACTGGTTCAATTCGCGAATGCGCTGCAGCATCCGATCATGCAGCGTTCCGGCCAGCACCTCCGCCAGCGGCAGCAGCAGGACGAAATTCGCATCATTGATGCGGATGGCCCCCGGCTCGAGCCCCTCTGTGAGCACGGTGGGCTGCCAGTCCAGGCTGCTCATGGGCTGATGGCAGGAATGGCAATCGAACAGCGCGATTTCCGGAAACATGCCACTGCCGTGCAGCAGGGGTCCCTGCAGCAGCGCGATGCTCTCCCGCGCCGCCACCATCAGGCCACCGGTCCAGGTGTCGAATTCACTGACGATGCCCTTGCGTTGATCGTAGTCGGCATCGAAGGCCCAATGGGGTGGCTGCAGGGCACTGAAGGTGCTGAGCTCGAACGCCAGACGCGGATGCCCCGCACCCATGATGCGGTGGGTGGCGAACTTGTCTTCGGTGCCGAGGTGACAGGAGAGGCAGAGCTGCGCCCGGGCCTCGACGCTCGAAGTCGGGTACAGCCCCCGATCGAGATTGTCCTGATGACTGGCTCCGGGAGCGGTGTGGCTCGACAGCCAGTTCTCCGCACCCCCGTGGCAGGCCTCGCAGCCCACCCCGTCACTGATCTGGAAGTCTGCGCCCCGTTGCTCAGCCGGCACGTTGTCGGCATGGCAATCGAGACAGATCGCCGCCTCATGGGCATTGGGAAGGCCCAGGTTGCGCGCCATCCGCTGCGACTCCTCCGTCAGCAGCGTCCGGTAGGCCTGGGCATGCCTGTCGAGTCGCGTCCACGTCACGTACTCGTTCTGCAGCACGTTGGTGGAACTGCGCTCAGTGGCCGAGCCATGGCAGACACCCGAGGCGCAGGAAGCCACCCCCTGGTGCACGTAGCCGTCGTACTGTGGCAATTCCGCCGCCGTCGCTCCCTGCAGAACTGCGGCCAGCAGGCAGACGGCCCCGAAAACGGCCCTTGCCACCCGCCTATTCGCCACCGCTGTGCTTCCGCGGTTGTGCGCTGTCATCGTCCTGCTCCCCTGCCGCCCGCATCTGCGGTGCATCCTGTGCCAACGCGCGCTCTGATTCCTTCGCGGGATCATCCTGTACGGTCCAGAGCGAACCGTCCTCATTCATGTACATCCGCCGCACCACATCGATTTCCAGCGGCCCGGATCCACGTCGGCCAAACACCGCAATCTGGTGCCCGGTCTCATCCATGAAACGATCCCGCTCCAGGGCCCGGGTCAGGGCCAGTGCCGGCGATCGGGTCGGGTAGCTGGCGATCAACTCCGGTTTCGGGTCCGGACTGAAGCCATAAAAACCCGGGACCGTATCGGGCGCCGTCAGCTGCAGCACTTTCAAGCCTCCCGTTCCGTCCGCCACATAGGCGAACAACGAGGCATTGGTATGGGCGATGGATACGTCCCGGGCGTCGACGATGCCCTGCTCCGGCGTGACCCGGTCGTACTCGAACATGCGCTCGGGCCGCTCGACATCGACGATGACCAGGCCTTCGTTGGCCGCCGCCACGTAGGCGAAAGTGCGCGTGACGAAGACGCCCCGGGCATCCGCCAGGGGAATGGTGTTGTCTGCGACCAGACGCGGCGCCTCCGGATTGGTGACGTCAACCGCTTTCAGCCCTTCCGCATCCGTCACGAAGAGGTAGCGGAACTGCAGTGCCGAGGCCCTCGCATCGTCCAAGGGCAGCACCGCGGCCAGCCGTGGTTCGTGGGGCACGTCGAGGTCCACGACCACCAGACCGGCATCGGCGATGATGTAGGCCCAGGTACCGCCCATGGTGACGTGGCGGGCACCGTCGAGAATGCCATTCTCGTTCCAGGTCACCACACGGGTGAAGAAATTGTTGCGCGGCTCCCCATCGTTGAGAGTCTCGATGTCGACCAGATACAGCCCTTCTTCCGAATCGGTGACGATGGCGTAGTAATAGATGGGGTGATGCGGGCGCTCTTCGTTGTCGATGCGCATGAGGTCACCGACGTTGCGTGATGGGGAAATCGGCTGCGTGGTGGACACCGAGACGCAGGTGGCGTTGGCACTGGGTACGTGCGTGCGGTGTCCGAGCGGGCTGAAGGGTCCCGTGAGGATGCGATAGCTGACGCCCTTGTTCGCAATGCTGGCAATGTCGTAGGCACGGAATCCATCGCTGCCACCGGCCGTGAACAGGTACTCCCCACGATGCTGCAGACAGGTGATGGCATCCTTGGATCGATTGGCGTGATGCTGCGTTTTCAGAACCCGATCGTTGTCCTGGTGCGCGCTGTACCAGTCCGGATAGGCATAGCGATGCAGGTAACTGCCGATCACCGCCTGCGGCTCCTCCCACTCGGTGACCTGGACGGCCTCCACAGCCCGCTCGGTACCGAAGTAGGCCATGTAGCCCAAGAAATCGATGTACTTCGTTCCCAGGCCCAGGGTCTGCGCCACGATGGCGTTGTTGTCGCCATCGGCTGATAGGTGACAATCGCTGCAGGTCTTGGTTTCCGTCTTGCGCACCGTATGGGCGAAGTGCGGATTCATGGCCTGGGAAGAGTAGCCGCTGGCCGCAATGGGCGGCTGCTGAATATAGATCTTCTCCCGGTTGGCGTTGGTGGACGACAGCACCAGAGCCGAACTCGAACGGATGGGCGCAATCTTGCCCCCCTTCACCTGACCCCGGCGGCCGATCATGAAGATCTCGTCGCGCACGACCTGTGGATTGTAGGTGGCATAGTTGCGCGAGATGCCGCCCTCGTAGTGATACCTTTCAGTCTTCCAGTTGGCTTCGATGGGAAGATGACAGCCACCGCAACTGGTGGTCCAGGCGGTGTGGCAGGTGTAGCACTCCATCTCCGAATAGTCGTGGGCGCGATCCGCTGCAGCCACGTCCAGCCCCCAATTCTGGCTTTCCGTATCCCGGCTCATGAGCTTGGCGCGGGCCGCCTTTTCGTTGAAATCCCGATGGCCACCGGTGACGGAATCCTTCACCAGGCTGACCTCCCACTCCATGCCCGGGTTGACCAGGCTGCGCTGGATCAGTCTGTCTCCCACCCACTCGAAGCGCGGCTTGCCGTCCGGGTTGCGGATCAGGCGCAGATCGTGACCACCCGGCGGTGCGGCAGGGCCTGAAGTAAAGAGCGTCGGATAGTTGTCAGCTGTGCCGTGACAGTCCGCGCAATCGATCTCGATGGCATGGGCCACCTCACCGTAGAGGTAGCCGTCGCCATGACTGTCCTGGGCGAAGTGACAGTCGACGCAGTGCATGCCCACATCGAGGTGGATGTCTGCCATGTGCACCGATTTGTCGAAGCGGTCAGGGTCGTCGAATTCGACGATGTCGCCGTCAGCATCGAGCAGATTACCCTTGCGGTCGCGCTTGTAGATGGCGCGGAAATTCCACCCGTGGCCGTGATAGTCGGCAAACTGGGTGTGCTCCATCTCGTCGTTGCGCTCCCAGACCGAGCGCAGGAAATCCACATCGCCCCATTTGCCCCGAGCCGCGGCCCCTTCGGGATTGCGGGCATTGATCTCGCGGATCTCCGAACTGGTGGGGTAACGCTGCTCCTCGGGCCACATGCGTGGCGCATCAGACTCGTAATCCCACATGGTGTAGCCGAGATAGCTGTTCACGAACACGTTCGGCTGGTGCATGTGGCAGGACATGCACTGGCTGCTGGGAATGGCCCTCGTGAATTCGTGGCGTATGGGGTGTCCGGGTTCGTCACGGGGGATGGTGGGATCCACACTGGCCGTTTCGCCCATGTGCCCGTACTTGGCCCAGGGGCCGGAGTGGCGTGGATCACGGTCGTTGGCATAGGGAACGTGACAGGCTCCGCAGCCGGAGGTGCGGAAGTCGCCAGGCTGCTCATTGGTGCCGAGGAACCACATCAACGGATCGTTGAGTCGGGTCTTGGTGATGTTGATCAGCGGCACGGAGATGCTCTGCCCGGTACCGGGGCCCCGATTCGACTGGCGGATATCGGGGCGTCCAGGCTCCTCCAGCCGCTGAATCAGGCCAAGCACGTTGGGAACGCCCGTTTCCGGGAACAGGTTGATGATGTTGCGGCCGCCACGCTCGAAGACCCGGAAGATGTCGCCGGGCTTGACGGTCTCCCAGGCCGGGAGCGGCGCGAGCTGAGGGAGGATGCCGTGCTCGCGCATGGCCCGCTCCGGATCATCCAGGGGTGGCCCTTCGATCAACGCACCCACACCGTCCCGGGTATAGGCCTCGCCCAGGATGTAATTCTTGTAGGGCAGGATCCCATTGTTGTAGGCAGCACCGCCCCAGAGCATGGCAGTGGTGGCCATCAGGCTGCGCTTGGCGGCCTGGATGATCGGCAGGTGGCAGGCACCACAGGCCTCCTCCGCCACCCGGTAATCGGAAGGATTCTTGAAGCGGACGAATTCCGGGCTCTCTCTGTTGAGCAGCGTGTAGCTGCGCACCGGATTGCGTGACTTCGGATAGTCCCAATCGTCCGGGAACAGAGGCAGGACGTGGGCGGACTCCATGAGCGCGTAGTAGCCGGGGTCTGATCGCTCGAGGCCCTGCTCATTGAAGACAGCAGGGTCGCCGCCGTGGCAATCCACGCAGCCGAGCACCACGCCAGGATTTCTGTGCATGGTCTTGGAGTCGGTAGCCGTGTGGCAGCTCATGCAGCCTGCCGACTTGGCCTCGGCCTCCTCCGGGTGCTGGCCAGCAGGTGCCGGCGGGTAGTCCGGGTAGTTGCGTTCAACCGGTTTGGGAGCGGCGGCTGCGTAACCGAGCAGCGGCAGGAGCAACAGGAGGCTCAGCAGCCCGCTGCGCGCGTCAAACCTTGGGGATGCGGATGCATTCATGGTGTCCGCCTTCAGTACATCAATACGAGGTTGGCGAGAATCGAATACGGCGTCTGCTGGTCCTGTCCGAACAGATCATCGAAGCCGCTGCCCGCACGCAGGGTCGCCGCCGACAACCGGAACACCACATTCTGGGACATGAATGGGCGCCAGATCATGGCCACCGACAGATCCATGCCGATGTTGCGGCTGATGTTGCCCTGCTGCCGTACCGACTCGAGCACCGCCGTGTGGTCGAACCAGAGCTGGTTGGCGTTGAAGCTCACGCGCAACTCCGGCGTGATATCGAAATCCGCCCCGACTCCCAGCAACCGCGTCCCGGGGTTGATGAAGTTCGACTGGCCGAGCTCCTTGCTGGAGCGCAGGTTGTTGAGAATGCCGTTGCGCTGGGAAAGGTTGACGATACCGCCGCCGATGAGCGGCACCGGCTGCCGAATCCAGAAGCTGGTGTCGGCACCAGCGAACAGCGGATTCTCGAAGATGGCGTCGAAGCCCCTGGCCTTGCCGTCGAAGGGATCATCGTCACCGCTGGCCCACAGCGCCGACAACCGCCAGCGCGTCCAGTCCCAGTCCCGGGAGACCTCCGCCGCCAGGAAGTGGGCGCGGATCTTGTCGGTGGTATCCGGGAACTGGTCGTTGGTCTGCTTGCCGAAAGCGTAATACGCCGATGCCGTCAGGTTGATCAGACCGATACGGCCGTCGCCGTTGAGCCCGAGATAGGTCACGTCGTAGTCCCGGGAGAAGCGCTCGGCGAACAGCGACGAGGGTCTGGCGATGAAGCCGTTGTCGTCGAACTTGAACGAGCCTTTCTCCCGATTGCGGTTGTGCACCACGGTGCCCTGGGAGAAGAAACCCTTCACCGGGAAATCCTGCCAGTAGAGATTGGCGATGAAGACATCATCATCGCGCAGTCTCGCCGAGAGGTTGTTCAGGCCCGTGTTGGTGTCCTTCTCGAGGCGGCGGAACCAGGCCAGGTTGTACTGGAAAATGTTGTTGTCGCGGGTACCGAACAGGCGGATACCGAGCTGCTGATCCTGGAACAGAAAACCGCGCCAGTCGGTGGTGAAAGGCTGGATGCCGATGCGGATGGAGTCGAAGTCGTAGCGATCGGACACGTTCCAGAGATGCTTGTCGACGAACAGGCCCTGGACGCCCAAATGGGCTTCATGACGGCGTCGACCCGACTGCGCCTGCCCGTCACCCGTGGGCTCTACCCGCAGCACCGCGCGTTCGTCGAAGAAGGCCACATTGTAGTTCACCACCGGAATGAAGCGGAATTCCCAGTCCGGCGGCCGGAACGTGGTGTCGCCCTGGTAGACCACGAACTCCGTCAACAGGGTCTGGGCGAAGACGTAGCCATCACCGTCGGACACCAGATCGAGTCCGTCCGGCCGCACCGTGGTCGCGTTGCCCACCGGAATCGGGAAGGTGCGCGGCTCGACGATGGTGTCGGAGATGGCGGTGATCGAGAAGAACCAGTCCTCGCCAAACACGGGCAGATCGCCCTTGAGGGGATTGTGTCCCGCATAGGGATCGAGGATCTGCTCCTGATATCCGAGGGCCTGAACGATACGCCAGCGATCCGGAACGGCCGGCCCGAGTTCGATCCGCTTGGTCCAGGGCTCGATGCGATCCGGGTCACAGGGCGGCAACTCATAGGCCAGTACCGGACCGGTTCCACCCGGACGACGTCGCTGAGTGGCGAGCGCCTCGGGCGAGGCGCACAAAGCCGTCGCCGGCGGCATGCGCGGTGCGTCGACCTCATCCTCGTTGGCAGGCTTGCTGCTGGCATCGTCTGCCGCCGCGCCGGCAGCGAACACGACCAGCGCAGCGATGCAGCAACCATGCAGCAGGCCACTGCGCAGGCGGGCCCGCTTGCATCCGTCGCTGCCGACCATGGGCTCCATGACAGTCACTGAACTTCTCCGTCCGCCCGTTCACAGACACCATCTTCACTGCTGTCGTTGAACGGTGCCTGCGGGCAGTTGACATAACGCAGGCGCTCCTGGTTGGGCGCGCCCACCGGCTCGATGCGATCCGAACGAATGGCACGGGGTGCATTGCCGATGCCCGTGCCCAGGGCCTGCCCGGCATTGTGGGTACCGAGGAAGGCCACCATGTCGTCCTGATCGATTCCGTCGCCTGAGACGCCGAAGCCTCCCACCAGCAGATCGCCCCGATAGATCGGCACGCTGCCAGGAAAAATCTGAATGCCATTGGCAATGGCCGTGACCGGCACCGGCGTCTCGAACAGGGCACCGGGATTGAACCCCGTATTGCCCACGCAGGTGGTCGGTGCATCGTTGATGTTCAGGACCACGCCGGCGCCCGTGTCGATGACAGGCGGCAGGGCCACGAAGGCGACGTGATTGATGATGGCGTTGTAGACCAGATCGAGCTGCAGGCCGACGCTGAAAATGCTCCAGTCGTTGCGCGCCTTGCTCAACGGCCCCGGTGGAGAGCCCTCGACGCCGTCCGGATAGAACGGCCGATGCAGGTTGCCCACCGCGCGATTGCTCATCGCCACAGGGGCCCCGTTGGCGGTGAGCAGGTTCGCTTCGCCAGTGAAAGTCTGCAATGCCTGCAGGTATTCGGGAATGGAGGGGGTGGGCATGGCGCCGATGGCATCGAGCAACGCCTCGACCAGGTCGAAACCGGGGTTGACCGCGAACCGGCCCGGATTCTCGATCGCTGCCAGATAGCGAGGCCTTGGCGCCGTCATCAGGGCCTGCGCCGGTGCCGGATCACCCACCCGGCCCGTGCCCGAGAAGAAGGCCGCGGTCCGCGCCTTCTGCAGGGAGACGTCGGCGCCGAACACCGGGCCGTCGCGGGTACGCGCGACACCCAGGATTTCGCCATTGCCGTCGACGATGCTGATGGTGACCCGGGCCGGGGTGCCAGTGGGGCGGCGAATCTGGGCGCGGGCACGATTGGCGATCGCCAACCCCTCCGCAAGCAGCTGCCGGACTTCCGCCGCCGTGAGCGCATTGGCCGCATCGCCCCCTGGCGCGTCGGTACCGTCGGTGGGCGGGAAACGATTGACGTTGCTTGCATCGACGAAAACGAAGGCATCGAGATCGTTGCCTTCGGCATCCACGAATTCACCGGGCGCCGCCGGCCTGATGCCCGAGGCCGGATGGCCGAACGGGGTGCCGCTCAGCACCGCCTGACCTTCGTAGTAGCCGTTGACCGGCCGCAAGCTCCCGGCACCGCTGCTGATGAGTGAATCGAAGGACGGCGCCGTTTCGGGATCGCTCAACAGCTGGGTAAAGGCCACGTCGGTGTAACGGAGGGTCTTGCCGACCACGGTAATGACGTCGGCCTTGCGGTTGGGATTGGGAGCGAATCCGAAGGTACCCGCCAGGGCCGAGATCTCATCGAGACTGAACTCGAAACCTTCCGGACCGTCGGTGGTGGGAGAAAGCTTGTCGAGACTGTAGGTGCCATCACCGATGACGCCGATACCCCCCACTGCCGTCCCGCGCTTGTACAGGGGCAGGCCGCCGGCATCTGCCGCCAGTCCGAGCGGCGAGCGATGAGGGCCCTGGGTCGGACCGACACCAGGCTCGAACCGCGCCATGAAGTCCCCACAGGGCAACTGGCTGAACTGCACACCGAACAGGGGACCCGCTGGCTGGTTGCGCTCACCGGGATTGAAGTTCTCCTGAACGATCTGGCTGGCCGTTCGGGTGGTGAAGGCGTTGCCTTCCGTGGACAGGTAGGCGCCGGTGATGGCCTTGGCGATGGCGGCCAGTTCCGCCGGAATGATGTTCACGCCTTCCAGGCCACCGCTGACCGGCGCTCCGACCACGTCCGTGGAAGTGATGGTCACCTGCCGCGGCGCTCCCGCCATGCGGTAAACCGCAAGGACGTTGCCGACCCGGTCCACC
Organism: Gammaproteobacteria bacterium; assembly: GCA_020832055.1. GTDB lineage: Bacteria > Pseudomonadota > Gammaproteobacteria > Pseudomonadales > Azotimanducaceae > SLTB01. Next base: position 47,326 of record JAFIFL010000002.1, read on the forward strand.
ACGGCAATGGTCGCCGGCGCGTTGTGGGCCGCGGCCTCGGTGGCCGCCTGAGCAATCACCCGCTGGACATCGTCAGCAGTGAGGATGGTCGGCGTATCGGCACAGGATCCGGCACAGTTGCTGCCCGCGGTACCTTCGGGCACCGGCGTCGTTCCCCCACCTTCCTGGGCCCGATCGTCAGCGGCCCGAGCGTCTGATGTGCCTCCACCACCACAGCCGGCAACGAGCAGCAGCGCAAGCCCGAGCGCAGCCAGCAGGTGGTAGATTCGAATCATCGTGCGTGCTCCTGATCCAGCGTGTGCGTCAGTCCCATCTGCCCGTCCCCGTCACGGCCGCGCTTTCACCGGGGTCATCTTGAAGACCCGGTCCCCCCGGACCTCGTCGAGGTCGGACCAGATCGGGCGGAGACTTGCGCCGGGCTCGTCCGGCCGCATCAATCCAGTGTCCTTGAGATGGAAGACGTGGCAGTCGACACATTCCGAAGCCAGTTTGTTGCGCGCATTGCCGCCCCCATGGCACTCCCGGCAGGACGCGATATCGGGCATCAGCACGTCCGCGGCAGAACTCGACGTTTCTGCTTCGTGGCAGGAAGCGCAATCCATCGTGCGATGAGAGCTGTGGTCGAACCAGCCCTTGGGCATCCAGACGTGGGCGAGCCGCACCGGAAGCACCTGCCAGGGGGAGTCACGGTCAGCGTCATCGACCCGCTCCACCTCATGACAGATGGCACAGGTGGTGCGCTCGAAGATCGTTTCGGCAACGTCATGGGCCTGCTGCTTTGCGCGGTCAATGGCGGCCGTTCGCTCTTCCGCCGTCATGGCGCTGCTCTGGCCCGGTCGCCGCGCCTCACGCACCGAACGCGAGGTGGCCGCGGGTTCACCGCCCAGCAGCACTTCCCGGGAATAGAACTCCTCGAGCAGGCGCACGACCATGTCCGGCTGCCCATGGGGCAGCACCCGATCCGGGACTGCGGGGTCGAACGTCAGCAGATGGCAGTCCGCGCAGTGGCTCTCCATGGTGACGGGCTGCATGTAGGCCCCGCCTGCCTCCGGACGATGGCAGTCGCTGCAGACCATCTGCACCTTGCCCGCGGGCCCTTCGATTCCGGCTGCATCGAGGTGAACATCGTGGGGGAACTTCAGGTTGGACTGCTCGACGAGCCCGGGATCGTTCACGGGTCGGCGTTCGACTTCCCAGGTCATGTCCAGCGCCCCGCCGGATGGCACCAGCATCGACAGCTTGAACTCGGGGTGGTGGTGTTCGAAGTCGGATGCGTCGTCGACGCTGATCGGTGAACTGCTGCTGGCTCTGAGATCACCATGGCAATCGCCGCAGAGGCCCTGGTCGTTGCGCACCAGGACCGAAGGCTCCTTGTGCTCCTTGTGGCAGGTGGCACAACGGGTTTCCTCCAGCTCGGCGAACTGGTGCACGAGGGGGTCGACGTGATGGGTGACCGAGACGTGACAGGCGATACATTCCTGGTCGCGCACCCGCACGAAGGGCTCCACGTGGCAGGCGTTGCAATTGTCACCCATGAAGCGGTGCGCCGAATGCATGGGCCCGGACAACCACAGGCCGTCATCAGGCACCGGCAGCCGCCGCAGTTCCGCCGCGATGTCATGATCGAACAACCCGATCCCGGGAATGACCAGGAACAGGACCAACACCACGAGCGACAGCCCCCAGGACAGCTGGCGCTTCGACCAGGCCGTCTGATCCAGGCTCTGACGGAAACCGGCCCCGAAAACGGCCTCTTCGTGGCTGAGTTCGCCGGCTTCGACATCAAGGGCGAAATCGTAGTCGCCCGGACCCTGGCGCACCGTGATCCGATAGACCCCGATGTCGATTTCATCGCCGGGCGCGACCCGAGCTGCCCGTGTGCGCTTGCCGTTGACGAAGAGTTGCTGGTCACCCTGGGCGCGGAGCGACAGGTTGCGGCCGGACTGACGCAGCTCGGAGTGGGACAGGGCGAGCTGGCGGTCCTGCAGCTGCAACCCCTGATCGGTGGCCCGACCGATGGTGAGGACATCACCTTCGAAGGTCGAGTCGGCATGCTCGAAGCTATCGCCGGCGGTGCGTCGTATTTCTCTGATCAGAACTCGCATGGCGCCGTCACCAGTACACGAACACGGAGATCACGTGCACCAGCAGCGCCGCCACGCAGGCGAACGCCAGGGGTACGTGAAAGTAGAGCCAGACCCGCAGGAGACCCTGAATCTGCACATCACGCCTGATTCTCTGCAGCAGGCGCGCCCGGGCGCCGATCAGGTTCGACATCTCGCGCAGGATGGCCGCCTGCTCCCGGTGACTGGTCTGGGACAGCTGTTCCACGACGAGGTCGAGGATGGGCTTCTGCTCGCTGTTGGCCACCAGCCCCTGCCCGGGCAGCACCACCCGCGAGTCGTCGCGGGCCCTCAGCTGTGCGATCACCCCGCCACCGATCTGGGTGCGTTCCACGGAACTGGCCACCGCAGTCTCCATCTCGGCACCGAGCGGCGCAGCCTGACGCAGCAGCTGCTTGTCGATTTCGGCCACTTCCCGGAACAGGTCATCACGGGTCTTGCCACCGGTATTGTCGGTGAGGATCTCCGGGTAGCGCAGATACGCCCAGACCCCAAAGAATCCGCTCAGGATCACCAGCAGCATCAGCACGTAGGCGAGGGTGTGGACATTCCAGCCGAACTGGAAGCCGGCATGCAGTGTGGCAATGATGATCAGGGACGTACCGAGGTAGACGTGGGCCGACGTCCAGCCCTGAACGGAACCGAGGTTGGAAGCGTAATTGCGCTTGCGACGACCGAGGTAGGTCAGCCAGAGAATCAGCAGGGCACCAATGGTGCCCAGGGTGTAGCCCAGCCAAGTGCCGCCGCCGGGGGGCTGCGGCAGGTCGTGCCAGACGTAAAGGCCAATGGACACTGCGCAGAGCAGCAGCGCTACCCAGAACCAGCGGCCACCACGATAGGTGATGAAGGACTGATACATGTCCGAACGGTTTCCCCGACCCCCAATGACTGCGCGGACAACCTGCCGCGCACCTTGCCGACCATCACTGACCTGGGAGAGCACCTCCCCTCATGCTGTCAGCCACTCCACCCGTCGGGCCTGCATGCCGTGATCGTGACGACATCAAGACCGGGTGTCACCCCACTCGCAGCAATCATCAACGACTGCTGACGAGATCGACGAAAGCCTCCGGCGACAACCGCAGGGCCGCTCCGGTGGGACAGGCCCGCACACAGGCAGGCCCCCCCGCAAGGTCCTTGCACATGTCGCACTTGACGGCCTTCTTCTGCTCGTCAGGCCCCCGCGGCACTTCACCCTTGTCGTAGGCCTGACCCGGTCCGGGCCCTGCTCCAAACAGCAGCCAGCTCCAGATACCCGGCTTCTTCGGCGGGCGATAGGACATCTGAATCACCCCGTAGGGGCAGTTCTGCTCACAATTGCCGCAGCCGATGCAGTTGTCCTGGATGAACACTTCGCCGCCCGGACTGCGCTTGATCGCATCCGGTGGGCAATCCTTCATGCAGTGCGGGTCTTCGCAGTGCCGACAAGATGTCGGAACGTGAATGTGAGCGAAGACCGCCCCCGCGCTTCGATTGAGCCGCGAGGTTCCATGGTGGGTCTCGGCGCAGGCCACCTCGCAATTGTCGCAACCGACGCAGAGTTCCTTGTCGATGAGGAGGACGTCTGTGGCTTCCCCGAGACCCTGCTGCATCAGGAAGGACAGCATGTCTCCAGCCGAGGCATCGGCCTGCAGCCGAACGTTCTGCTGCGTCCTAAGCTTCACGTCGTCACGCATGCGCTCCAGCAGCTCCGGCGACTTCTGCAGAAGATCGAGAAAGGTCGCGCTGTCGAGCGAGATACTCTCCGTCTTGACCGTAGCCCGCACGGTGGCAGACCGGTCGCTGTTGCCGAGCAGCCCCATTTCACCGACGTAATTGCCTGCGGCCACGTAGGCCATGGGGATCTCGCGATTGTCGAAGGTCTTGGCCACCGTCACCGACCCGGAGCGGATCAGATGCAGGGCATCCGCCTTGTCACCTTCCTCGAAGATCACTTCCCCTGGCCGGAACTGGTTCATCTTGGCGGCCTTGGCGATGGGCCGCAGCTCCTCGAGCGGGACACCCGGCGCAAATCGCTGCTGGATCGTTCGCAGGATGAAGGTCTCGTCGAGCACGCGCTTCACCGCGTCGACCGAGTTGACCAGCTTGTTCATGGTTCGCCGCGGGGTCTCGATCAACACGCAGAATGGGCCCGCACGGACGGTTGCCGATCGACGCCGCCCCGACAAGAGGCTCATTTCACCGAAGAAATTGCCCTGACCAGACTCGATGACGAGATCCTCACTGACCTCGATTTCGACGCTGCCGTCGAGGATCGTGAAGAAGGTGTTGGTGTAGTCGTTCTTGGTGAAGATCACTTCCCCGGGTTCTGGAACCACGACGTTGGAATCGAGCATCAATTCCCTGAACACCAGCGGGTTGACCTGGGAGAAGATCGGAATCCGCTCCTGCAGCAGTTCGAGGACTTCATCCACCTCGAGGGCATAGGGCAGCACTTCGAACTTGGCTTCGAGCAACGGGTGATCGGCCGGCTTGATGCTGTTGCCGAGAATATACTCGACGACCTCATAGCCCTGGTTCATGGCCTGCTTGATCAGCGGATAGCCGCCCAGCGCGCCAATGACGTACATGCCTTCGACGTTGGATTCATAGCGGGTGCTCAGAACCGGCAGGGCATTGGGGTCGGCGTTGGGGAACTCGATCCCGAATGACTCCACCAGATCCCGCTGGGGAATGGCGCCGAGCCGGCAGATGATCCGGTCCACCGCGACCTCAGCCTCGCCGGAAGGCGTGGCCAGGACGATCCGGCCCGGCTTGCCGTCGAAATCACCTTCATCCACACGCACCACATTGGTGCTGTAGAAACACTGCACCTCACCGCCACTGATGGCCGAGCTGATGGCCGCAAGGTTGCCTTCCTTGGCCCGGGCGAATTCATCCCGCCGATTGACGATGTGCACCTGGTTGTTGCGCGCCAGCGCCAGCACGTTCTCGATGGCAGCATCACCGGCGCCGACCACGACGATGGTTTCACCCTTGAATTCGTCCGGGTCATCGAGCTGATACTGGATGAAAGGCGCTTCGTCGCCGTCGACGCCGAGTTTGCGTGGATTGCCCTGGACGCCGATGCCGAGAATCACATGCTCAGCGGCAACCTGCTCCCCGTTCGCCAGGGTCAGCGTGAAGTCACCCTTGCTGCCAGTGATGGCCTGGACCCGGGCCTGATAGCGGACGTTCACCTGATGCTGCGAGAGCGAATGCTCCCAGGCGTCGAGAATGGCTTCCCGTGTGCCCTGCTCGAAAGGCACCGGACTGCGCAGCGGCAGCACGTTGGGCTCCGCCATGACGTGCTTGCCCTTCTGGTACTTCTGAATCGTGTCGGAATGCTTGGGAGTGGCCTCGAGCAGGACGTGGGGCACGCCGAGCTCAGCCGCATGGGCCGCGGCGCTGATCCCCCCTGGACCGGACCCGACGACCGCGATTTTGATCTTGTCGCTCATGAGTCAGCCGGTCCCCTGTAACGAATCCGTGGATTCCCCCCTCGCTTGGCCATGTCCGATGCACCAAGAGGGCAGGCGGAACCCCTCTCCCACACTCAATCTAACCACCCCATCCCGGCGTTGTGAAGCGCCGCGAACGCCCCTGAGGGGCGATATCTTCCCGATCATGAAAATTGAGCAGAGTGTCGCATTCAAGGGGACCCAAAACGCCAAGGGCCCCAGAGGGGCCCTTGGCGTTTTTGGCGGAGAGGCAGGGATTCGAACCCTGGGTACCCGCAAGGGTACACCTGATTTCGAGTCAGGCCCGTTCGACCACTCCGGCACCTCTCCGTTGACTCGTAAAGCTGGTCTGCAATCCGATCCCACTCTCATGGGATTTCAGCCGCTGAAAGGCCGTCGTTCCACTGTTCGGGGGCCCTCCATGGCCCCCGACCTGACGCCTGAAGTCGTCAGGCGCGGTCACTATCGTTCCCGCGACCCGATTCGGCTTCCTGCCGATCGGGCCGGCACCTCTCCGTTGACTCGTAAAGCTGGTCTGCAATCCGATCCCACTCTCATGGGATTTCAGCCCCTGAAGGGCCGTCGCGCCACTGTCCGGGGACTGGGCGCGCATGATAACCGTGCGACTCGGCGATGGCTAACCTCTTTCCACGACTCTGGCGAAGACTCCTGCAACGACGCCATGCCAGCCGAGGTGGCCTTTGGGAACGCGACGGGGCGCGCAAACCCGGCAAGACAGGGTTCACAATCTGGGGATCCGGCGTCAGGAAAGTGACGTAAACTATCGCCACAGCGAGCATAATCTGGATCCACGTTGCCGAGACGCCGGTCCGGAGCGCAGGAGCAGAACGATGTCAGGCCCAGCCTTGTCACGTCTGAGCGCGACCCCTGTCAGGCACCATTGCGATTCACTGCGGCGCCTGCTGGCAGTGGCCTGCCTGCTGCTGGCGGCGGGCACCGTTCACGCAGACCGCATCGTCCTGCTGGTGGACAATTCCGGCAGCATGCGCATCAATGATGTCGAGCGGTTGGTTCCCGCTGGCGTCAACCGCTTCATTCAGTCGCTGCCTCCCGACACCCTGGTCGCCGTCGTGTCCTTCGACGTTCGCGGGAGGCTGATTCAGCCACTGACACCCGCCGGTCAGTTCGATCCGGTCATTCTCGATCAGCTCAATTATCGCGGCCCCTGGACCGACCTCGCACTGGCCGTGGAGCGCGGCATCTACGAACTGCGCAGCCCGGCGCCCGGCCGGCGCGATGCGGTACTCATGATCACGGATGGCATCATGGACACCGGATCGCCCGAGGGCGATCTCCGCGCCGAGTCCTGGCTGGCCAATGACCTTTCGACGCAGATGGTCAACCGCGACATCTCGATGTGGGTCGTGGCGCTGAGCGAGGAGGCGGATTTCAGGATTCTCGACCCGATCACCCGCGTCACCGGCGGCAACTATCACCGCGCCATGACCGCGGAGGATGTGGGCACTGCCATGGAACGGATCCGCGACGCCATTCTCGGCGACGACCCGATGGCAGCACCGGCTCCTGTGGAGAGGACGCAAACCGTACCCGCGACCGCCCCCGAAGCGGCTCCGGAAAGCATCCCGTCTCCGCCGCCACGAGCGGAAGCTCCCGCCGCGACGCCCATAGCGACCGAACGGTCTGTGCGCGGCTGGCTGGCGGCCACGCTGATCCTGCTGGGCGTCTCCCTGCTGGGCTGGGCCATCTGGCGAGCCATGCAGCTGCGCCGCCCCCTGCCAACCCCGGCCATCACGCCGTTGGAGTACTTCCCGGACTGCTACCTGGTCGACATCCATGGTGTCACCCACCAGTCGACCCATCCGCTGCCCGCCAAGTACAACATGATCACCCGCCTGCGGCAGCCGCCGGACGACGGCATTCATTACCTTCAGATATTCCGGCGCCAGATCGGCCGCCGCCACGCCCTGATCGAGTACCGGGACTTTTCCTTCTGGATCATCGATCAGCAGTCGGTCAACGGCACTTTCCTCAATGACCAGCGGGTCACGTCCGAAACCCGACTCAAGCACGGTGACCGGCTGCGGTTCTACAAATACGAATTCGAATACTGCGTATCCGAACTCGAACTCTCCAATGAGACGCTGATCGCGGACAGCACACGGACCTAGCGCATCGAGATCGGCCCAATCGCTTTGCGATTAGGGCCTTCCCACAAAGAGGGCAGCGCCCCACTTGTGGGAGTGCGCTATTTCGCACAGCGAAATGCGCCGATCGGAATGAGCTTCAGCGAAGGCAGTGACGTCAGCTCCGGCAGGCCGCCTCGAGATCGGCCCAATCGCTTTGCGATTAGGGCCTTCCCACAGAGAGGGCAGCGCCCCACTGTGGGAGTGCGCTATTTCGCACAGCGAAATGCGCCGATCTCGATGCCGTTCAGCGAAGGCAGTGACATCAGCTCCGGCAAAACGCCTTAAGATCGGCCC
>JAFIFL010000103.1 GCA_020832055.1 Gammaproteobacteria bacterium
GAGCGCTATTTCGCGCAGCGAAATGCGCCGATCTCGAAGACGTTCAGCGAAGGCAGTGATGTCAGCTTCGGGAGAGCGCTTCGAGATCGGCCCAATCGCGGTGCGATTAGGGCCTTCCCACAACGGGGGTGCGCCCGCATTGAATCGTGGCCGCTTGTCGAGGATAATAATGATTCTTATTTTCATTCGTTGATGGCAGCATTCTTCATGCGACCTTTGATCCCGCTCCTCGCTGTGCTGTGGCTGGCAGGCTGCAGCGAACCGGCCACCGACCAGCTCTTCGTCTACTCGGCGCGCCATTACGACTCCGACAATCAACTCTACGCGGCCTTCACGGCGCGGACCGGCATCGAAGTCAGTGTGCTGCAGGGCGGTTCCGACGAGCTGATCGAGCGCATGACCCGTGAAGGCATTGCCAGCCCGGCCGACGTGCTGATCACCGTGGATGCGGGTCGGCTGTGGCGGGCAGAGCAGGCGGGAGTCCTGCAGCCCGTGAGCAGTGAGGTGCTCGATGCGCGCATCCCCGCCCACCTGCGTCATCCGGACGGGCTCTGGTACGGGTTCAGTCAGCGGCTGCGGGTGATCTTCTATGATCCGACCAAGGTGGATCCTGCGGAGGTGTCGCGCTACGAGGATCTGGCCAGCGAGGAGCTTCAGGGCGGCGTCTGCGTGCGGTCCTCCAACAACATCTACAACCAGTCGCTGCTCGCGTCCCTCGTCAGCCGATCCGGCGTCGAGGAGGCCACGGCCTGGACCCGTGGCCTGGTGGCGAATCTGGCCCGCCAGCCCCAGGGTGGTGATACCGACCAGATTCTCGGCGTCGCCAGTGGCGAGTGCGAGCTGGCCCTGGCCAATCACTACTACTATGTCCGCCTCGCCCAATCCGACGAGCCTGAGCGGCGGGCAGCGGCGCAGCGCGTGGGCATCATCTTCCCCAATCAGGACGACCGCGGTGTGCACGTCAATGTGGGCGGCGCCGCCATGGCGCGCCATGCCCCGAATCGGGACAACGCGCTGAAGTTCCTGGAGTTCCTGGCTTCGGACGAGGCCCAGAGTCTGTTCGCCCTGGGCAATCATGAATTCCCGGTGGTGGCGGGCATCGAACTCGATCCCATGCTGGCCGGCTGGGGTGAGCTGGTTCTGGACGACCTCAACGTGGCCGAGCTGGGCGTGCACAACCCGGAAGCCGTGCGCATCGCCGACCGGGTGGGCTGGCGCTAGCGCTAGTGAAACCGGCGCACCGGGTCGTAGCCGTGCAGCCAGTCGTACTGGGCCATGGCGATGTCGGGCAGCAGACGGCAGCCAATGCCGAGCTTGAGGTCCCGGGCCAGCCGCTGGTTCGGGGCCGCAAGGTGGAACATCTCGCCCTGTTCCTTCGAGGCCTGGGCCACCTTGCCGGTGCGCAGCTGGCGCAGCCGCTGATAGCGGTCCAGCGCCGGGCCGATGGTGTCCTCCTCCCGGTGTTCGAGCAGGCGTGAAAGAATCCAGCCGTCCTCGATGGCCATGGCGGCACCCTGGGCCAGGAAGGGCAGCATGGGATGGGCGGCATCGCCTAACAGCGTGACCCGGTCGCTGCTCCAGCGGGCCAGGGGCGGGCGGTCGTGCAGCGCCCATTTGTGGCAGTCCTCGGCCGCGCCCAGGACGGTCTGGACCTTCCGATGCCAGCCCGCGAAGGCGGCCAGCAGTTCACCGGGTTCTGCCGGACTCTTCCAGGATTCCTCCCGCCAGTGGTCGGTTTCCACCACCGCCACCAGATTGATGCGCCGTCCGCCGTCGACGTAGTAGTGCACCAGATGACGCCCCGGTCCCATCCATACGGTGGCGGTGGGCTCCACCAGGTTCTTCGGCAATGCTGCCGTATCGACCACCGCCCGATAGGCCACCATGCCGGTGAAGCGGGGGGCGTCGTCCTCGCCGCTGACGAATCGGCGGCGGAGGTCGGAGTGAATGCCGTCGGCGCCGATCAGCGCATCCCCGGCGAAAAGCTGGTCGTCGCAAAGCACCTCGACCCGGTCCGTGTGCTCCTCGAAGCCGGTGACCGGGCAGCCGGTGTGCAGGGGAATGTGCCGGTCGACCACCGCATCTTTGAGCAGGCCATGCAGGGCCTGCCGGTGCAGGTGGTAGTAGGGCGCGCCGTAGCGGTCAGTGGAGAAGGCGCCGAGGGGCCGGTAGGCAATCAGGCGGGCACTCTTGTAGCTGCGCAGCCGGACGGCCTTGGGTTCGAAACCCGCTTCGGCCAGGGGCTCCTCCAGTCCCAGCGCAATGAGGATCTTGACGGCGTTGGGCGACAGCTGAATGCCGGCGCCGGCCTCGGAGAGGAGGTCACTGCGCTCGCAGATCTCCGGGTCGAAACCGGAATTCTTCAGGGCCAGTGCAGCGCAGAGGCCTCCGATGCCGGCGCCGGCAATGATCACCTTCATGCTGTCCCTCCTTGGGATTCCACCGCTGCTGAATCAGCGATAGCTCCAGCTCGGGCCGTCCGCGCTGTCTTTGATCTCGACTCCGGCTGCCAGCAGCTCATCGCGGATCGCATCAGCCCGGCCGAAGTCCCTCGCCTGTCGTGCTGCCTGCCGCTCGGCCACCAGGGTCTCGATGGCGGCCTCGTCGAGGGTGGCACCGGCGGCGCGGCGGGCGGCATCGGCTTCGAGAAATGCCGCAGCCGGACGCTCCAACAGGCCCAGCAGACTCGCCCCGGCGCGCAGCGCGCGGGCGGCCTCACGGGCGGCCTTGCCGTCAGCCTGCCTGACCTCATCCGCCAGCCGGTGCAGAACGGCGAAGGCTTCAGGCGTATTGAGATCGTCGTCGAGGGCGGCGGCGAGGTCGGCGGGGACGGGCGTGCCGTCCGCCGGGGGATCCCCCGCATCCGCCAGGGTCTGGTAGAAGCGCAGCAGGCCCTTGCGGGACTGCTCGAGGAGATCCTCTGACCACACCAGCGGTGAGCGGTAGTGGGCCGCGAGCAGCGCGAAGCGCAGCACCTCGCCATCGTAGCGTTCCGCCAGCGCCTGCACGGTGACGATGTTGCCCAGGGATTTGGACATCTTTTCCCCGGCCATGGTCAGCATGCCGTTGTGGAGCCAGAAGCGGGCCAGTTCCGGAGTCCCGTGGGCGCAACTGCTCTGCGCCAGCTCGTTCTCATGGTGGGGGAAGGTGAGATCCCGGCCGCCGCCGTGAATGTCGATGACCCGGCCGAGATGCTTGTCGATCATGGCCGAGCATTCGATGTGCCAGCCCGGGCGGCCGCGGCCCCAGGGGCTGTCCCAACCCGGCTGCTCCGGGGTGGACGGCTTCCACAGGACGAAGTCCGCCGGATGGCGCTTGTAGGGGGCCACTTCGACCCGGGCGCCGGCGATCATGTCTTCGATGGAGCGCTTGGAGAGACGACCGTAGGCGGGGTCGGACTCTACCGCGAACAGCACATGCCCTTCGGCCTCGTAGGCGTGTCCGCTGGCCACCAGAGCGTCGATCATGGCGATCATTTCGGGCAGATGCCCCGTAGCCCGCGGTTTCAGATCCGGGTCGAGAGTGCCGAGGGTGGCCACGTCCTCGTCGTAGGCGTCGGCGTAGCGGTGGGTCAGCTCCTCGATGGACACGCCTTCCTTCGCCGCAGCGACCATGATCTTGTCGTCGATGTCGGTGAAGTTGCGGGCGTAGACCACGGACGGGTAACGGTGACGCAGCACCCGATACAGCAGATCGAAGACCACTGCCGCGCGGCCGTTGCCGATGTGAATGCGGTTGTAAACGGTGGGGCCGCAGACGTAGATCGTCACCCGGTTCGGATCGATGGGCGTAAACGGGCGCTTGCGGCCGGTGAGGGTGTCGTGCAGTTGCAGGGTCATGAGCGGGTTCCGTCTGCGAATGTCGAATCGAGCACGCCGGGTGGGCGCGGCTTCAGGCGCGAGGGTTCAGCGCCGGCAACATCGCTGATGACGGTGCGGCGACAGAAAATGCAAACGGATGGCGGATGGAATCGTCATGGACGGCGAGTATAGCGGCTCGTCGGCGACGGTTCAGCAGTGCCGTCGGTTTCAGGAGCTTGTCCCGTAGAGTTCAGAGGGATCGATGTCCACCGGCAGGAAGACCTCGGCGGAGTCGCCATCGGCCCGGGTGTAGAAGCAGTTGTGACGGCCGGTGTGGCAGGCCGGACCGGTCTGATCGACTTTCAGCAGCAGGGTGTCGCCGTCGCAGTCCACCCGCAGCTCCACCAACCGCTGGGTCTGGCCCGAGCTCTCGCCCTTGCGCCACAGAGCCTGTCGCGACCGGGAGTAGTAGCAGACCTGACCCGTGCGCAGGGTCTCGTCGACGGCCTCGCGGTTCATCCAGGCCAGCATCAGGACTTCACCGGAGTCGTGCTGCTGGGCGATGGCCGGCAGCAGACCGTTGGCATCGAAGCGCAGGGCCGCGAGCAGGTCATGGAGCGGGATGCGCGTGCCGACCGCAGCGCCTTCGAGTGATTCGAGCATGTCCGGGCTCCCGGGTTGAGGGCAGGCATGGTACTCGGGCTTTACAACTCCTGGAACTGCATGGCGTGCAGCCGGGCATAGGTGGGGCTGCGGCCGAGCAGGTCGGCGTGGGCACCCGCGGCTTCGATGCGGCCGTTCACCAGCACGGCAACGGCGTCGGCATCGGTCACGGTGGCCAACCGGTGGGCGATGATGATCGAGGTCCGGCCCTCGGTGAGGCGGGCGAGGGCCTGCTGGATCAGGCGTTCGCTCTCCGGATCGATGCTGGCGGTGGCCTCGTCGAGGATGAGGATTTCCGGATCGGCGGCCAGCACCCGGGCGAAGGCCAGCAGCTGGCGCTGGCCCTGGGAGAGGTTGCGGCCCCGTTCGGCCAGCGGCGTGTCGTAGCCGTCAGGAAGCGCCTCGATGAAGCCGTTGGCGCCGACCGCCCGGGCGGCAGCGATGGCCACCTCCCGGTCGATGGCCGGATCGTTCAGCGTGATGTTGTCGAGGATGCTGCCGGAGAAGACGTGGAAATCCTGCAGCACGATGCCGATGCGCCGGCGCAGCTCCCGGGAGGGGATGTGGTTGACGTCGATGTCGTCGATGAAGATCGACCCTGGCGGCACCTCGTAGAGCCGGGGCAGCAGCCGCACCAGGGTGCTCTTGCCGGATCCGGTGGGGCCCACCACGGCCAGGGTGCTGCCCGCCGCAATGTCGAGCTCAATGTCTTCCAGCACGGGCTCGCCGCCGGGGTAGGCGAAGGTCAGGTCGTGGATGCGGATGGCCCCGGCCAGGCGGGACGGCAGCCGCGCCGGATGCGCAGGCTCCGTCAGCGGCTCGCGCCAATCCAAAGCCTGGAAGATGCGTTCGCCGCTGGCCATGGCCCGGAACAGTTGGTTGTACTGCTCGCCCAGCGCCACGATGGGGGAGAACAGCATGTCGATGTAGCGGGTGAACAGCACCACCGCGCCGAGGGTGAGGGCGTCCTCGAACACCGCCATGCCGCCCAGCCACAGCACCAGCGCCAGGGCCAGGGAACCGAGGCTGTCGTTCACGGCGCCGTAGACGGTCTCCAGGCGCATGCCCCGGCCCTCGTTCTTGCGATGGCGGGTATTGGTGGCGGTATAGCGGGCCAGATTCTCCGTTTCGCGGCCATGCAGCTGCACCACGGTCAGCCCGGCCAGATTCTCCTGCAGCTGCTGGTTGAGCAGCGACAGGCTCTGGCGGGCGCGACGGTAGAGTTCCCGGCTGAGCATGCGGAAGCCGAAGGTGAGTCCGGCCAGCAGCGGTGCGAAGGCCAGCAGCGCCAGGGTCAGCTTCGCGTCCACCGCCAGCATGATGGACAGGGCGACGAAGAACGGCACCAGTTCACCCACCAGGGCACCGAGGCCGCGCAGCAGGTCGTAGAGGGATTCCACGTCGTTGGTGACCCGGGTGGTGACCCGGCCCACCGCCACCCGGTCCCAGAACGAGGAGGGCAGGCGTGCCAGATGGGCGAACACCGCCCGCCTTAAGTCGGCGAGGCCATCGATCACCGCATCGGCCAGCGTGATGCGGTGGTAGTGGCCGGTGACGGCGATGGCGAGCTGCAGGCCACCGTAGAGCACGCAGGCGGCCACCAGCGGATGGGTGCCGAGGCGGCCGGCGAGCCACTCGGTGAAGGCCACCAGTCCGAGATCGGGAATGCCCGAGGCTGCCTCATCCATGAGCAGGTGGTCGATCACCACCAGCGACAGCACCACCGGCAGCAGCACCTGCAGCACCGCGGTGACCAGCACCAGCAGGGTGCTGATCAGCAGACGATTACGCTGGGGCGCGAGCCAGCCGAACAGGCGCCGCAGCAGCCCGAGGTCGAAGATGCGGCCGGAGATGTCCGCATCGAACATGCGTGCGCTGGCGGGGGTCATGATTCCATTGCCCGCGCCGAGGCCTGCTGCTGGCTCTGCGCCAGTTCGGCGTACCAGCCTTCGCTGGCGAGCAGTTGGGCATGGCTGCCGAAACCTTCGATGCGTCCCGCTTCCAGGACCAGAATCCGGTCCGCGCGCCGGGCCGTGGAGACCCGGTGGGTGACCATGAGGGTGGTCAGGCCCGTCCGTTCCGCCAGCAGGCGGTCGAGGATGCGCTCTTCGGTGTCGGTGTCGACGCTGGCGAAGCAGTCGTCGAGCAGCAGGATCGGGGCCTCGCGGATGAGGCCCCGGGCCAGGGTGGTGCGCTGGCGCTGGCCGCCGGACAGGGTGACGCCGCGTTCGCCGATGAGGGTGGCCACGCCCTGGGGCAGGGCGGTGATGGTGGATTCCAGATCGGCGGCCTCGGCAGCGCCGAGAATGGGTTCGAGCTCCCGGGTCGGATCGTCGTAGCTCAGGTTCTCCCGCAGGGGCTGGGCGAACAGGAAGGCGTCCTGGGGCACCAGGGCCACCTGCCGGCGCAGTTCGCGCAGGGGCCAGTCCGCCACCGGATGGCCGTCGATGAGCACGCTGCCCGCAGGCGGCTCCAGCATGCGGGCGAACAGGGCCAGCAGGGTGGACTTGCCGGCGCCGACCCGGCCCATGATGGCAATGGTCTCGCCGGCCTGGATATCGAGTTCGAGGTCCGCCAGGGCGACGTTCGAGCTGCCCGGATGGGTGTAGGTCAGCCCCCAGGCCGCCAGCACGCCGCGCATGCGGCCTGGGGTGGCGCCGCTCGGTTGATCGTTGATCTCCGGTTCGAGATCGAGGACCTCGAAGACCCGTCCGGCCGCCACGGCCGCCCGCTGCACCAGATTGACCAGGAAGCCCATGCTGCGCATGGGTGCGATGACCATGGCCACGTAGGCGAAGAAGGCGACGAAGGTGCCCTTGGTGATCTGCTCGGTGAGCACCAGATGACCGCCGTAGCCGATCACGGTGAGGGTGGCGACGGCCGCCAGGGTCGGCATTACCGAAGTCATGGCGGAGGCGACCCGGGCCTGGGCGCGGAAAGCCTCGGCATAGGCTTCGTTGTCGGTCTGGAAGCGCTCGATCTCGGCGTCCTCCCGGGCCATGGCCTGCAGGGTGCGAATGCCGCCGAAGCGCTCCTGGGTGCGGTCGGTCAGTTCGCCGAGGCGCTCCTGGGTCTGCCGGGAACTCGAGTTCATGCGCTTGGACGCCCGGGAGGCGTACCAGGCGATGAAGGGCAGGGGCGGTGCCACCATCCAGGCCAGACTGGGGGCCAGATAGAACATGGCGGCGAAGCCGATGACGGTGGCGTAGACCATGATCACGGCCATGATCGTGCCCATGCTCACCAGACGCCGGATCAGGCCGAGGTCGCTCACCGCCCGGGTCATCATGTCGCCCACGGTGTGGCGGGTGAAAAAGGTGGCACCCTGGCTCTGCAGGCGGTCGAACAGGGTCTGGCGCAGGTCGAAGACCAGATTGATGCCGGCCTGACGGATGCCGATGCGGGCACTGGTCACCACCAGCAGCCGGGCCAGGACACAGGCGACGATGCCGAGAACCGGGCCGAGAAGGGCCGGATTGCCGGTGTCGATACGGTCGATCACCTCCCGCAGGAACAGCGGGATCGCGGCCTCGAGCAGCCGTGAGACCGCAAAGGCGATCAGGGCGAAGACGATCAGGATGCGCTGGCGACGCAGCCAGGGGCCGAGTCTGAGCAGAACGCGCCAGTCCCGGCCAGTCGATTCGGGTTTCGCGAGCAAGTAGAAGTGCCTTCGCAGCGAGCGGTGCGGAATAGCCAACCGCGCCGAACATGATCCGGTTTGGCGGTCAGCGGTGCAACTCGCGCGGCAAGGCGTACGCCCGCAGCGCATAGTGTGGGAGCTGCCCGTACTCAGCGAGGCGGGCATCCACCTCCCGCAGGGTGGCTTCGATCCGGCTCTGGCCGTGGCGCAATCGGGCGAGTTCTTCGACTTCAGCAGACGACATGAGCAACCTGACAGTAGCGTGCGGACTCCCGGGAGTGGGTCAGCCTTTCAGGCGCGGGGTGTTGCCCTGATCGGCGGCGATGTTCAACGCTGCAGGCTCCGGTTGAGTTCTCCTGGCAGCGATTGAGCTTTCAGGCGGTAAGGGGATCGCATACTATTGATGGCGCGCAAGACAGGAGAGAAGTATGGCTACCGTCGAAAAAATCACGATTGCCTTGACTGCGGAGCAGGCCGGTTTCGTTCGTGACGCCGTGGCCTCGGGCGCTTACGCCTCGACAAGCGAGGCTATCCGGGAGGCCGTGCGTGAGTGGAAGGAACGGCACGACCTGCTTGGGTTCACCATCGAGGAGCTTCAGAGCCTCGTTGAGGAAGGCCTCGACAGCGGCCCGAGCGAGCACGCTGACATCGAGGATCTGAAGGCTGAGGCGCGCCGTCGTCACGCACTGGCCCGGTCATCGCTTTCGGACTGATACGAAGTGACCCGCAGAATCGTTCGAACCCGGCGCGCCGACGAAGACCTGATCGACATCTGGCAGTCCATTGCCGATGACGATTTTGCTGCTGCTGATCGCATCCTCGATGCGATCGATGCTCGTTGCCAGCAGTTGCTGCGCCACCCATTTTCCGGAACCGCAAGAGAAGATATTGGCCGCGGCATGCGGCATCTCGTTGCCGGCCACTACATCATCCTCTACCGGGTCGAAAGTGAGTTCATACGCGTCGTTCGTGTCCTGCATGGCAGGCGCCGTCTTCGGATCGATGGTTGAGAACGGATCACGCCGCCTTGGTGGCGTTGGTTGGCAAGGAGCGACATCTGCTGTTGCGAAGTCAGGTCAGTTGATTCTGTCGATGGAAACCGTCTGCCCCCTCACTCCCAACAATGGCATGCTTGCAGACCAGTGGGGATCGCAGGGGCCACGGTTTGCGGCAACAAGTATTGGTGCTCTATCTCGCCCACTCGGCGCTCGATGCGCCGGTGGTGGCTTGGTCTTTCTGGGACGGCACGGGCGCGCGGGAACGCATGGCCGGCGACGAGGCGGAGCCGCCCTATGGGAGCGGTCTCGAAGCCCTGCGTGACGGCTGGCGCCTGTTCCAGGTCAGTCAGCTGCTGCCCCACGCGCCCGGAGATGAGTTCCGCACCGGCTATCTCAAGTACGAGTTCCTGTTCGAGAAGCTGACCGATGGCGCACACTGACGACCCCATGCTGCTGTCCACCGAGCAGATGGCGCACTTTGCCGCCCGCGGCTTTCTGCGCTTCGAAGCAGTCGTCCCCCAAGCGCTCAACGCGGCCTTTCTGGAATTGGTCGGCGATGCCGATGGCGATGGCAGCGAGGGCGTCAGGGACCACTACGGCCGCCTGCTGCGTGAAAGCGCCGTGCCCGTGGTGGCTGCCGGCACGCCGTTGGCAGAGACCTACCCGCCGGATTCGCCCCTGCGCAAGCTGGTCGAGTTGCCCGCCATTCGTGGTGCGATCGAGAGCCTGGTCGGCCCTGGTGCGCACTTCGATCATCACTTCCTGCACATCACCTTTCCGGAGCGCTATTACACAAAGCGTCAGCAGATCCCCAAGGCCCAGCACTGGCATCAGGATTCGACCATCGACACCCGCCGGGCCTTCGACATTCAGCTCTTCTACTTCCCCCACGCGGTGACCCTGGAGATGGGAGGGACGCGCTTCCTGCCCGGCTCCCACCTGCGCGTGGTCAGCGAAGCGGCCATCGCCCGCTACCAGAACATCCGCGGTCAGGAGCATGTGGTCTGCCCCGCCGGAACCGTTCTGATCTTCCACCACGGCCTCTGGCACGGCGGCGGCATGAATCGCTCGGAGCATCTGCGCTACCTGTTCAAGATCCGGCTTTGTCCGCAGGTGCGCCAGGAGCGACTCTGGAACACCTCGGGTCTGCCCGTGTCGCCGGAGCCCCAGCGCGCAATCTTCTGGACCGACCCGAAGGCGGATCCGGACAGTGTCGCCGCGGTGCTGACCCGGCCCGAGCCCTGGTTCGAGGCGGACACCGAGCGTCTGGAGTACATCGGGCGGGCGCGCTTCTGGCGCTTCCTGACCGGTGACAAAAGCTTCGATGCCGACTACTGGCTGACGCGGATCGAAAACGAACCTGGCTGACCGGCTGTGAAGGGGCGGGCCTGGATGCGCGGAGGGTCACCGGGACGGCCCGGCAGCCCCGCGCGAGATGATGAGCTAGTATGACGTTTTTCGGTTCGAATTCGGAGTTAGCCATGCCGATTGTCAGCGTCACCGAGTTCAAGGCGAATGCCGCCCGAATGCTCGAATCCCTCGGTGAAGGTGAAGAGGAGATCGTCCTCACCCAGAATGGCAGGGCCAGCGCTGTCGTGCAGAGCGTTGCCGCCCATAAGCGCATCCGCGATTCGCTGCGCATGCTCAAGCTCATGGCCCAGGGTGAGGCAGACATCGCGGCGGGTCGGACCATTACCCAGGAGCAGCTTTTCAGTGAGTTGGCCGCTCGCGTTCGGCAGGGTGATGGCTGAGCGCATTGTCGTGTGGTCCGCGGCTGCTGCGGCGGACCTCGAGGCCATCATCGATTTCATCCTCGCTGAAGACAGCCCCGAACAGGCCCTGCGGGTGATCGAGAAGCTTCAGTTGAGGGCTCAGGGACTCACTGCCTTATCGTCACGCGGGCGGATTGTTCCGGAGCTCCGCGACGCGGGGATTGCGATCTATCGGGAACTCCTCGAGTCACCGTGGCGTATCGTCTACCGGCTCGATGGCGACCGCGTGCTGGTGCTGGCTGTGCTCGATGGTCGCCGTGATCTTGCCGATCTCCTGCTCGAACGTTTGACGCGCTAGCAGCCTCGCCAGCATCCCGAGAGCTGGTGAGATTTCCGGGCTAGAAACTCGCGTTGTTCGGCACCCGGGGGAAGGGGATCACGTCGCGGATGTTCTCCATGCCGGTGACGTAGAGCAGCAGCCGTTCGAGGCCGAGGCCGAAGCCTGCATGCGGCACGCTGCCGTATCGGCGCAGATCCCGGTACCACCACAGTTCGTCGCCGAGACCCTGGGCCTGCAGGCGGGCATCGAGGACGTCGAGGCGGTCCTCGCGCTGGCTGCCGCCGATGATCTCGCCGACGCCGGGGACCAGCACGTCCATGGCAGCAACGGTTCTGTCGTCGTCGTTGACCCGCATGTAGAAGGCCTTGATGTCCTTGGGGTAGTCGGTGACCACCACCGGCCGGCCCACGTGTTCCTCGGTGAGGTAGCGTTCGTGCTCGCTCTGCAGGTCGCGTCCCCAGGCCACCGGGAACTCGAAGCTGCGGCCGGCGTTCTCCAGGATGCGGACGGCCTCGGTGTAGGGCACCCGTTCGAAGGGCGAGGCGATGACGTGTTCGAGCCGCTCGATGAGGCCGGGATCGATGCGCTGATTGAAGAAGGCCATGTCGTCGCCGCGCTCGGCGAGCAGCCGGGTGAGCACGTGCTTGAGCAGGGCCTCGGCCAAGGTGGCGTTGGCCGCGAGATCGGCGAAGGCCACCTCCGGTTCCACCATCCAGAACTCCGCCAGATGGCGGCTGGTATTGGAATTCTCCGCCCGGAACGTCGGCCCGAAGGTGTAGACCTTCGACAGGGCCAGACAGTAGCTCTCCACCTGCAGCTGGCCGGATACGGTCAGGAAGGCCTCCTCGCCGAAGAAGTCCTGCTTGAAGTCGGCGCCGCCCTCGGGTGTGCGCGGCGGGTTCACGGCATCCAGGGTGCTGACCCGGAACAGTTCACCGGCACCCTCGCAGTCGCTGGCGGTGATGATGGGTGTATTCACCCAGACGAAGCCCTGTTCGTTGAAGTAGCTGTGAATGGCCTGGGACAGGCAGTTGCGGACCCGGGCGATGGCACCGAAGGTGTTGGTGCGCGGCCGCAGGTGGGCCACGGTGCGCAGGTACTCGAAGGTGTGGCGTTTCTTGGCGATGGGATAGTGCTCAGGGTCGTCCACGTCGCCGATCAGCTCCACTGCGCTGGCCTGGATTTCGAAGTCCTGACCCTTGCCTTCGGAGGCCACCAGGGTGCCGTCGATGATCACCGAGCAGCCGGGCGTCATCTGCGTGACGTCCGCCTCGTAGTTCGGCAGGGTCTGATCCGCCACCACCTGGATGGCGTCGAAGCAGGAGCCGTCATTGACGGCGATGAAGGAAAACCCGCCCTTGGACGTCCGGCGGGTCCGGACCCAGCCGCGGATGCGGATGGCCGAATCGAGGGCCACCTGGCCGCCAAGCGCGTCAGCGACGCTGCGGATGTCGGTCTGCGCCACGTTCATGTGCGCCACTCCAGTATCGTTGGTGAACGGCCTGCCCGAAGCCGGGTGCCGGCAGGTCATTGGGGAAGCAACCTTGCGAGTATGGAAGTCTAATGGAAATGCGGGACGGCAAGCGATTCGATGCCATTGGGCGTACTCTAAGCGGTACGTTGAAGTCGAGGAAAAGTGAACCATGGACATGCGTCACTGGATCGCCATCGTTGCCATCATCCTCGCGGTGATCGCCGGAGCGATGTTCTTTTCCGGTCCGGATGAGCCCCCGGAGCCCCGGCCGGTGCCGGTCGCGCCGGAGCCCCCGACCGTGGTGCCGACGACTCCCAGGGCGCCCGAGCGCGATGCGCCGGAGCCGGACGCCGAGCCTCTAGTCCGGACCGAGCCCCGACCTCAACCGGAGCCGGAGCCGGAGACCGTCGAGTTGCCGCCCCTGGACGACAGCGACAACTTCCTGCGGGAACAGGCGGAGGTCCTGACTGCCGACGGCTCCATCGAACGGGTGTTGGCCAGTGACGACCTGCTGCGCAAGTTCGTCGTCGTGCTCGAGAATCTTGCGGAGGGCAACGTGTCGCGGGATCCGGTGGCATTCATGGCCCCCCGTGAGAGTTTCTCGGTGATCCACCGTGACGACCGGCCCTACCTCAACCCCCAGAGTTATCGTCGCTATGATCGCCTTGCCGCGGTGGCCTCAGCCCTGCAACCGAGTCAGGCCGTGGCCCTGCTGCGGCTCATGGAACCTCTGATCGAGGAGGCCTATGCCGAACTCGGCTTGCAGGACGTGGACGTGCGGGATCGACTGCGCCGTGCCATCGACCTGCTGATCGACACGCCCGTGGTCACCGGCGATATCGTGCTGAGGCAGCCATCGGTGATGTTCGAGTTTGCCAATCCTGCTCTCGAAGAGCTGCTGCCAGCGCAGAAACAGCTGATCCGCATGGGGCCGGAGAATCAGCGCAAGGTGCAGGCCAAACTGCGGGAGATCAGGGAACTGCTGTAGCGGTTTGGCAGCGCTGTCGCCAGAAACCGTTGGTGGCGGTGGGCGAGGCAGAAATGGCTGCCCGCCGGTGCCGGACCCAGCTGCGGATGTAGGTGCTTCGAAGCCGGAGACGGTAGGCTAGACGGGGCGCTTTGGAACTGGGGGAATGCATCATGGATATGCGACATTGGATCGCCATCGTCGCCCTCATCATCGCCGTGATTGCGGGAGCGATGTTCTTCTCTGTCCCGGATGAACCGGCGGAGCACCGTTCTGCGCCCGCCATGCTGGAGCCTGAGCCCGAACCGTTGCCGCACCCCGAACCTCTCGCCGAGGCGCCGGAACCGGACCTGACGTCTGATCCGGAGTGGAAAACCGAGGAAGAATGGCAGGCCGTGTGGGCGGCCAGATCGGAGCCTGATCCGGACCTGGAGTGGGAGCCGAGAGCCGAGCCGACACCGCAGCCGAGACCCGAACCCAGAGCAGAACCGAAACCGGAGCCGCGGTCTGAACGGATTGCGGAACAGA
>JAFIFL010000104.1 GCA_020832055.1 Gammaproteobacteria bacterium
CGATGGTAGGCCGGGTGAAACTCCACTCGATCGCTGCGATGACCGAAGCGGTCGAAGCCCTTGTGCACCGGTAGCCAGACGTTGGCCTGCCGCCCGAGATCCATGATCTCGGCGCTGCCGATGCGGGCGCCGAAGCTGCTGAGATCACCCCGTGCATGGCCGGCACCCTCGCGCTCCACGGCCTCCCTCAGCACCCGGTCGGAGGCGAACAGGTTCACGTCCTCGAATGGCGTCGGTTGATTGAAGACTTCGTGAGTGGCGAATGCGCCAGGCGTCAGGATCTGCTCTGTCATGGTGGCCTCCGCAAGCTGGGCTGCCCCGGGGCGTGGCGCGGCAGCGTGCGCCGTGCCGAAAGCGCTCAGGCTATGTCGCTCCATGCGTGGGATCATACCCAAATCGCATCCCGGGCATGGCACTGCCATGCTGGCAGCCAGAGGTTCCCTGGGACACCACAAGAGGCAGCAGCATGAGCGAGGGTTTGGCCGCTCGGCGGGTACAGACCGTGAAGGACCATATGGCCCTGGAGTGCGTCCAGGACTGGGATGCCGTCATCGCCACCTTCGCCCATCCCCGCCACGAGCTCTACGGGACGGGCGCGGTGTTTGATGGTGAAGACGCCGTGCGCGGCTACTTCACTGGCTCGCGGGTGCCATTTCCCGACCAGGGCAATGAGATCATCTCCATCGCGGCCAGTGACGACGACACGGTCCATGTCGAATTCTGGCTGACCGGGACCCACCGCGGACCATTGCGGGTGCAGGGACGCCGCATCGAGGCCACAGGCCGCAGCTTTCGCGTCCGCATGGCCGCGACCTTCGAGTTCGCGCCCGGGTCGGCGAAGATCATCTGCGAACGTCCCTATTTCGATCAGAGCGCGATCCTGGCGGCCCTCGGCATCCGCTGACCCTGCGCAGCCTCCGCCCGGACATGACCTGAGCGCTTCGAGGTGCCTATACTCGACTCACCAACGATTGACGACGGAGGCCACATGGTCGAGACCAAGACAGGACACGATCGGTCCAACGGCATTGCCTACAACGACCTGCTCAAGAGCGATACGGTGCCGCCGCCGGCGGTCTACCTGGAAGACTCGCCCATGGCGCCGGGTGTGACCAAAATTCCGGTGGAGCGCTATTTCTCCAAGGAGGTCCACGACCTCGAGGTGGAGCGGCTGTGGAAGCGGGTCTGGCAGATGGCCTGCCACGAGTCGGACATCCCCAACGTGGGCGACACCCACGTCTACGACATCGCCAGCCTCTCCTACATGGTGGTCCGGGTCTCCGAAACCGAGGTGAAGGCCTTCCCCAATGCCTGCCTGCACCGGGGCCGGGCCCTGTGCGACAACCATCGCAAGGAGCTGAAGGTCTTCCGCTGTCCCTTCCACGGCTGGTCCTGGAATCTTGACGGCAGCCTGAAAGAGATCCCCGGGCACTGGGACTTCCCGACGGTGACCGAGGAGGAGTACTCCCTGCCGGAAGTGCGCGTCGGCCACTGGGGCGGCTTCGTCTTCATCAATCCCGACCCCGACTGCGAGCCCCTGGCGGATTTCTTAGGCGACATCGACCGCCACTTCGGCATTCCTTTCGAGCGCCGCTACAAGGCCGCGCACCTGATCAAGCGCCTGCCCTGCAACTGGAAGGTGGCCCAGGAAGCCTTCATGGAGTCCTACCACGTGGTGGCCACCCATCCGGCACTGCTCGGGTCCTTCGGAGACGTCAATTCCAAGTACGACGTCTTCGGCAACCTGTCGCGGGCCATGTCCCCGTCAGGCCCGCCGAGTCCTCACACTGGCCTGAAGAACCCGGACATGTCGGTCTATCCCGACGGCAAGGCATTTACCAGCCTCAAGCATCTGCTCAGCGGCCACGTCTATCGCCGCATCGAGGACGACCTCGTGGAGGTGACGCTGCCGAACGGCAAGACCGGACGCTTCACGGCTGCCGCGGAATACGTGGAAGGGGAGGTCAAGTCCGCTGACATTCAGATGTGTAACTGGGTGGGCGGCAAGATCTGCCCCGGCGAGGAAGATACGCCCATGGTCTACGACACATCGTCGCCCCGGGGCTACCGGGACAGTGTCGCGAAGGCACGACGGGAACAGATGCGGCCGCAGTTCGGGGACGCGGTCGACAAAATCAGCGATGCCGATCTCAACGATGCGATCTACTACTCCCTGTTTCCCAACCTCAGCCCCTGGGCGGATTTCAGTCCGATCTTCTACCGCTTCCGCCCGGACGGTGACAATCCGGAACAGTCGCTGCACGAGGTGATGTACATGGTGCCGCTGCCGGAAGGCGTGGAAGCGCCACCACCCGCCAAGTGCACCTTCCTGGACCTCGATGACGACTACACCCTGGCGCCGGAAATCGGCAGCAACCTGGCCAAGATCTTCAACCAGGACTACGTCAATCACCGCATGGTGCAGAAGGGGCTGCACAGCCACCCCAAGGGCGAGACCATCTACGCCAGCTACCAGGAGACGAAGATCCGCCACTTCCACGAAACGCTGGAAAAGTGGCTGGAAAGCGACAAGGCGCCGAGGAGCAAACCCGCCGCCGCGCCTCAGCGGAAGGCTGGCTGAGCCAGCGCCGGGGGCCGCCTGTCCGGTGCTGACAGGCGACCCCCGGGCATGAGCTTGCGTCGATCAGACCGCGACTTCGAACAGCGACCCCACGGCTGTGGTCACGGCCATGGCGAGACCGCCCCAGAACATGACCCGAACCACCGCCCGGGCAGGCGGCGCGCCACCCGCTTTGGCCGACAGGTAGCCCAGCAGCCCCAGAAACAGCAGCACGCTCAGCGCCAGCGCAGGAATGAGCCATTCCCGGGGCCATATCA
The DNA here is from genome assembly GCA_020832055.1 of Gammaproteobacteria bacterium. Lineage (GTDB taxonomy): Bacteria > Pseudomonadota > Gammaproteobacteria > Pseudomonadales > Azotimanducaceae > SLTB01. The sequence continues at coordinate 2,839 of JAFIFL010000104.1, forward strand.
GCACCACCAGCAGGGGCAGCGCGGCGCCTGTGGCGAAGGTGGATGCCGAAGCCAAGGCCGCCTGCATCGGCCGTGCCGCCAACGTCGTGGAGATACCGATCTCGTCCCGGCTGTGGGCTCCCAGCGCATCGTGGCGCATCAGCTGACCCGCCACCTCGTCAGCCAGCTCCGGCTGCAGGCCGCGACGGACGTAGATGGCGGTCAATTCGGCATGCTCGTAGTCCGGGTCCTCCGCGTGTTCCCGCCGTTCTAGAGCCAGGTCGGCGCGCTGGGTGTCGGCCTGGGAACTGACCGACACATACTCGCCGGCCGCCATGGACATCGCACCCGCCACCGCGCCGGCGATCCCAGCTACCAGCATGGCTTCCGTGCCCACACCCGCCGCCGCCACACCCAGGATGAGACTCGCCGTGGACACGATGCCGTCATTGGCGCCGAGCACGGCGGCTCGCAGCCAGCCGCTGCGATGGGACAGGTGCGTGGCCGGTTGTTTCATGGCTCCCGGTAGCCGATTCAATCCGCGTAACGGCGGATGATCTGCTTGCCCAGCGACATCATGTGCACCTGATCGGGACCGTCGGCCTGACGGCACCAGCGAGCGTAGTTGAATGCCTCGGCCATGGGGTAGTCCGCCGTGAGACCGCCGGCGCCGTGAATCTGCATGCAGCGATCGATGACCGTCTGCGCCATCATCGGCACCACGATCTTCGACGCCGCGATCAGGTCACGGGCATCCTTGGCGCCCACTTCGTCGATCCTGCGCGCGGTCTTCAGGGTCAGCAGGCGGGCCTGCTCGATCTCGCTGAAGGACTTGGCGATGTCCTCGAGCACGCTCTGATGATCGGAGAGCTTGCGGCCGAAGGTCTCGCGACTCACGGCGCGCCGGCAGGCGAACTCCAGCGCCCGCTGGGCGCTGCCGATCAGGCGCATGCAGTGATGGATGCGGCCGGGTCCGAGGCGCCCCTGGGCGATCTCGAAGCCGCGGCCCTCACCGAGGAGGATGTTCGCGGCAGGCACGCGGACGTTCTCGAAGTGCACCTCGGCGTGGCCCAGCGGCGCATCGTCGTAGCCCAGCGTCGTCAGCGGACGGACGATCTTCACGCCCGGCGTGTGCTTGGGCACCAGAATCTGGCTCTGCTGCAGGTGGCGGTTGGCATTGTCCGGGTCGGACTTGCCCATGACGATGAAGATCTTAGTGCGCTCGTAGGGCGCGTTGGTGATGAACCACTTCTTGCCGTTGATGACGTACTCGTCGCCGTCGCGGGTGATGGAGGTGCGCACGTTGGTGGCATCGCTGGACGCCACGTCGGGCTCGGTCATGCAGTAGGAAGAACGGATCTCGCCTGCGAGCAGGGGCTCGAGCCATTCCTGCTTCTGCGCCTCGGTGCCGTACTTCAGGAAGACTTCCATGTTGCCGGTATCGGGAGCATTGCAGTTGAACGCCTCAGGCGCCCACAGCACCCGGCCCATGATCTCGGCCAGCGGGCAGTACTCCTCATTAGTGAGACCGCCGTGATCCGCCGGCATCCAGAGATTCCACAGACCCGCTTCCCGTGCCTTGGCCTTGAGTTCCTCCATCACCGGGACGGTGGAGAACCGGTCGGCCAGCCCGTTGAGCTCGTCGTGATAGCGCTGCTCGTTGGGATAGATGTGGGCATCCATGAAGGCTTCGAGTTCGAGTCGGATGGATTCGGCGCGATCGGCAGGCATGGGGAGGAACTCCTGATCTGGGATGGTCGGATACGGATGGCCCGGGATTCTACTCAGATCGGGCCCCCATCGCTCGACTCAGTCACCCGCCCTCCCTCAGGCGGGCGCAGTCGCGGGCGAATCGCCGACGGGAGCCTCAGTCGAGCGGATAACCGGCGAAACCCTTGGAGACCTTCATCCGGATGTTCGAGGTGATGGTGCTCACGCCGGAATCACCGTCGAGCAGACCGTCGGTGAGTTCCCGGTAATGGTCGATGTCGCGGCAGACGAAAGTCACGAGAAAGTCGAAGCGGCCACTGATCTGACAGGCCTCCACCACTTCCGGGATGGCGGCGAGCTCCGATTCGAAACGAGCGAAGTCGGCCACCTGATGGCGCCCGAGTGTCACCTCGGCAGACACCGTGACCGAATCGCGCACGCGGGAGAGATCGAGATCGGCGCGGTAGCCGCGAATGACGCCGGCTTGCTCGAGCCGACGAACCCGCTTCAGGCAGGCGCTCGGACTGAGCGCCACCCGCTCGGCCAGGTCCCGATTGGAGATGCGGCCGTTCACCTGCAGCACCCTCAGTATGCGCTGATCGGTCCGATCGAGTTCCATCCTCGAAGCCTCCGTGGCAGGCCCTGTCCCCCAGTTTCCTCCGCCGGGAAACTTTCTGCACCTTCGGCCGCAAAAATGCGCAGAAAGTACGCTCAGGACACCGACTTTCCGCCTCCAATCAAAGGCAGAGAGCCTAAAGTACGCCGGTGAATTTTATTTCCCCGGCTACCTGGAGTTCGGTCATGGTGCGAGTCATCGACGTTCCCACTCTGCAGCGGTTCGTCGCCGAACGCGGCATCGAAGTGGTCCTCTCAGAACTCACCGAGGCCATAGAAGCCGCCTATGTGCGCTGGGACGATTTCGACAAGAGCGCCCGTCACGCCACCCATTTCGACCACGGCGTGATCGAACTGATGCCGGTGGCCGACGCCACGCGCTACGCCTGCAAGTACGTCAACGGCCACCCCGACAACCCGAAGGACGGCCGCATGACCGTGGCGGCACTGGGCATTCTGTCCGACGTGGCCAGTGGTTATCCGCTGCTGGTCACGGAAATGACCCTGCTGACGGCACTGCGTACGGCCGCCACTTCGGCCATGGTGGCGCGGCACTGCGCGCGTTTGGACACCCACACCCTGGCCTTGATCGGCACCGGCGCCCAGTCCGAGTTCCAGACCCTGGCGCTGCGCAACGAACGACCGCTGCGGCAGATCCGCTTCTACGACGTCGATCCGGCGGCCATGGAGAAGTACGCCCACAACATGGCGCAGCAGAATCTGGAACTGGTGCCCTGCGCATCCATCGCCGAGGCCGTCGCCGGCGCCGATCTGGTGACCGTAGCCACGGCCATCAAGGACCGTCAGTCGCTGCTGACCCCGGCCATGCTGCGACCCGGCATGCACATCAATGCAGTGGGCGGCGACTGCCCCGGCAAGACGGAACTCGACCCGGTCGTGCTGCCCGCCTGCGACATCATCGTCGAATACGAGCCACAGACCCGCATCGAGGGCGAGATCCAGGGTTCGACGCTGCCGGTGACGGAATTTCACGAAATCGCTCGCGGCACGCGCGACGGCCGGCAGACCCGGGATGCCATCACCCTGTTCGATTCCGTCGGTTTTGCGCTCGAGGATCACGCGGCGCTGAACTGGCTGTACGCCAATCTGCGCAAGGCCACCGACGTGGCACTCATCCCGGACCCTGAGGATCCGCGCAACCTGTTCGCCATGCTGCAGCCGCCGATGCCGACCTACGGCCGCGCCGCCAACTTCTGACCCCTCGACCTGCTGCAAGCTCGACCACCCGGAGGCCTGCACCGGCCCGCACCGAGTGACCGGCATCAGGCCTGCGTGGTCAGTCGTCGTCGTCGCCGTCTTCAACGGCGTCCATGTCGAGTTCCTTGATCTTGCGGGTCAGCGTGTTGCGCCCCCAGCCGAGCAGCTCGGAGGCGTCACGGCGCCGCCCACCGGTGTGCTTGAGTGCGGTTTCGATCAGGATGCGCTCGAACTTGGGCATGGCCACCTCCAGCAGCGGTGAGCTTTGCCCCGGGCGGAAGCGGGCCAGCTCCTGATCGCTCCAGTTGCGCAGGGCGGCCTCCCAGTTGGTGGTCTGCTGGGTGCCACCGTCGCTGAGCCTGAGTTCGGGCGGCAGGTCACCGATGTGGACTTCGCGCCCGGAAGCCATCACCGTCAACCAGCGACAGGTATTCTCGAGCTGGCGGACGTTGCCGGGCCAGTCGAGGTTGGCCAGATACTCTTCCGTTTCCGGACGCAGGAGCTTCGGTTCACCGCCGAGTTCCTGGGCTGCGGAGGACAGGAAGTGGCGGGCCAGCAGTGGAATGTCACCACGCCGTTCGGACAGCTTGGGGATGTGAATGCGGATCACGTTCAGGCGATGAAAGAGATCCTCCCTGAACCGTCCCTCGCGGACCAGGCCTTCGAGATTCTGGTGGGTCGCAGCAATGATGCGCACGTCCACCTTGATGGGCTGATGGCCGCCAACGCGGTAGAACTCGCCGTCCGCGAGCACCCGCAGCAGCCGGGTCTGGGTCTCCGCCGGCATGTCGCCGATCTCATCCAAGAACAGCGTCCCGACGTCGGCCTGCTCGAAACGCCCCTGGCGCTGCGCCGCCGCCCCCGTGAAGGCCCCCTTCTCGTGCCCGAACAGCTCCGACTCGATGAGATCGTGGGGGATGGCCGCCATGTTCAGGGCGATGAAGGGCCCTTTGTGACGGGGCGAGTGGCGGTGCAGGGCATGGGCGACCAGTTCCTTGCCGGTCCCTGACTCGCCGTTGATCAGCACCGTGATGTTGGAGTGGGACAGCCGGCCGATGGCCCGGAAGACCTCCTGCATCGCCGGTGCCTGACCGATGATTTCAGTGGGCGGCGGCTCCTCCACCGCGGGCAGGACGGCCTTCTGCTCATGGGCATGGGCGATGGCACGTTTGGCCACGGCGACGGCGTCATCCACGTCGAAAGGCTTTGGCAGGTACTCGAAGGCCCCGCTTTGATAGGACGTGACGGCGCTTTCGAGATCCGAATGGGCGGTCATGATGATCACCGGGATCTCGGGGTGTTCCGTGCGCAGCCGCTCGAGCAGCGACAGCCCGTCGATACCGGGCATGCGGATGTCGCTGATGATGGCTTCGGGCAGCTCGGACTGCAGCCGGGTCAGGGCCGCGGCACCATTTTCGAAGGTCTGCGGCGCCATGCCCTCCTGCTCCAGGGCGCGCTCGAGCACCCAGCGGATGGAGCGGTCGTCATCAATGACCCAGATCCGGTCACGCGCCTTCATCGTTGCTCTCCAACGGCAGCAGGATGGTGAAACAGGTGCTGCCAGGCTCGCTTTCGCATTCGATCAAGCCTCCGTGCTGGGCAATGATGGATTGGGTGATGGACAGACCGAGCCCGGTCCCGTCAGCGCGTCCGCTGATCATTGGATAAAACAGCCTCTCGATCATCTCCGGCGGCACGCCGGGACCGTTGTCGAGGATGTCGACGCGCACGACGAGCCGGTGGCGTTCGTCGCCGATGGTGAACTGGCGCATGGTCCGGGAGCGGAAAGTGATCACCGCATCCTCGGTGTCTTCGAGGGCCTGGGCCGCATTGCGGGTGACATTGAGAAAGGCCTGCAGCAGCTGATCCGGATCGCAGGTCAGCTCGGGAATGGACGGGTCGTAGTCGCGTTCGATGCGCAGCCGCCCGGGATGCTCCGCGGTGATCAGCTGTCGCACCCGTTCGAGGATCCGATGGATGTTGCCGCTGCGATAGTGCGGCAACTGGTTGGGACCGAGCATGCGGTCCACCAGATTACGCAGCCGATCGGCCTCCTCGATAATGACGTCGGTGTACTCGACGAGGGCGGGACGATCGAGCTCCCGAGCGAGCAGCTGGGCTGCCCCGCGAATGCCGCCGAGCGGATTCTTGATCTCGTGCGCCAGCCCTCTCACGAGGTGACGGGTCGTGCGCTGCAGAGTGAGCTGGGCGGCATCACGGTTGATGCGCAGCAGGCGATCGAGTGGCTGCAGCTCGAGCAGCAGACCGCCCTGGTCGCAATCGGTCATCGGCGTGACCGTATAGTCCACGGTGATCTCCCGGGCGCTGGACTGGACCGCGGTCAATTGGGTGATGCGCCGGGTGTAGGACTGTTCCTTGGTCAGCGCCGCCTCGAGTTCACTTTCGAAATCCTCGTCGCCGCGCAGCAGCAGGCGCAGGGGATCGCCCTGGCTGCGTTCATGGCTGGCTGCCAGCAGGAACTCCGCGGACTGGTTCAGATAGGTCACGCAGAGTTTGCCGTCGAGCAACACGACGGCGGTCGACTGGTGCTCCAGAATGTGACGATACAGCGAATCCATGATCGGCTCGTTTGCGGCTCTCGAGGCGTGCTGCAAATTTCGCACCATCTGCACCGGCACCGGGCACGCCTGGATATAAGTCGAGAGTAAGCGCTCGCTGACGGTCCCTGCCGGGCAGGCTGGCCCCACCCAGCGCGGACAGTGATGCCGCCGCCGGCGGCCGCGGTCCAGTACAGGGCACAGAGTCTAAAAGACGCACGAACATAGTGCACCACATTGGTGCGAAGGGCCCGCGCCGACTCAGGGCGCGCTCCTCGGCCGAAAGTTGGGGGCCGGGTTGGCAGGAGCCGGGGACAGCAGACCCCGGCGCAGGAGATAGACCGTCACCGCTTCGCTGCGGGCCAGTTCCCGATCGCCGTCCATCACCCGGGCGACGAACTCGCTGGCGCCGCGATCGTAGGTCTGAACGCTGAAACCGGGGCCTTCGCCCGGGACCGGCTCACCGTTGCGAAGCAGCTCCAGGCGGTGCCCCGATCGCAGGCCGGGCTCCACGCTGACTTCGACCGCGACGCGACCTTCTGGCGAGCGGATGGCCGCTTCGTCCGCGGGCTCGGTGATGCGCACGCTGTAGCGCACCGTTGCATCGTCGTTGCCCTGGCCGCGGCGACGACTCGCCCGCGGCTCGACTTCCGGAATCGGCTGGGCTTCGTAGATGTTCGAGTCCCGCAGAATGATCGGGGCGACAGCATCGCCGCGGGGACGGTCGCTGTAGACCGGATTGCCCTGCTCGTCCTGGGTGACGTAGATGTCCTGGGCGAGGCCGGGCAGCGACCAGACGGTCAGCAGCAACGCAGCGGCAAGCAGGATTTCGAAAGGACGCCGCGGCATGAGTGGTTGCGTAAGTCGTTGCATGACTTGACCTCCAGGCCGACCTCTGACTGTCCACAGGATAGGCGGCTGCCGGCCAGAAACAAGAAGCCCCCGGCAAGCGGGGGCTTCAGGGTGACGAGGTGCAGCGACGACCGACGCGAAGAACGGCTCCCTGCCCTCGACCGGCTGCTGCCGGACGGACTCCGGGACAGCGAGTCCGTCAGACTGAGCCGATCAGACCGAGTAGTACATCTCGAACTCGACGGGGTGGGTGTTCATGTTCAACAACTGCACATCATCCCGCTTCAGCGCGATGTAGCCGTCGATCTGACCATCGCTGAAGACACCGCCCTGCTTGAGGAAGTCGCGGTCCGCGTCCAGCGAGTCCAGCGCCTGTTCCAGCGAGCTGGACACGGTGGGAATGCCTACGAGCTCCTCCGGGGGCAGGTCGTAGAGATCCTTGTCCATGGCATCGCCGGGGTGGATCTTGTTCTTGATGCCGTCGATCCCGGCCAAGAGCATGGCGGAGAACGCCAGGTACGGATTGGCCGTGGCATCCGGGAAGCGCACTTCCACCCGCTTGGCTTTCGGGTTGTCGCCCTGAATGTAGGGAATGCGGATCGACGCCGAGCGGTTGCGGGCGGAGTAGGCCAGCAGGACCGGAGCCTCGAAGCCGGGCACCAGACGCTTGTAGCTGTTGGTGCTGGCGTTGGTGAAGGCGTTCAGCGCACGGGCGTGCTTGATGATGCCGCCGATGTAGTACAGCGCCGTTTCCGACAGTCCGGCGTACTTGTCGCCGTGAAACAGGTTCACGCCATCCTTCCAGATTGACTGGTGGACGTGCATGCCGCTGCCGTTGTCACCCACCAGCGGCTTGGGCATGAAGGTGGCGGTCTTGCCGTAGGCATGGGCGACGTTGTGCACGCAGTACTTGTAGATCTGTACCTCGTCGGCCTTGCTGGTGAGGGTGTTGAACTTGACCCCGATCTCGTTCTGACAGGCCGTCGCCACCTCGTGGTGATGGACGTCAATGGTCAGCCCCATCTCCTGCATGGCCGTGCACATGGCATTGCGCAGGTTGTAGGCGGAATCCACCGGCGGGACCGGGAAGTAGCCGCCCTTGACCCGCGGCCGGTGGCCGAGGTTGCCGCCTTCGAACTCGGAGCCGGATTCCCAGGCTGCCTCTTCGGCGGATACCGAGAACATGGAATGACCCATGCCGACCTTGAAGCGGACGTCGTCGAAGACGAAGAACTCGGCCTCGGGACCAAAGAAGCAGGTATCACCGATACCGGTTTCCTTCAGGTAGGCCTCGGCCATCTTGGCCGTACCGCGGGGATCCCGGACATAGGGCTGCATGGTGCTCGGCTCGATCACGTCGCAGCGAAGATTGAGGCTGGTATCCTCGGAGAACGGATCGAGCACCGCGGTGCTGTCGTCCGGTCTCAGGATCATGTCCGACTCGTTGATGCCCTTCCAGCCTGCCACGGAGGAGCCATCGAACATCGCGCCGTTCTCGAAGAAATCGGCGTCTATGACGGCCGCGGGGAAGGTGGTGTGCTGCTCCTTGCCGCGGGGGTCGGTGAAGCGGAGATCAACCCACTTCACGTCGTTGTCCTTGATCATCTTCAGGGTTTTCTCTGACATACCACTCCTCCGGATTCTTAGGCTTGGGTTGCGTTTGCTGTGCCTGATTGCGCAGGCGCCGCCATGGCGGCCGGCGTCAAGCGAGCACTACCTGTGCACGAATGCAAAATGAATGCCAGGGCGTGCGCCAATTTGATGCGCGCATTTCCTGGGGTCCCCGCTGTGCGCGGCCGATAACGGTGCACCCAATCGGTGCGATCCTAGCATGACGCCCTCATATGGTGCGAAAGCGCGCCTCCAAGGCCTGCCGCTGCACTGCCGGCGCGCTGTCAAGAACTTTCCAATGGTTTTCCCCGCAGGAGGACGCGAGTCTGTATAATGCGCGCCCCGCCTACCGGCCAGAGCAGTCTCCCACCGTGTCTGAAGCTCAAGTTGCAAGCACCCAGGTCGCAGCCGCCAATCTGCGCAATGTCGCCATCATCGCCCACGTCGACCACGGCAAGACCACGCTGGTGGACCGCCTGCTGCAGGAAACCGGCCGCTTTTCAGCGGGATCCGGCGAACGCGTCATGGACAGCAATGACCTCGAGCGTGAGCGCGGCATCACGATTCTGGCCAAGAACACCTCCATCGAGTGGAAGGGTGTGCGCATCAACATCGTCGACACCCCCGGTCACGCCGACTTCGGCGGCGAGGTCGAGCGGGTGCTGTCCATGGTCGATTCGGTGCTGCTGCTGGTCGACGCGGTGGATGGGCCGATGCCGCAGACCCGGTTCGTGACCCGCAAGGCTTTTGCCCGCGGCCTGCGTCCGATCGTGGTCATCAACAAGGTGGATCGCGACGGCGCCCGACCCGACTGGGTGGAGCACGAGGTGCTCGACCTGTTCGATCGCCTCGATGCGGACGAACACCAGCTCGACTTCACCACCGTGTATGCCTCGGCCCTGCTCGGCCGGGCCGGCCACAGCCTCGATACCATGCAGGATCACATGGGGCCGCTGCTCGATCTCATCGTCGAACAGGTGCCGCCGCCGGCCGTGGAGGCCGACGGCCCGCTGCAGATGCAGATCAGCGCCCTGGATTACTCCAGCTACGTCGGCGTCATCGGCCTCGGCCGGGTTCAGCGCGGCACCATCCGCCCCGGCATGACCGTGGCCGTGGTGGACCGTGACGGCAAGCGTCGTTCCGGTCGCATTCTCGGCGTGCTCGGCTACGACGGCCTGGAACGCAAGGAAATCAGCTCGGCGAACGCCGGCGACATCGTCAGCGTCACCGGCATTGCCGATCTCGCCATTTCCGACACCATCTGCGATCCGGCCGCGCCCGAGCCGCTGCCGGCGCTGACCGTGGACGAGCCCACGGTGTCCATGACCTTCCAGGTGAACACGTCGCCGCTGGCGGGCCGGGAGGGCAAGTTCCTCACCAGCCGCCATGTCCGCGGCCGACTCGATCGGGAACTGCTCCACAACGTGGCGCTGCGGGTGGAAGACACGGAACACCCGGACCGGTTCAAGGTGTCCGGTCGCGGTGAGCTGCATCTCTCGGTGCTGATCGAGACCATGCGCCGGGAAGGCTACGAACTCGGCGTGTCACGCCCGGAAGTCATCACCCGTGAGGTGGACGGCGAGCGGCAGGAGCCCTTCGAAACGCTGGTGGTGGACGTCGAGGAAGAGCACCAGGGATCGGTGATCGAGGAACTCGGCCGCCGGCGCGGTGAACTCAACAACATGGTGATGGACGGTCGTGGCCGGGTGCGCCTCGACTTCGTCATGCCCTCCCGTGGCTTGATCGGCTTCCGTCAGCTGTTCCTGTCGCTGACCTCGGGCAGCGGCATCCTCACCCACACCTTCTCCCACTGGGGTCCGTTCCAGAGCGGTTCGGGTTCCGAGCGGGTCAATGGCGTGCTGGTCTCCAACGTGGCGGGCAAGGCCAATGCCTACGCCCTGTTCACGCTACAGCAGCGCGGCCGGATGATGGTGGATCCCGGCACCGAGGTCTACGAGGGCATGGTCGTCGGCATCCACAGCCGCGGCAATGACCTGCCGGTGAACCCCACCAAGGAAAAGCAGCTCACCAACATCCGCGCTGCGGGCAGCGACGAGAACCTGCTGCTGCACCCGCCGGTGCGCATGAGCCTGGAGCAGGCGCTGGAGTTCATCGACACCGACGAGCTGGTGGAGGTGACCCCAAAGGCGATCCGGGTCCGCAAGAAGCTGCTCAAGGAGCATGAGCGCCGCCGCGACAGCCGCAAGGCCGATTGATTGATGCGGGCACTGCTACAGCGGGTGAGCAGTGCCCGGGTCGAGGTGGCCGGCGAGATCGTCGGCCAAATCGACCGGGGGCTGCTGGTCCTGCTCGGCGTGGCCCGGGAAGACAGCGTTGCGGATGCCGAGCGGCTGGCTCGCCGAACCCTGGAGCTGCGCATCTTTCCGGACGACGACAAGCCGATGAACCGTTCGCTGGTGGACGTCGACGGCGAACTGCTGGTGGTCTCGCAGTTCACCCTTTGCGCCGATACCCGGCGTGGGCGCCGGCCCGGCTTCTCCACCGCCGCCCCGCCGGAACAGGCCGAACCGCTTTACGAACACTTCGTCGCCTGCTGTCGGGAAGCCGGGGCCACGACGGCCACGGGCCGATTCGGTGCCGACATGCAGGTGCATCTCGTCAACGACGGCCCCGTCACCCTATTGCTCGACTAGCCTGCAGGCAGATGGCCCGATCTGGAGTCCTACTGCCGAAGCTGATGTCGCTGCCTGCGCCGAACGTCATGCCGATCGGCGCATTT
>JAFIFL010000105.1 GCA_020832055.1 Gammaproteobacteria bacterium
AACCTTCGCTCGAGCGAATGGCCAGCTGCTGGCACTGCCCCGCTGTGGGAGCCCGTGGTTGTAGCGGGCCACCAACGGATTTGGCGCTGTCGCGGAAGGAACTGTCGAGCTCCGCGCCGCCGTTACACATCGCCCGCAGTGCGGGCTCCCACAACCTTCGCTCGAGCGAATGGCCAGCTGCTGGCACTGCCCCGCTGTGGGAGCCCGCAGTGCGGGCGATTGAAGCCGCCAGAAGCCCTGCAAATTCGATTGGTTGGAGTTTGTTCCAGAACTGGCGAGCGTGCCTGGTCCGCATCGGGGCGCGTCGCGACAGCGTTGACTGCGGTCAATTCGCAAGCCTCGGCGGCCTGCTAGCGTAGCCCGCATCGGCCCGCTAAAGGGCTGGCTGCCGAGGAATACGATGATGGTGGCACGAGTGGCGATCAACGGGCTGGGGCGGATCGGTCGGGCGACATTGAAGCTCGCGCACGAAACGCCTGAGCTCGAACTGGTGGCGGTGAACGACGTGGCCGAGGCTGACAATCTCGCCTACCTGCTGCAGTACGACTCGTTCTATGGACGTTATCCGGAGGTGGTGCGGGCCGAAGGCAGCGAGCTGCTGGTGGGAAACGAACGCTATCGAGTTCTGAACGAGGGCGACCCCGCGCGTCTGCCGTGGGCGGAGATGGGCATCGATCTCGTGTTCGACTGCACCGGCGTGTTCACCCGCAGGGAAGACCTCGGGAAACACCTCGAAGCCGGTGCCGGAAAGGTGATCCTGTCGGCGCCGGCCAAGGGCGATGGCATCCCCTTCGTGGTTCATGGCGTCAGCGATGTGAACGATATGGCTGATGCGGACATGGTGTCCTGTGCGAGCTGCACGACCAACTGCAGCGCGCCGGTCATGGAGGTGATCGGACGCCGCATCGGTCTGACCAAGGCCATCATGACCACCATCCATGCCTACACGGTGTCGCAGCCGGTGGTGGATGCGGCGGCAAAGAAGTGGCGCCGGGGTCGGGCCGCCGCGATCAACTTCGTGCCGACGACGACGGGTGCGGCCGAAGCCACCGCCCGGACGCTGCCGCAGTTCGAGAACCGCTTCGACGGCATCGCGATCCGCGCGCCGGTACCGGTCGGCTCGCTGGTGGACATCACGCTGATCACCGAGCGCGCCACCAGCGTCGAGGAGGTCAATCGCATCTTCGAGGAGGAGGCCGCGACCGCCCGCTATGACGGTGTCCTCGGCGTCACTGACGATCAGATCGTCTCCTCCGACATCATCGGAGACCCGCGCGCCTCCATCGTCGATCTGACGCTGACCCGCGTCGTGGATGGCGATCTGCTGAAGATCATGAGCTGGTACGACAACGAGTGGGGTTATGCGGCCCAGATGATTCGCACGGCCGAGCGCATGACCCGTGGCTGATCGATGAGAGTCATGGCGCGGTGTCGCAGACTGTCCACAACACTCCTGGAGAGCGCCATGAATATCATGAAGACCCCACTGCTTCTGGTCGCCGGCGCTTTGCTGCTGGCAGCCTGTGCCACGACTTCTCCGGTACGGACCCTGTACGACGACGAGGCGGACTTTTCGAACTATCGCAGCTACGGCTTCGTGGAGCGTGCGGGGACCGATGAGGGTGACTACACGTCTCTGCTGACCCGTTACCTGCAGGCGGAGGTCAGCCGCGCGCTGGAACTGCGCGGTTACGAGCCCTCGGATGATCCGGATCTGCTGGTCAACTTCTTCGTGCGCACCCGGGAGCAGGTCCGTATCACCGAACGGCCGAGCCTGAGCTTGTACTACGGCTACCGCCGCGGCTGGTACGGCGTCTGGGGCGCGTATCCGATGGACCGGGACATCACCCAGTACACCGTCGGGACCCTGCACATCGATCTGGTGGACGCCGGCCGCGACCAGCTGGTGTGGGAAGGGATTCTCGAGGGCAGGGCTGCCCAGCGCCTTCTGGACGACCCGAGAACCGGTGCCGAACGGGCCGTGAGGAGGATTTTCGAGGCCTTTCCCCACACTGCGTTGGAGCGCGACCGGCCCGCCGGCGTCGAGGCTGGCTGAGAGGGCGGACAGGCATGATTGACAGCGAAGGCGGCCGCAACCGGCCTGCCGCGCTGCGCGACGGGGGCCTCCCACAGATTGAGTGTTGACGAGGCTATGAGAGCGGGCTTCCGGCCGCTGTGGCCGCATGGCACAAGGAGTAGGTCATGAATCGCCAGACGATGGACTTGACCTCAGGTTCGACGCCGCTGTCGGATGACGACCTCGCCGCGATGGAGGACTACTGGGCCGCAGCCAACTACCTCTCGGTGGGGCAGATCTACCTGCTGGACAATCCTCTGCTGCGCAAGCCGCTGGTGGCGGCGCACATCAAGCCGCGGCTGCTGGGCCATTGGGGCACGACGCCGGGGCTGAATTTCATCTATGCGCACTTGAACCGTGTCATCCGGACCCGCGATCTGGATATGATCTTCGTCACCGGACCGGGGCATGGGGGGCCGGCGCTTGCCGCCAACACCTGGCTCGAGGGCTCGTTCTCCGAGGTCTACCCGGAGGTGCCACGCAACCTCGAGGGCATGGCCCGGCTGTTTCGCCAGTTCTCCTTTCCCGGCGGCCTGCCGAGTCACGTCGCGCCAGAGATTCCGGGCTCCATTCACGAAGGCGGCGAACTCGGCTATTCCCTTTCCCATGCCTACGGAGCGGCGTTCGACAATCCGGACCTGATCGTGGCCTGCGTGATCGGCGACGGCGAGGCGGAAACGGGTCCGCTGGCCGCTGCCTGGCACTCGAACAAGTTCCTGAATCCCGCCCGGGATGGCGCGGTGCTGCCGATCCTGCATCTGAACGGCTACAAGATCGCCAACCCCACGGTGCTCGCGCGTATCGGAGTCGATGAACTCGACGCGCTCATGACCGGCTATGGTCACCGCATGATCCTGGTGGACAGTGCTGCGCCCGGGGATGTGCATCAGGCCATGGCCGCCGCGCTCGACGAAGCTGTGGAGGAGATCCGCGAGATCCAGCACGCCGCCCGATCTGGCGCCACACCCCTGCGACCACGTTGGCCCATGCTGGTGTTGAAATCCCCCAAGGGCTGGACCGGACCTGTGACCGTCGATGGTCGCAGAATGGAAGGGACCTGGCGCGCCCACCAGGTGCCCTTCGGTGATGCGGCCACGCAGCCTGCACACCGGGCCGTGCTCGAACGCTGGCTCGCGAGCTACGCACCGGAACGCCTGTTCGACGACGACGGTGTGCCGCGGCCCCATCTCTCCCGCTTCATTCCCGAAGGCACCCGGCGGATGGGGGCGAATCCCCACGCCAACGGTGGGCTGCTGTGCCGGGACCTGCTGCTGCCGGATTACCGCGCCCACGCGGTGACCGTGGCGCAGCCGGGGCACGAATTCGGGGAGTCGACCCGCGTCCTCGGTGGTTATCTCAGGGAAGTCATCAAACGCAACGCCACGCACGCCAACTTCCGCCTGTTCGGCCCCGACGAAACAGAATCGAATCGGCTCGGTGCGGTGTTCGAAGCCACCGATCGGACCTGGATGGCCGAGGCCGGCGCCGATGACGAGAAGCTCTCGGCCGATGGCCGTGTGATGGAGATTCTATCGGAGCACACCTGCCAGGGCTGGCTCGAAGGCTACCTGTTAACCGGCCGTCATGGCCTGTTCTCCTGCTACGAGGCGTTCATCCACATCGTCGACTCCATGTTCAACCAGCATGCCAAGTGGCTGAAGGTGGCCTCTCATGAGGTCCCCTGGCGGCGACCGATCCCGTCGCTGAACTACCTGCTCACCTCCCACGTCTGGCGCCAGGATCACAATGGCTTCAGCCATCAGGATCCGGGTTTCATCGACCATGTGGTGAACAAGAAGGCGGATGTCATCCGCGTCTATCTGCCACCGGACGCCAACTGCCTGCTCTATGTGGCCGCGAAGGTGCTGGCGAGCCGGGACTTCATCAATGTCATCGTCGCCGGCAAACAGCCGCAGCCCCAGTGGCTTTCCATGGACGCGGCCATCAGGCACTGCACGGCCGGGGTCGGCATCTGGGAGTGGGCCAGCAACGACTACGGCTGTGAGCCCGACGTGGTGATGGCCTGCGCCGGCGACGTCCCCACCCTGGAAACCCTCGCGGCAGTGGACCTGCTGCGGCAGTTCGCGCCGGAACTCAAGATACGCGTCGTCAACGTCGTCGACCTGATGACGCTGCAGCCGAGAGAGGAGCATCCCCACGGTCTTTCCGAGCGCGACTTCGACACCCTGTTCACGCGGGACAAGCCGATCATTTTCGCCTATCACGGCTATCCCATGTTGATCCACCGCCTGACCTACCGCCGCAACAATCATCGCAATCTGCACGTTCGCGGCTACAAGGAAGAGGGCACGACCACCACGCCCTTCGACATGGTGGTGCTGAACGATCTCGACCGCTTTCACTTGGTCGAGGACGTGGTCGACCGGGTCCCGGCCCTCAGCCATCTCGGTGCCTACATTCGCCAGGCCATGCGTGACCGGCTCATTGATCATCACCACTACATCCGCGAGCACGGCGAGGACATGCCGGACATCCGCAACTGGAAATGGCCGTATTAGGATTCGCAATGGACCATGCACTGGCCGCGCTGTCGGACCACGACCAGTTCCTCTGGCTGGATTGCATTGACCGCGAGCTGCTCGAGACCGCTGGGCTCGAGCAGCTCGTATCCCGCGGGGTGACCGGCGTCACCACGAACCCGACGATTTTCCAGGCGGCGATCAGCAAGGGGGAGCGCTACGATGCCAGCGTGCGTCAGTGGCTCGCGGAGCACCCCGACGGCAGTACCGAGGCGCTTCTCGAGCACCTGATGGTGGAGGACGTTCGCGCGGCTGCAGACATCCTGCGGACGGTCCATGATCGCAGCGATGGTGAGAATGGATATGTCAGGATCGAAGTCTCACCGCTGCTCGCCCACGATGAGCAGGCCACGCTCGAGGCCGTGGATCGATTGTTCTCTGCGGTGGGCCGGCGGAATGTGATGGTCAAGGTTCCGGCAACGAAGGCCGGGCTGACGGCCATCGAGAAGGCGCTGACCCAAGGCTTCAACGTCAACGTGACGCTGCTCTTCGCCGTCTCCCGCTATGCGGACGTCCTCGAGGCCTATCGCCGCGCGGCATCCGATCCGGGAACACCCGCCGGTATCGCGTCGGTGGCGTCATTCTTCGTCAGTCGGATCGATACGCGGGTGGATGCAGCCCTGACCGAGATCGGCACCGACGCGGCGCTCGCCCTGCGCGGCAGGATCGCGATCGCCTGTGCCACGCGGGCCCATCGCCATCTGCTGGCGCAGATCGATGCGCCGGCGTTCGAGGTGGCCAGGGAACGTGACGCTCGGGTCCAGCGCCTGCTCTGGGGCAGTACCGGTACCAAGAACCCTGACTATTCGGACGTGAAATACGTGGAGGGGCTGATCGGGCCGCACACGGTGAACACCGTCCCTCCGGATACGCTTGAAGCCTTCGTCGATCATGGCCGGGTCAGCGCCACGCTGCGGGAAGGCGTCGAGCGGGCCGAGGCGGGCCTCGCGACGCTGGCGGAACTCGGGATCGATCTCGACGCCATCACGGACGAGCTCGAGGCCGAAGGGGTGGCAGCGTTCGCCGACTCCTGGCGTGAGTTGCTTGCCACCCTCGACGAGAAGCGCAGCACGCTTGCTGACTGACGACAAGGTTACGAACCAATCAGCCGGATGGCATGCGCGGCGAGCACCGCTTCCTCGTCGGTGGGGATCACCCAGATGGACGCTGTCTGCCCAGCTGTCGAGATGCACGGGCCGTGGTCCGCGTTTGCGGTCGGGTCGAGGCTAAGGCCGAGCCAGCCACAGCGACGGATGATGTCCGACCGCACGCTCGCGGCACGCTCGCCGATCCCGCCCGTGAACACCACCGCGTCGAGGCCACCGAGGGCCACGACCAGGGAGGCCAGCGTGCGCGCGCAGTGGTAGGTGAACACATCGATGGCCTCCTGCGCCGCGGGATCGGTGCTCTCGAGCAGGGTCTGCATGTCGCCGCTGATGCCGGACAGTCCGAGCAGTCCTGACTCGCGGTAGAGCACGTTGCCGAGCCGTTCGGCATCGATGCCTTCGGTCGTAAGCAGCCACAGCAGCACGCCCGGGTCGACGGCACCCGAACGGGTGGCCATCGGCAGTCCGTCCAGGGGCGTCATGCCCATCGATGTCTCAACGCTGCGGCCATGGTGCAGGGCGCACATGCTGGCGCCGCTGCCGAGGTGGGCGACGATCACCCGCTCGGCGTCGGGGATGAGCGCTGGCAGGCTGCGGGCGATGTATTCGTAAGACAGACCGTGGAAGCCATGGCGACGCAGCGGTCTTTCAGTCAGGACATCAGGCAGCGCGAGGCGTCGGGCGACTGCTGGCAGGGTGCGGTGGAAGGAAGTGTCGAAGCAGGCGATCTGGGAGCCATGCGGGAGCTGTTTCTGCAGGGCGTGGATCGCGTGAAGCCCATCAGGCTGGTGCAGGGGTGCGAACGGCTGCAGGTCGTCGAGCTCGGCGAGCAGGCCTGCGTCGATCACGGCCGGACCGCTGCGGTCGCCACCATGGACGATGCGGTGGGCAACGGCCCCGATCCGATGCTGCAGGTCGTTTGCTGTGAGCCAGTCACACAGGGCGCGGATGGCGCCCGGAAGGTCTTTTACACCGGCCATGGACAGGACGGTGAAGTCGCGCTCGGGCGTGAGATGGGCGCGTGGAACGCCGCCGGCCAAGCCTTCGATCCTGCCACGGAGCAGGGCGGTCGGCCGGGTGCCTCCCTGGTACAGGGCAAAGCGCAGACTCGAAGAGCCCGCGTTGACGGTGAGGATCAAAGCCACTGTGCGTTTCGATCCGGGGGCATCACGGGGCCGCCATGGCAGTCATGGGACTGACTCTGCGCGTTGGGGCGCGGCAGCGCCATGATGGGCGTCAATGAAGCTGCGGTTTCGGGCAGCGATGCTGCTCCATGCGGTCTCGTTGACGGCCATCAATTCCGCCCGCCGTTCAGCGTTGTAGTCTCGATGCATCAACGTTCCTCGGCTGCATGCTGGAGGTGGTGATGAGCGACTCCGCTGCCACGCAGCTTCCCGGCGGAGATCAGGGTCGTTCCCCGCCGTCCCGTTCGCGCTGAAGGATTGCGCGGTGATCGCCATCGCGAGTGCGCGGCGTGCGACCACTTTGCATGCACTGCTCGAAGGCATCAGGGTCACGCCCCCGGAAAGCCTCTACTACCACTTCTGGGCGGATCCTGGAGAATGACGCCAACGCGGCCCGCTACCTGCGGCGTGAACCTGACGGCTCATTGCGGCACTCCAGTGCCCAGTGGAACGACGCTGCCGCTGGCGCTGCTCGGCCCAGCGGACCCATTCCGGTGACCGATCCAGGTCAGGCGCTTGCGCCGTGATGATCGCTCAGTCGTCGCCGGCACCCTGGATGCGGCCGGCGTTCTCGAGCATGGGCTGGATCCAGGGCTCGGCTGCAGCATCCAGCGCGGTCTCGGGAAGCTGCCAGCGCCAGTTGCCCTCGGCCTGGCCGGGCGTATTCATGCGGGCTTCGCTGCCGAGTCCAAGCAGATCCTGCATGGGAATCACCGCCAGCCGGCTCACCGATGCGACGGCTGCCTCCACGAGCGCACGGGGCATGCTGGCCTCTGAGGACAGCCCCATGGCCTTCAGGATCCGTTGGCGGTCTGCGGTCGTGAGGGTTCGCCACCAGCCCAGCGCGGTGTCGTTGTCGTGGGTGCCGGTGTAGGCCACCGTGTCGGGCGTGTGATTCCGGGAACGGTGGGGGTTTTCTGCACCACCCTCGAAGGCGAACTGCAGCACCCGCATCCCTGGAAAACCGTGACGGCGGCGCAGGGCATCCACTTGCGGAGTGATGTCGCCGAGGTCCTCCGCAACGAGCGGCAGCGTCCCGAGTACGTCGGCGACCCGCTCGAACAGTTCATCGCCGGGGCCGGGGCACCAGCGGCCCTGTTCGGCCGTGGGCGCGTCTCCAGGAATGGCCCAGTAGGACTCGAAGCCGCGAAAGTGGTCGACGCGCAGCATGTCGAACAGGGCGCACTGATGTCCCACCCTGTCGGTCCACCAACCATACCCGTCCGCGGCCAGGCTGTCCCAGTCATACAGTGGATTGCCCCAGCGCTGGCCAGTAGCTGAGAACGCATCCGGGGGTACGCCCGCCACTTCCAGCGGCTGGCCGGCGGCGTCGAGGCGAAAGTATTGGCGCTGGCGCCAGACATCGGCACTGTCGTGGGCGACGTAGATCGGCAGGTCACCGAACAGGGCGATGCCGCGATCGCGGGCGTAGGCATGCAGGGTGGCCCATTGACGGAAGAACAGAAACTGGCCGAAGCATTCAAGTTCGGTGGCTTCTGCGTGCTCTGCCTGCAGCCGCGACAGGCTGGGCCGGTCCACCGCACGCGCGGAGTGCGGCCAGTGAAACCAGGCCCGGTCACCGTGGTGCAGGCCCAGGGTGCGAAACAGGGCGTAATCCGGCAGCCACCAAGCATTGGCGTCGCGAAAGCGCTGGAAGTCCGCCCGATCCGGACCATCGGCATCGTGCCGGAACGTCGTCCAGGCCTGACGCAGCAGCCGGCGTCGTTCCGGGAGGTCGTCGCTCGACACCGGCAGCTCGCCGGCGTCGAGCAACCCTTCCTCGCGCAATACTTCGGCACTGATCAGGCCGGTATGGCCAGCGAAGCAGGAGCGTGGCAGGTAGGGCGAGCGGTCGTGATGCACCGGCCCCACCGGCAGCATCTGCCAGACGCTGAAGCCCGCGTCGGCCAGCCAGTCGACAAAGCGAAAGGCTTCGGGTCCGAGGTCGCCCTGCCCCGCAGGGTGGGGCAGGGAGGTGGGATGCAGCAGCACGCCGGCGCGACGGCCCTGCATCCAGCATTCTGCGTCGGCACTCATTCGCGGGCGCGGCGCATGGTGCCGCCGAGTTCGGGCCGGCCGTGGCCATGACTCACCGCTTCGGTGAGGGACTCAGGAACTGGTTCGTCGAGCAGGTGATAGAGCGCGGCGAGCTGGCGGCGATAGAGCACATCGAACTCGGCCACCGTGTGCGCCGGGTTGTAGTCGCCGAACCACCAAAACCAGTCCGAGCCCTCGCAGATGCCCAGCTGACGTTCGCTGGCACTGCGTCGCGAGGCATCATCGATCTCGGCAATCTTGCGGTCGCAGGCACGCTTCGCTTCGCACAACAGATCCCAGGCCCGGTTCTTGTCCGGATCGCCGATCCAGGTGCCGAAGTCGCCGTAGACCCAGCTGCCCGCGACCAGCTGCGGCAGTGGCCTGACGGGCACGGCGGAGTTGTTCACGCAGTCCGAGAAGGTGGTCAGTTCCAGCGCTTCATGGTCGATCAGCGCCCGGTACAGCGCCGGGACGAAATGGATGCCGTTGTGGGGATAGTGTTCCCAGGGGTTTTCGCCGTCGAGAATGATGGCCACCACGCGTCCGGGCTCACCGGCTTCGGCAATCTGCTCCAGGCGGTGGACGAAATCGGCAACGGCGTCGTCACCGTGCCAGTCCTTGTAGGTGAACCCGATCAGGTCCGCAAGTTCGTCATCGCGGAAGAAGCACACGGTGTCGGTCTGATCGAGGCGATACGGACGGTGCAGTTCCTCGCTGTCTGGATCATCTGTGCCAAGGCTGTGGCGGAGGACGGCCTGGCCGCTGGCGGTCCAGGCGAAGCCGTGGCGGCCGATGAGTTCGATGCTTCGTGCGCACAAACCGCCTTCAGAGGGCCAGCAGCCGACGGGCCGTGATCCGAAATGCTCGTCGCCGCAGGCGATGGCCTGCTCGAGCTGCCAGGCTGCACGTTCTGAACCGCCGGGATAGTGCTCGGCGGCGGGCAGCTTGGTGTCCGGGCGCGCCTCGCGTGCAGCGGCGAAGTCGATCAGCAGGGGCAGCATGGCGTGTGCATAGGGACTCGTGGACAGCTCCACCCGCCCGCGGGCGGCCAGCTCGTCGTAGCGCGGAATCAGGCCCGCGAGCAGTTCGGCGATCACTTCGACGAGCCCTCGGCGATCCTCCGCCGTATAGCCGTGCTCCTTTTCCATGAGTGCATGCACCCGCTGATCGCTGCGGCGTACGGTCTCGCCAAGCCAGGCCAGGTGGTACCAGGTCAGCAGGTCTGCCAGGTGCGGATCACCCAGGTAGTCGGCGCCGGATTCGATCTCGAGTGCCGCGCGCGTCATTGCAGCAAGCCGGGCGTAGGCAGGGAATCGCTCGATCATCTGCTGTTCCTGAGCATGGAGGCTGCGTTCGAGCAGAGCGCGGCGCTGCTCACGCTCTGCGGGCAGGTCGGGATTCAACAGTGATGCCAGCAAGTGATCACCGACCGCTGCGCCTTGGTCCAGTGCCGCACGTACCCGCTCGGCGTAGTCGATGATCTGTTCGAGGAGGATGGGTGAGAAGTTGACCACCGCCCGAACGCCGTCGGGAGCTGCCTCCAGGTGGGCGGCCATGTCGACGTAGTCCTTCAAGACGTGCAGGTAGGTCCAGGGCGCGAGGAACTCACCGTTCTTCGCGTCGCGATACTCGGGCTGGTGCATGTGCCAGCACAGCACCACCCGCAGGTGGTCAGCGGACATGGTGGACGCTTTGGCCGAGCATTTCAGGGGTGACCAGCACGATGCCACCGGCGCTGACCTCGAAGCGTGCGCGGTCTGCTTCCGCGTCGTAGCCGATTCTCATGCCGTCGGGCAGGGTGCAGCCGGTCTCGATGACGGCACGGCGTATGTGAACGTCGCAACCGACCCGGACGTGGGTGAGAATGACCGAGTCCTCGATGCTGGACCCTTCGCCGACCATGACATACGACGACAGCAAGGAGCGCAGGACCCGGGCGCCGGAAACGATGCATCCGCCCGCCACCATGGAATTGATGGCATGTCCGGAGCGGGACGGTTCGTCCAGAACGAATTTCGCAGGGGGCGCCTGAGGCTGCCAAGTGAGAATCGGCCAGCGCTGATCGTAGACGTTCAGTTCCGGGTCGAGGCCGATGAGCTCCATATTGGCTTGCCAGTAGGAGTCGATATCGCCCACGTCCCGCCAGTAGGCGTCGCCGCCGGTGTCCGGATCACGGAACGGAAACGCGAACACTGAGCTGTCCGCGACCGCCTGCGGCAGGATGTCGTGGCCGAAATCGTGGCTGGAGTCGGCCCTGGCCCCGTCCACCAGCAGGCGCGACAGCAGGAAGTCGGTACGGAACACGTAGATGCCCATGGATGCCAGCACATGTCCGGGATCGCCGGGGATGGGTTCGCAAACCTCCGGCTTTTCCTGGAAACGTCTGATCCTGAGATGGTCGTCCACTTCCATGATGCCGAAGGCGGAAGACTGCTCGACCGGAACGCGCACGCAGCCGACGGTAACGTCCGCATGGCTGCTGGCATGAGCGGCGAGCATGGGACCGTAATCCATCTTGTAGATGTGGTCGCCCCCGAGAATGAGCAGGTAGGCCGGGTCGTGCAGGCGGATGATGTCCGTGTTCTGGTAGACCGCATCGGCGGTTCCCTGGTACCAGCCGTCGCCGGTGCGCTGTTGCGCCGGCAGCAGTTCGATGAACTCGCCGAGTTCCGCGCGCAGGAATCCCCAGCCGTGATGGATGTGCTGAATCAGCGAGTGGGCCTTGTACTGGGTGAGGACGCCGATGCGGCGGATGCCGGAATTCACGCAGTTGGACAGGGCGAAGTCGATGATCCGGAAGTGACCGCCGAAGGGCACGGCGGGCTTGACCCGATCGGACGTCAGCGAACCCAGCCGTGTGCCCTTGCCGCCTGCCAGGACGAGCGCCAGCGTATCCCGGGTCAGCAGACTGACGAAGCGTTCGCTGACGATGGGCTCTGCCTGCATGCGGATTCTGCCGATGTCGCTTCGATCATGCCATTGGAACAGGGGACCGGCCCGTCCGCGTTGACCCTCGTCAACGCCGACGGGCATGGTTCCGGCGATCATGGCTCAATGGCTGGGCAAACAGGCAAGGGTGGTGACAGCAGACGTGGAAGGGCAACGGCAAGGGCAGGGCCGGTCGGCGGGTCGACCACAGGCATCTGAAGACCGGTCACCGGCCGCGGCGCGCCTGCGTGAGGGTCGGGAGCACTCGCCCCATACCGTCCTCGGGCCATTCTGCGAACACGGTCATGTGGTGCGCGTCTGGCTGCCCGCTGCGGTGGCCGCCTGGCTCGAGCCCGGCGGCCGTGCCATGCGCCGCATCGATGCGGCTGGCCTGTTCGAGTGGCGGCGGCCCGCGCAGGATCAAGGCGACGACGCTTATCGCATCCGCTGGCACGATGAGGCCGGCCGCGAGCACGTTCAGTTCGATCCCTACGCCTTTCCACCGAGTCTCGCCGACGAGGAACTGGCGCGATTCGGCCATGGCGGTGATTTCCGGGCCTGGCGGCTGTTGGGTGCCCATCCGGGCGAGCGCTCGGGGGTGGTGGGCACCCGTTTCACGGTCTGGGCCCCGAACGCCGAGCGGGTGAGCGTGATTGGTGATTTCAACGGTTGGAACGGGCTTGCCCATCCCATGTCGGTGCATGGCGCCAGCGGTGTCTGGGAGCTGTTCATTCCGGGTGTCGGAGGCGGTGACCTCTATAAGTTCGAGCTGCGCAATCGGGACACCGGAACCATTGATGTCAAGATCGACCCCTTTGCCCGGCAGCTCGAGCTCCGGCCGCGCACGGCCTGCGTCATCGACGGTGGGGCGCGGCACGTCTGGGACGACGCGGCATGGCTGCGTGACCGCCCGGACTGGCAGCGGTCGCCCATGGCCGTCTACGAACTCCACGCGGGTTCCTGGCGGCGCCATGACGACGGGCGTTTCCTCGACTATCGGGAGCTGGCAGATGCGTTGCTGCCGGAACTCCTCGAACTCGGCTTCACGCATCTGGAGCTGATGCCGATCACCGAGCATCCCTTCGACGGCTCCTGGGGTTACCAGACGACCGGATACTTCGCTCCCACGAGCCGATTCGGTTCGCCGGATGACTTCCGCTATTTCGTCGACATGCTGCATCGTAACGGGATCGGCGTGATTCTCGACTGGGTGCCGGGGCACTTTCCCAAGGATGCCCACGGTCTGGCCCGCTTCGATGGCACGGCGCTGTTCGAACACGCGGATCCACGCCGCGGCGAGACCGCGGAGTGGGGCACCCTGGCATTCAACTTCGCTCGCGACGAGGTTCGCAGTTTCCTGATTTCCAGTGCCATCTACTGGCTGGAAGAGTTCCACATCGATGGCCTGCGCATCGACGCCGTGGCCGCCATGCTCTACCTGGATTATGGCCGTGAGGATGGCAACTGGGTGGCGAACATCCATGGCGGCAACGAGAACCTCGAGGCCGTATCGTTTCTCCAGGCGCTGAACAGCATCAGCCATCGCGAATGTCCCGGGAGCATGACCATCGCCGAGGAATCCACGTCCTGGCCTGCCGTGACCCGGCCGGTTCACCTCGGCGGCCTGGGCTTTTCGATGAAGTGGAACATGGGCTGGATGCATGACACATTGGAATATTTCAGGCATGACCCGGTGCATCGCCGTTTCCACCATGACAGCCTGACGTTCGGACTTCTCTACGCCCACACCGAGAATTTCGTCCTGCCCCTCTCCCACGACGAAGTGGTCCACGGCAAGGGGGCGCTGCTCGACAAGATGCCCGGTGATCGCTGGCAGAAGTTCGCCAATCTCCGGCTGCTCTACAGCTACATGTATGCGTATCCGGGCAGGAAGCTGCTGTTCATGGGTGCTGAGCTTGCCGTGCCTGCGGAATGGTCAGTTGACCATGAACTGCCGCATGGACTGCAGGAGGACCCCGCCCATGCGGGTGTCAGGCGGCTGCTGATGGATCTGAATGCTGTCTATCGCACGCGTTCTGCACTGTATCTGGATGATTTCCACAGCGAAGGCTTCGAGTGGATCGACTGCCATGATGCGGATCAGTCGGTGCTGAGTTTCCTGCGCCGAGGAGGGGATGAACTGTTGGTGACAGTCTGCAACTTCACCCCCGTCCCGCGCCATGACTACCGGATCGGTGTCCCGGAAC
>JAFIFL010000106.1 GCA_020832055.1 Gammaproteobacteria bacterium
CGCTGAACGCCCTTCAGATCGGCGCATTTCGCTGTGCGAAATAGCGCTCTCCCACGGCGCGCGGCCACCTTGTGGGAAGGCCCTGATCGCACAGCGATTGGGTCGATCTGAAGCCGCTCTGCCAAGGCTGCTGCCGCTGCCGTCCCTGCATGTCATCGAGACCACGGACTCTATTGCAAATGATATTCATTCGCATTTATGATCCTCGCCCAGGAGGATCCATGCATCGACACACCAGCGAACTCGAACTCACCGGCCGCCTCCTGCTGTGGGCGCTCCGCCACGGTTCACGCGCCCTGCGGCAGCGGCGGGACATGCCCAACTTCGTCCGGCATACGCTCACCCAGTTGCCTGCCGGGGCCCGTCTGCTCGATCTCAGTGACAGCCTGCTTGCGCATCTGACTCTCGGGGCGTCGCGGCTCCTGCACTTCGGCTGCCCGGAAAGCCCAGCGCTCACCCATGACGAGAACGACCTGATCATGGCGCTGATCGCCGCTCAACTCGGCCTGACCTCCGAGGCCCGGCTGCTTCTCGCCGGGTTTCAGCACGCCGGTGGGTTGCGCCGAACACAGCGCGCCTGCTTCGCCCTGGCCGCCTCGCTGGGGAAGCATGACCTACCGCTATCACGAATCGCCGTGACCAAACCAGCCATTCTGTTACCGGACCTCATACGGAAACGCGACCAGGAAATGATCAGCCGCTTGTCGATCTGATACGGTTTTTGTCGATTCCAAAGATATCAAACCAGTGTTTTTAAACTTAAAAACAAGGATATTTCGACATTCAAGTGCAGAAAACCCCAGAAAAAGCCGCTTTGCCGACACCCCCCTAACTTGACAGCCTGCACGCCAGCTCCCTACGGTAACGCGGTTGCAACGTCGCGAAACAGGGGGATATCGATGAACAGGAAAAGTCGCAACACAGCTGTGCGTAGAAATCGGAGTCGGGGTCAAGGCGTCTTCATGCGCAAGCCCATGCGCACCGCCATCATCACCGCAGTCGCCGCCGCCACGGCCAGCGGTGGCGCCTTCGCACAACTCGACGAGATCGTCGTCACGGCCACCAAAAGGCCGGAATCCATGCAGGACATTCCGGTCGCGGTGCAGGCGCTTGGTGAGGACACGATCAACGATTTCGGCATCAGCAACTTCACCGACTACCTGATCCAGCTGCCCGGTCTCACCGCCGGCGGCAGCGGCCCGGGACAGAACACCCTGTACATCAGGGGCCTCGCATCCACGACGCCGAACCTCACCACTGCGGGCGTCGCCGGCCTCGCACCCAACGTCGCGCTCTACCTCGATGAGCAGCCGCTGGCCCAGCCGGGCCGAAACCTCGATGTCTATACCGCAGACATGAACCGCATCGAGGTGCTGGCCGGCCCTCAGGGCACGCTGTTCGGGGCCAGCTCCCAGGCAGGAACCGTCCGCCTGATCACCAATCGGCCCGACCCCACGGGGGTGTACGCCAACTTGAAGATGGGCAGCGCCTTCACCAAAGGCGGCGATCCCAGCCACAACGTCGAGGGCATGCTCAACGTCCCGATCAACGACCAGCTCACCCTGCGCGGCGTCGTCTACGTCGATCGCCAGGGCGGTTACATCGACAACGTGCCCGGCACCCGCGACGCCAGCGAAGGCGCCCGCTTCCGGCCCGCAGGCACGGTCCGGGCCAATGGCGTGCCGGTATCCGAACAGCGCGCAGGCTTCCAGGCCGGGTCCGACCTGAGTGACGTCACGTTCCTCGAAGCGGACAACTCCAATCGGACCAAGTCGAACTTCAACGACACCACGTATGCCGGTGGTCGTCTGAGTGCGCTGTACGACATCAACCCCGACT
Source organism: Gammaproteobacteria bacterium (assembly GCA_020832055.1). Taxonomy (GTDB): domain Bacteria; phylum Pseudomonadota; class Gammaproteobacteria; order Pseudomonadales; family Azotimanducaceae; genus SLTB01. The sequence continues at coordinate 1,840 of JAFIFL010000106.1, forward strand.
GGAGCGTTCTGGTCTCCCACACGCGCCAGACGCTCGATTCCGATGGCGTCTTCTTCGCCGATCCGAATCTCGATGACATGGAGATTCAGCGCTTCGAAGACGACTCGCTGGAGGACGAATTCCACAACACGGCCTGGACCATTGAAGGTCGCGTCGCCGACCTCGAAGTCCTGTACACGGGGGCCTATACCAATCGCGATACGGATCAGGTGGTGGACTACACCGATTACATCTTCTCGGGCCAGTACCACCCCTACTACACCTGCGACGGCAGCGTGACCTATCCCGGCGACGCCGCACCCTCCGGCGTCTGTCAGCCGCCGAATTCCTTCGTGAAGTCCACCACACGCACCAAGGTCCAGACCCACGAGATTCGCATCAACACCCCTGCAGAAAGGCCGGTCCGGGCGACGCTGGGCGCCTTCTACAGTGACCTCGAACTCGTGGAGCGCAATGACTTCACCTATCTCGGATCCGTGGCCGCGGCGCCCTTCGGTGGGTTCGCACCGAATTTCCCCTTCCCGGGCTCCTTCGCCTCCGATCCTGGCCCCTTCCCTTCGGCGGTGATCTTCCGCAACGACATCAAGCGGACCGACGAGCAGTGGGGCGCCTTCGGCGAAGTCACCTGGGACATGACCGAGCAGTTCGCACTGACTCTCGGCGCCCGCTACTACGACATCGACGTCGATTTCGAAGGCACGGCCAATGGCTCCTTCTGCAATGCAGGCGCTGCCGAGGACCAGAACGCCTTCGGAACCAACATCTCCGACCTCTTCGACGGCAGCGGCGAATTCACCTTCGTCGGCTCCTGCGATCCGGCACTGCGCCAGACCTTCACCCTCGATGACTCCATCGAGGACATTCAGGCCGCCGGCCTGACCGAGGGTCAGGCCATTCAGGTCTTCAACTCCGTGCGCGCGCCGGATTCGGCGTCCACCAGCGGCTGGATCGGCAAGGTCAGCCTGTCATGGCGGCCCATGGACAACGCCCTGGTCTACGCCACCTATTCACAGGGCTTCCGCCCCGGCCTGCTCAACCGGCCCGGCGGCGCCCAGGGTCCCCAGGGCTTCAGCGTGCCGTTCGCGCTCGATACCGATGACGTCGACAACTGGGAAATCGGCTGGAAGCTCGAGCTGCTCGACAACACGCTGCGCTTCAACGGCAGTGCGTTCTACGTCGAGATCGACAAGCTGCAGACGACGATCTTCGACCCGAGCATCACCAACCTGTTCTTCTCGGATAATGCGGCCGATGCCGAGATCCGGGGCGTGGAGGGCGACTTCATCTGGATGCCCACCGGTGCCCCCGGCCTGACCTTGGGTGGTGCCTTCTCCTACCTGAACACGGAGATCACCAACGTCATCACGCCCACCGACGACGTCCGGGAGGGCGACCGGCTGGCCTTCGCGCCCAAGTTCCAGGGCAATCTCCGCGCCCGCTACGAGTGGCCGATGGAGTCCGGCATGACTGGCCACGTCATGCCTTACGTGACCTACTCGTCCGCCGCATTCAGCGACATCATCGTGATCAACCGCGACAGGATGAGCGGCTGGACCATGTTCGGCCTCACGGCCGGTGTCTCCTCGGACAACTGGTCCGCCGAGCTCTACGTCGAGAACCTGTTCGACAAGCGAGCCGAGTTGGCCCGCAACTTCGTGTTCGATCGCGAGCGTGTCACCTACGCCCGCCCGCGCACGGCGGGGATCAGGCTGTCCTACGGGTTCTGACGCGGTATCCTGTCAGGGAAGTCGACAAGCGCCCCTTTCGAGGGGCGCTTTCGCGTCGGGGTGGACGACCATGCAGGACAGCACCAGCGACCACAACACAAGCGATGAGCTCACGGCGATCCGGCAGCACATGGTGGACGGTGACTTCACCGCGGCCGCCGCCAGCCTCGGCGCCGTGCTCGCCGAATCCCCTGAAGCGACGGAAGCGCTCTACATGCTTGCCGTATGCCAGCGCTACCTCGATCAGCACGACGCCGCGCTTCAGTCGCTGACGCAACTGAAACGGCTTGCGCCTGAGCACAGTCGCGCCTACCAGGAAGAGGGCCACCTCAACCGCGCCCGCGGGCGCCACGAGGCCGCCCTCGAGGCCTATCGGCGTGCCTGCACGCTCAATCCCGCCCTCGAAGCCAGCTATCGCGGCCAGATCGCCATCCTCGAAGAACTCGGCCGTCGTGCCGCAGCCGAGCGCGTCCACGCCCAGCTCGGCTGGCTGCTGGCATTGCCCAAGCCCCTGGTGGCCGTCACCGATCTCATCGCCCAGAACAAGCTCGCCAAGGCCGAGGCCCTGTGTCGCCGCTTCATGCAGAAGAATCCCCGCAACGTCGAAGGCATGCGCCTGCTGGCCGGCATCGGCTTGAAACTCGGCGTGCTCGAAGACGCCGAGTTCCTGCTCGAAAGCGCCGTGGCCTTCGCACCGGACCACCTGCCTGCGCGCATCGAGTACGTCCAGGCCCTGCGCAAGCGGCAGAAGTTCGCGCGCGCGCTGGAGGAGTCCAGAACCCTGCTCGACAAGGCGCCGGACAACCCCCAATTCCGCTCGCTTTACGCCATCGAGAGCATGCAGACGGGCGACTACGACACGGCCCTGGCGGCCTTCGACGAGGTCCTCGACCAGCTGCCCGGTGATCCGGCCACCCTGACCGCAAAGGGCCACGCCTTGAAGACCTGCGGCCGCACCGACGAAGCCGTGAGCGCGTACCGAGGCGCCCTGGTGAGCCACCCCCGCCACGGCGAGGCGTACTACGCCCTGGCGAACCTCAAGACCTACCGGTTCACGGACGACGAAATCGCCCGCATGCACGAGCAGGAGCACAATCCCGATCTCGGCCACATGGAGCGGGTCTATCTGAACTTCGCCCTCGGCAAGGCCTATGAGGATCAGGAGGACTACGCCACCTCATTCGGCTACTACGCCGAAGGCAATCAGCTCAAGCGGGCCCAGAGCCGCTACGATGCCGACCGCATGGCCGAGGAATTCGAAGCCCAGAAGGTCGTCTGCACGCGCGAACTGTTCGAGCACCACGCCGGCAGCGGCGACCCTGCACCGGATCCGATCTTCATCGTCGGCCTGCCGCGGGCGGGCTCGACCCTGCTCGAACAGATCCTCTCCTCCCACAGCCGGGTGGACGGCACGCTGGAACTGCCGAACATCCTCTCTTTGTCCCAGCAACTCCGCCGGCGCCCCTCAGGCGCCGCCAGTGAAGGCTACCCGGCCATCCTCGCGGAGCTCGAAGCTGAAGAACTCGCCGCCTTCGGTCGCACCTTCATCGAGGACACGCGCATCCATCGCCAAGGGGCGCCGATGTTCATCGACAAGATGCCGAACAACTTTCGCCACATCGGGCTGATCCACCTGATTCTGCCAAATGCCAAAATCATCGATGCCCGCCGGCACCCCATGGCCTGCTGCTTCAGCGGTTTCAAGCAGCTGTTCGCCGAGGGCCAGGAATTCAGCTATTCGCTGACCGACATCGGCCGCTACTACCGGGACTACGTGGCGCTGATGGACCACTTCGATCGCGTGCTGCCCGGGCGCGTGCTGCGGGTCATGCACGAGGACGTCGTGGACGACCTCGAAGGTCAGGTCAAGCGCATCCTCGACTTCTGCGGTCTGCCCTTCGAAGACGCCTGTCTGCGCTACTACGAAACCGAGCGCAACGTGCGTACACCGAGTTCCGAGCAGGTGCGCAAGCCGATTTTCCGCGAGAGCCTCGAGCAATGGCGCCGTTACGAGCCTTTTCTGGAACCACTGCGCGAAGCCCTCGGAGACGACGTCATCGCCCGACACTCATGACCCGGTCTCCACCGATGGTGCCGTGCGGGCATTGACCCAGCGCGAATAGTGTCCAAGCAGATCATCAATGATCTGCTCCCGCGACAGGCCGAGAATGTCGTACTCCTCTGCCGTGACGTTGCACCATGCCTCCACGTACCAGTGTCGATGCCGCGCGTCCGCCGCCGGCGTCTCCACGAAGGCAAAGGTCACCAGCCGATAGCTGCGGCGACGCGCCCCGTAGGCGAACGTCTGCCCGTCGGCTTCGTGCACTTCGATACGGACACCGTCGTCATCCTCCGTGACCACTGCATCGATGCCGTGGCCCGCCAGTTCGTCACGAACGCTGTTCAGGGCCGGGCGCACGGTCTGCTCGAGAAACTGCGCGGCGGCCGCGAGGTCACAATGCTTGACGAGATGACCGAGGCGCTTGCGCCAGTCCAGTCCTGCCCGCGCCACGGGGAGCGACGGCCGCTGCAGGCGAACGTGTTCGGCCCGTTCACGGCGCAGTGCCATCACCATGCCCACGCAGATGGCCACCATCACGATCGTGAACGGCAGCGCACTGGCGATGGCCGCGGTCTGCAGGGCACCGAGCCCTCCCGCCACCAGCAGCACCGCCGCCACGACGCCCTTGCTGATCGCCCAGAACACCCGGTTCCACAAGGGCGGATCGGCGGCACCGCCGGAGCTGATCATGCCGGTGACCAGGGATCCTGAGTCGCTGGAGGTGACGAAGAACGTGACCACCAGAATCACGGCCACCAGCGAGGTGAACTGAGAGAACGGCAGCAGCTCGAACATGGCGAACAGCGCCACCGGCAGGTTGTCGTCGACCATGGCGACGAGTTCCGGTGCAGCGCCGGTGAGCACGGCATGAATCGCGGTGTTGCCGAAGATGGTCATCCACAGGAACGTGAACAGCGCGGGCACCACTAGAACCCCGGTCACGAACTCGCGAATCGTCCGGCCACGGGAGATGCGGGCGATGAACATGCCCACGAACGGCGACCAGGCGATCCACCAGCCCCAGTAGAACAGAGTCCAGTCTCCCATCCAGGCGGTCGGCTCGTAGGCGAACTGGCGGAAGCTCAGATCGAAGATCTCCGACAGGTAGCTGCCCATGTTCTGGGGATAGGCGCTCAACAGGAACACGGTCGGCCCGGCGATGAGCACGAACAGCAGCAGAAACAGGGCCAGCACCATGTTCAGCAGCGACAGCCGGCGGATGCCTGCATCGAGCCCAGCTGCCACCGATCCGGTGGCAATCAGGGTGATCACCGCGATCAGGGCCAGCTGCACGCCGACGGACATTTCGATGCCGAACAGATAGGCGAGACCCGCGTTCACCTGCATGGCGCCGAAGCCCAGCGACGTGGCCACCCCGAACACGGTACCGAGAATGGCGAAAATGTCGACGAGGTCGCCGATGCGGCCGTGGATGCGTTCGCCAAGAACCGGATACAGCGTGGAGCGGATCGTCAGCGGCAGGCCGTGGCGGAAACCGAAGTAGGCCAGCGACAGGCCGATGACAATGTAGATGCCCCAGGCATGGAAGCCCCAGTGCAGGAAGCTGACGCGCATGGCCTCCCGGGCGGCCTCCACGGACTGGGGGTCCGTTCCCGGTACCGGCGGGTGGGCGAAGTGCAACAGCGGCTCCGCCACACCGAAGAACATCAACCCGATACCCATGCCGGCACTGAACAGCATCGCGAACCAGGAGGCGTAACTGTAGTCCGGTCGGCTGTCGTCGGGTCCGAGCCGGATCTCGCCATAACGGGAGAAGGCGAGCACGAGCGCGTAGACGAGAAAACCCGCCACCAGGAGCACGTAGAACCACCCGAGGTGGCCGACGATCCAGGCCTGAACGGACTGGACTACGACTGTTGCGGTGCCCGATGCCAGACCACCAAAAACGGCAAAGGCCAGGATCAGCAGCGCCGCGATACCGAAGACGCGAAAGTGGATACCCAGTCTGGCGTCAGCCGATGGCTCGGGCGGCGGCTCATCCGTCATGCAGCGGTCTCCTGAACAATCCCCTCAGCTCGCGTGCACAGACCCTCCCCGTTCCGACGGCACTCGGCTCGCAGCCAAGTCACGGCTGGAAACGCAGCGGTCGGGGTCAGGTCGCACCAGCGATGGCTGCATCCTGCGACAGGTGAGTGCGAGGCGCAAATGCGCCGCGCCCCAGATCCAGTCGCACATCCGCCCGGGGCAGCAGCTGCGGATCGTGGGTCACCACCATCCTGGTCATGGGCAGACGGGCCAGCAGATCCCCCACCCAGCGCGCCGAGGCGGCATCGAGGTGGGCGGTGCCCTCGTCCACGAACAGGGCATCGGGGCGCACGTAGAGGGCCCGCGCCAGCAGCAGCCGCTGCCGCTGGCCGCCAGACAGCCCCGCTCCGCCCTCGCCGATGCGGGTCTGCCAGCCCATGGGCAGGCCTTGGATGAAGCCATCGAGCCCCACCGCAGCGGCACAGTCATCGAGCCAGGCCTGATCCGGTTCCGGGTCGAAGAACGCCACGTTCTCACCCAGGGTTCCCGACAGCAGGCGGTCATCCTGCAGGACCACCGCCGTCCGCCGGCGCCAGCCGTCCAGCCCCGCCACCGTCAGCAGCGAGCCATCGATCAAGACTTCCCCCGACGTGGGCGCGAGGAGACCGCAGGCCAGCCGCAGCAACGTGGTCTTGCCGCAGCCCGAGGGACCGGTGATGACTGCGAGGCCACCGGCGGGCAGATCGATGTCGACCCCCGCCAGGACCGGTGGCGCATTCGCTCCGTGGCTGAAGCCCACCCCACGCAACCTGACGGCGGCCCCACCCCGCCGCAAGGCCGGCGCCGGCACCGGTCCGGTCTCCGTCTGCGCATGACCGATCTCTGCCAGGCGTTCGAGATGCAGGCGCAGCAGACCGAGTTCCACCGCCCGGTCGAGCAGTGTGATCATCCGGTCCGTGAACTGGGTCTTGAAGCTGACGAAGGCATACAGCATCCCCACCGTGAAACCACCGGCCAGGACCGCATGGGCACCGAGCCAGATCACCACCAGATTCTCGATGCCGAACAGCACACCATTGGCTGCCGTCAGGCCCAGCTCCAGACGCCCGCTGGCCACCTCCGCATTGACCGTGCGCGCACGCTTGTTCTGCCAATAGGCATGGCGGTCGAGTTCCCGCCCGAAGGCCTTCAGGGTCTGCACGCAGCGCAGGGTTTCGAGAAACGCCGTCTCCTCTTCCGCGCCGGCAGCAATCAGGGCCTGCTGGCGACGCCGCAGCACCGGCAACGTCGCCAGCCGCAGCAGACCGTAGATCAGCAGGGCCAGCAGCACCACGGCAGTGAGCTGCGGGCTGTACAGCAGCATGATCGCCAGTGTCGTGACGGCCATGAGGCCGTCCACCAGCGCCACGGCAAAGCCTTCCGTGAGCAATCCCTGTACGGGCGCGAGAGAGCCGAAGCGCGAGACGATGTCGCCGAGATGGCGGCGTTCGAACCAGGGCAGCGGCAGGCGCAGCAGGTGATGCAGCAGGTTGCTGCCCATCTGGAAGCCGATGGCTTCGCCGGCATGCAGCACCAGCCGGCCACGGACCCAGGTGACGGCAACCCGCAGCAGCGCGAGCAGACCGAAGGCCAGCACCAGGATGCCGAGCAGTTCGGCGTCGTGTTTGACCAGTGCTTCGTCCACCACGAGCTGCACATAGAACGGGCTGGCCAGTGCCAGCACCTGCAGCACCAGCGACAGGCCGAGGACTGCCAGCAGGTTGCGCACCAGACCGGTGGAGTGACTCCAGAAGTCAGCCAGCCGCATGCGGGCCACCTTGCCGCCGGGCTTGAAATCCGGCCCCGGAATCAGTTCCAGGGCCACACCCGTGACGTGATTGCCAAGTTCGGCCCAGGGGAAGAAACGCCGGCCTCGGGCCGGATCATGGATCGTCAGTCCCCGCCAGCCCGCCCGCACCGCCACCACGAAGTGATCGAAGTCCCAGTGCAGAATGGCCGGCAGGCGCACCTGCCGCAGTTCCACCGGCTCCAGACGCAGCGGCCGGGCATGCATGCCCAGCGCCTCGGCGATCTGCATGAGATCCCGCAGGCCCGCACCCTGCCCCGCCAGACCGGCCCGGGCGCGCAGCTCGGGCAGCGCCATGCTGCGCCCGTGATGGCCCGCCACCATGGCCAGACAGGCCAGCGCGCACTCGCTCTGCTCGGATTGCATGATCAGCGGCGTGCGCTGCCTGCCCCCCGACAGCGCCGCAGCGAGCACGCCGGCGTTCACAGCCTTCCTCGCAGCGCCAGCACGGGATCGAGCAGCCAGTGCATCAGGCGCCGGCGCTCCAGCGCCACGTCCGCTTCGAGCGCCATCCCCGCCTGCAGCGGCAGCGAGCGGCCGTAGGCCAGAACGACGTCGGAATCCGGCCGCACCCGGACCTTGTACACCGGCTCCTCGGCATGTCCGGGAGGGACCACCTGGGCCGGCGCCAGGATGCTGTGACTGACGCTCAAGACCAGACCGGGGTGGCTGCCGAACCGGGCATGGGGAAAGGCGGCATAACGCAGCCGTACCGACTGACCCGGTTCGATGAAGCCCGCCGCCCGGGACGGCACCAGCAGCACGGCCTGCATACGCGCATCCGGCGCCAACAGGGTCATCAGGGTGCGACCGGGGCGCACGGCGTCGCCAGGCTCCACACCCAGTGCGGCCACCCGGCCCGCCATCGGCGCCCGCAGGACATAGCGCCACTGCAGGCTGATCTCGGCGCGTTCCCGCTCGATCCGGCTCGCGCGGTCATCGAGTTCATGGAATCGCAGCGCTTCGAGGCCGGGCAGGGCCGCCAGCCGTTCCTCGATCCGGGCCTGCTCGTCGGCCAGCTCCAGTTGCGCCAGCCGCAGCTGCTCGGACTGGGATTCGAGCTGCAGCAGTTCCTGTTCCACCAGATCGAGCTGGTGGCGCGCCACGTGGCCGCGCTCGCCGAGGCGCAGCAGGGCCCCGTGTCGACGCGTCACCAGCTCCGATTCGGCAGCCAGGATCCGCGCCCGGGCCGCCAGACCGGCGGCCCGGGCATCGATGCGGTCGAGTGCTGCGGCGTGGGCCGCCCGTTCGAGTTCGAAGCGGTTGCGCTCCGCGCTGCGCGTCTCCAGCAGGCGGTGGAACTCGGCCGTCAGGGCGGCCAGCGCTTGCTCAGCGCCGCTGCCACCGGCCACCGCACCACGGGGATCGCGTATCTCCAGCAGGGCCTGCCCGGCCGCCACCTGCTCACCCTCAGCCACCGCCAGGGCATGCACGAGACCACCCTGGGGCGCTTCCACCACCAAGACGCCGCCATCGGGGACCAGGTAACCGCGGACCCGTTCGGTGCGGGTGAACTCACCGGACCAGAGCAGGACCGCCGCCGCTGCCAGAAAGACCAGCAACAATACGAGCACGCCACCGGTACCCGGCGGACGGGTGAGCAACAGATCACCCCAGAGCCGGCGCCTGCTCGCCTGCAGCGCCTGGGCTCGAAACAGTTCCGCACTCTGCGCTGCAGCCATGCATGCCTCCCCCATGCATGATCAACTGCAGGGGGAAGCGCTGTCGTGAGGTCATGTCGGGGGTTGCTGTGCGCTGCTGCCGCGACGTGCCGTGCGACATCAGCGCAGCGGCTCGATCAATCTGCCTCGATCAATCGGAGCCGAAGGCCACAATGAAGGCACCGATGCGGCCGGCGTTAGCGCCCAAGTCACTCTGGCCGACCCGTGAGACGGAACGCAGATCGATACGGCTGCCGGCCCCATCGGGGCGAATGCGGACGACCACGTCGTCCTTGAAACCATACAGACGGGTGGTGGCGGTGGCTTCAAGGTGCCCGGCGGCAGGATCCGCCGCCACCCGTTCCCAGCCGAAGTCGTCGATGATCCGTTGTGCACGGGCAAAGGCCTCGGCCGGCGGCAGGCTGCTGCGGATCGGCTGCACGAAGGGGTAGGCTTCCCGGGTGGGGCCGACCAGGGCCGCAGCGTCATAGTCCAGGGGATTGGCGTCGGGACCCCGCAGTTCCACCACGGCCACGAAGGCGGGCGGGTCCACAGGGTCGGTGCTGATGTCGTGAATGGGCGGCACCGCATTGGCGCGCATGAACCAGGATCCCATGTTGATCAGCACCGCCAGCGCCAGCACCCCGCCAATGGCCATAGGCAGGAGCTCGGCCCGCAGGCCCCGCTTGAGCGCGAGGAACGCGCCGACGCTGGTGAACACGAGCGTGAGCACCGCGAGAACGGCACCCATGCCGGGCAGCAGCAGCACCGCCGCCTGCACTCCGAGAATACCGGTGCGGTAGCCCAGAGGTGCCAGCACGAGCAGCAGGGCAGCGAAGATACCGCCGATGAGGATGAATTTCGCCCACCAGGCGGTGCGGGCCTCCGTTGCCGGCGCTTCGCTCATGTCGACACTCCTTGCTGAACGGCTGGACTGATGGACGATGCCCGATTGTCGTTCGATACGTCGGGCTTCACAAATCCGGCGTGAAGAGGTTCACCGGTTCGCCCGCCACCACCTTGCCGCGGCGGCCGAGGAAATCCTCGGTGGTCATGGCCTCGAGCAGGGCAGCATCCTTGGGTACATGAGCGCAGAAGCGATCACCGCTCTCCAGCCGGCCGACGACGATGCCCACCTCCGGTTGCCCCTCACGCCCGAAGACCACCGTGTAGGTTTCGATCCCGGCCGGGCCGTTGGGCTGCGTCGCCAACCGCGGATGCCCGGTGGCATCGATCTGGCGCTGGTAGAGCGCCGGATCCTCGCGGACCCAGGGCACGTCGCCCCGAGTCGGCAGCGGCGACGGCGTCGTGGAGTAGATGCCTGCCGCATGCTTGGTCAGATAGCCGCCGTTGGCGGTGACCAGACCGAACCTGCCGGGATGGGCCCGCAGTTTGTCGACCATGGAGGCAATGGAGTTCATGACGTAGTTGTTGCCGGCGCCGCCGTGGAAGGGCAGACCGCCGGTGATGGTCAGCGGGCGCGGGTCGTCTTTGGCAATACCGAGTTCATCCCGGGCGATCTGCACCGCGCTGGGGAAACAGGAGTAGAGGTCGATGAAATCCATCTCATCGATACCGCGTCCGGCCATCTCGAAGGCCCGCTCACCCATGGTCCGAATGGCCGGGGAGCTGTAGTAGTTCTCGCGGTCCGTCACGTGCCAGAGTTCGTTGGCATCGGCACAGCCATGCAGGTACACCCACTTCGATTCATCGATGCCGAGTTCCTTCGCGAAACCGACCGACATCAGCAGCAGGGAAGCGCCCTGGTTGATCTGGTTCATGGCGTTCATGTACTTGGTATAGGGCCAGCTCACGAAGCGGTTCTTCGGTGTCGCGGTGGCGATCTCCGCAGCCGTCCGGCGGATTGGATACCAGGCGTGGGGATGCTCCGCAGCCACTTCGGTGAAGCGGGCGAACAGTTCCCCCATGGTGCGCTGATGGCCCTCGATGGTCTCGCCGTAGTGCCCCCGGAGACCGTTCTCGTAGAGCGGATAGGCATGGGCCGGTACCAGCAGACCATGGGCCTGCTCCACCTCGTTCCACATGCGCTTCTCGGGAAAAATGTACTCGGCGTCACGGTCTGCCGGTTCTTCCCAATCCGGAGGGTTGCCAGCCTTGCGCAAGCGTCGGAAGTTGTCGATGGCCTCGGAGCCCGACAGCAGCGCGAAACGCATCTCGCCGCGGGCGATGGCCTCGGAGTACCGGTTCACCAGATACTGCGGCATGTTGCCGCCATTGGGCGTGAGCCACTGCCGTGCCTTGCCCGCACCCACACGACGGGCCAGGGCCGCCGGCGAATTGCGGGTCGACTCCTTGAAGCTGCGGACCACCGTCAGCACGTCCACGTCAGCCAACCGCTCCCGCGGAATGCCGGCGTCCTCGACGGCCAGCCAGGTGGATTGCTCCATCAGGTCCAGCGGGCTGGAGAGCCGATCGAGATCAGGTTCCTTCTCGGTCACCTGCCCGACACCAACCAGAACTGGGATCAGATTGCGATCCATGAATACGGCCTCCCAAGCCAGCAAACGAAACGGCGCAGGAGTCTAGCATGGTGATGTGCAAGGCAGGTGCCGCAATGGGGCGGGCCCGGATGCGGCCCAATCGCTGCGCGATCAGGGCCTTCCCACAAGTTGGGGCAACACCAGCTTCGGGCGACAAGCCCTTGTGGGAGCGCGCTATTTCGCGCAGCGAAATGCGCCGATCTGCAGGACGTCCAGCGAAGGCAGCGACATCGGCTCCGGCACAGCGCTTCGAGATCGGCCCAATCGCTGTGCGATTAGGGCCTTCCCACAAGTGGGGGCAACGCCAGCTTCGGGCGACAACCCCTTGTGGGAGAGCGCTATTTCGCGCAGCGAAATGCGCCGATCTGCAGGA
>JAFIFL010000107.1 GCA_020832055.1 Gammaproteobacteria bacterium
GCGCCTCCAGATCGGCCCAATCGCTGGGCGATCAGGGCCTTCCCACAACTGGGGTGACGCCAGCTTCAGGCGGCAAGCCCTTGTGGGAGAGCGCTATTTCGCACAGCGAAATGCGCCGATCTGCAGGACTTCCAGCGAAGGCAGCGCCCTCAGCTTCGGCAGGGCGCCTCCAGATCGGCCCAATCGCTGGGCGATCAGGGCCTTCCCACAACTGGGGTGACGCCAGCTTCAGGCGGCAAGCCCTTGTGGGAGAGCGCTATTTCGCACAGCGAAATGCGCCGATCTGCAGGACTTCCAGCCAAGCCAGCGACGTCGGCAAGCCGCCTCCGGATCGGCCCAATCGCTGGGCGATCAGGGCCTTCCCACAGAGGCAGGGCTCACCCACCAAAGTCGTCGAGGAGGATGTTCTCGGGTTCTACGCCAAGGTCGTCGAGCATCTTCAACACCGCAGCCACCATCGGCGGTGGGCCGCAAAGATAGTACTCGCAGTCCTCCGGCGCCGGGTGGTTGGCCAGATACTGATCGAACACCACCGTGTGGATGAATCCGGTCAGGCCTTTCCAATCGTCCTCCGGCAGCGGGTCCGACAGCGCCACGTGCCACTTGAAGTTCTCGAACTGGGCGTCGAGTTCGTCGAACTCCTCAGTGTAGAACATCTCTTTCAGGCTGCGCGCACCATACCAATACGACATCTTGACGTCGGTCTTCTTCTTGCGCTTGAGCTCATCGAAGATGTGCGAGCGCAGCGGTGCCATGCCCGCTCCTCCACCGATCCAGATCTTTTCGTTCTTCGTCTCCTTGACGAAGAAGTCGCCGTAGGGACCGAAGCAGGTCAGCTTGTCACCAGGCTTGAGCTTGAAGATGTAGGAGGACATCTTGCCAGGCGGAAAGTCAGTGCCGGGCGGCGGCGAAGCGATCCTGATGTTGAATTTCAGGATGCCCTTCTCTTCCGGATAGTTGGCCATGGAGTAGGCCCGCACCGTCGGCTCGGTGACCTTGCACTTGTGTTGCCAGACGTCGAAGCGATCCCAGTCGCCCCGGAATTCTTCGGCGACGTCGATGTCGTCCTTGTAGGACATTTCGTAGGGGGGGATCTCCATCTGCACGAAACCGCCAGCGCGGAAGTCCACGTCGGCGCCCTCCGGGAGCTTCAGCACCAACTCCTTGATGAAGGTGGCGACATTGTCGTTGGAGATCACCTCGCATTCCCAGCGCTCGACGCCGAAGGCATCCTCGGGAATGCGGATCTTCATGTCCTGCTTGACCGGAACCTGGCAGGCCAGCCGCCAGCCGTCCCGCACTTCAGCGCGGTTGAAAGCACCTTCCTCGGTGGACAGCAGAGCGCCGCCACCTTCCGTCACCTGACACTTGCACTGCTTGCAGGACCCGCCACCACCGCAGGCCGAGGACAGGTAGATGCCCTTGTCCGCCAGCGCATTGAGCAGCTTGCCCCCGGAACTCACTTCGACCGCCTTGTTGGGGTCGTCATTGATCTCGAGGGACACCGCACCGGAACTCACCAGCTTCGAGCGGGCAACGAGAATCACAGCCACCAGCAGCAGCACGGTGACGGTGAACATGGAGACCCCGAGAATGACTGTTGCGTCGAACATCTAGCTGACTCCTTTGGGTCCTACTCGCGAATCGCCCGTGCGATCGAGCACCCGTCCAACCCGTATTCGATCAGAGATCGATGCCGCCGAATGACATGAAGCCCAGCGAAATCAGACCGACGCAGATGAAGGTGATACCCAATCCGCGCAGGCCCTCGGGAACATCGCTGTACTTCAGTTTCTCACGCACTCCGGCCAAGGCGGTGATGGCCAGCGCCCAGCCGACGCCCGCGCCCAGCCCAAAGGCCACGCTCTCGGTGAACGTATAGTCGCGTTCCACCATGAACAGGGAGGCGCCGAGAATGGCGCAGTTCACCGTGATCAGCGGCAGAAACACCCCGAGAGCCGCGTACAGGGCAGGGACGTGCTTATCGAGGAACATTTCCAGGATCTGCACCAGCGCAGCGATGACGCCGATGTAGGCCAGGAAGCCCAGGAAGGACAGATCCACATTGGGGAAGCCGGCCCAGGCCAACGCCCCGTCACGCAGGAAATACTGATAAATCAGGTTGTTCACCGGAACGGTGATCGCGAGCACGACGATCACCGCCACGCCGAGGCCGAAGGCCGTGGAGATCTTCTTGGAAATGGCGATGAACGTGCACATGCCGAGAAAGAACGTCAGGGCCATGTTCTCGATGAAGATGACCGAGAAAAAGATGCCGAGATAGTGTTCCATCAGATGGCCTCCTTGTACTGCACGTTCTCGGCGATTTCATACTCGGCGGGCTCAACCTGGGCGGGCTTCCAGGCCCGCAGGCCCCAGATGGCCAGACCAATGATGAAGAACGCGCTCGGTGCCAGCAGCATCAGACCGTTGCCGATGTACCAACCGCCATCGTTGACCGAGGTGAACAGGGTATAGCCCATCAGCGTACCGGCTCCGAGGGGCTCGCGGACCAGCGCCACCAGCAGCAGCAAAATGCTGTAGCCAAGCCCGTTGCCGATACCGTCGAGGAAAGAGATGTAGGGCCCGTTCTGCAGCGCGAAGCCCTCTGCGCGACCGAGCACGATGCAGTTGGTGATGATCAGGCCGACAAACACCGACAGCCGCTGGGACACTTCATAGGCATAGGCCTGAATGATCTGGTCCACGAGGATCACCAGCGACGCGATGATGGTCATCTGGATGATGATGCGAATGCTCGACGGCATGACGTGGCGCAACAGCGACACGAACAGGTTGGAGAAGGCACAGACGAAAATCACCGCCGCGCACATCACCAGCGTGTTCACCATGCTGACCGTCACCGCCAGCGCGCTGCAGATGCCCAGCACCTGCAGCGCAATGGGGTTGTTGTCGAAGATGGGGCTGAAAAGTACTTCCTTGGGGCTCGACATGACTCAGGCTTCCCCTTGCCGCAGTTTTTCCAGATAGGCGCCGTAGCCGAGATCGCTCAGCCAGAAATTCACCAGATTCTCCACACCACGACTGGTAAGCGTGGCTCCGGCAAGCATGTCGACCTGATGGCGACGCGCGTCGCTGCCTTCCGGCGCCCGCGTCTTCACCAGTTCCACGGCCGGTCGCCCCTGTTCGTCGAAGAGCTTCAGCCCTTCCCATTGGGCCCGCCAGCGCGGGTTATCCACCTCGCCGCCGAGCCCGGGCGTTTCCTGATGGCGGTAGAAAGCAATGCCTTCCGCCGTGACCAGATCGCCCTCGATGGCAAGATAGCCGAACAGCGTGCCCCACAGGCCCATGCCGCGGACCGGCAGGACGGTCTTCTCCACGTTGCCCGCGTCATCACGCATCAGATAAACGATGCCGTAGTTCTCCAGGCGCCGCAGGGTGGCGATGTCTTCGTCTCCGGACAGGCTGCGCGACCGACCAGTGTCGCGCGCAGACCGCTGCTGATCGAAATCCGTCGGATCGATGTCCTCGGCGTATTCGCCCGTGCGCAGGTCCACCACGCGGACGTCGAACCCGTCGAACAGTTCGTTGATGCCCCGGCCCTCGGCGTCCGTGCTCTGGCCCGGCGCCAGCAGGCCGGCCGCCACCAGGATGTTCTGACGCTGGTTCAGCAGCCGGTTGGCCTCCTGGGCCGGCTTGAGAGCCACGGCGGCCACCGAGACCAGAATCGAAGCCACCAGACACACCGAGATGGCAACGATGAGGATATTGCCAATGGAGTCGCGGTTAAGCTGCGGCATTGCGGGCCATCCTCCGCTTGATGTTGGACTGCACGACGGCATTGTCGATCAGCGGTGCAAACAGGTTCGCGAACAGGATCGCCAGCATCATGCCTTCCGGGAATGCAGGATTGATGACGCGAATAATGACGCACATCACGCCTATCAGTACACCGAACCAGATCCTGCCGGTATTGGTCATGGCCGCCGAAACCGGGTCCGTGGCCATGAACACCATACCAAACGCAAACCCACCCAGCACGAAGTGCCAGTACCACGGCATCGCATACATGGGATTGCTGTCGGAACCGATGAGGTTCAGCAGCAGCACGGTGCCGATCATCCCGAGCATGACCCCGGCCACGATCCGCCAGTTCGCGATGCGCATGGTCAGCAGCACCGCACCACCGAGCAGGATCGCCAGCGTCGACACTTCGCCCATGGAGCCTGGCAGGTTGCCGAGGAAGGCATCCCACCAGGTCACGCCGTAAGGCTCGCCAATGGCCGCCAGCCCGAGGGGGGTGGCCGCCGTGTAGCCGTCCACCGCCACCCAGACCTGATCGCCGGAAATCTGCGCCGGGTAGGCGAAGTAGAGAAAGGCACGGCCGGTCAGCGCAGGATTGAGGAAGTTCTTGCCAGTGCCACCGAACACCTCTTTGCCGATCACGATGCCGAAGGTGATGCCCAGGGCCACCTGCCACAGAGGGATGGTGGCGGGCAGGATCAGCGCAAACAGCACGCTGCTGACGAAAAAGCCCTCGTTGACCTCATGACCGCGCTTGGCCGCGAAGAGGATTTCCCAGAACCCGCCGACTATGAATGTGGTCGCGTATATGGGCAGGAAATAGGCCGCGCCGTGAACGAAGTTGTCCCAGATGCTGTCGGGGTTGAAGCCCGCAATCAGGCCGATCAAGCTCCCACGCCAGCCGTCGGCGCTGTCCTGCCCGATGCTGGCCAGGGCTTCATTGGCATTCAGACCGATGAAGTACATGCCCACGAACATGGCCGGGAAGGTGCACGCCCACACCGTGATCATGATCCGCTTGAGATCGAGACCATCGCGGACGTGGGAGGGCCCCCCGGTGACCCGCGCCGGCTTGTAGAGGGCGGTGTCTACGGCCTCATACAGCGCATAGAACTTTTCGTACTTGCCACCTTTCTCGAACTGCGGCTCGATGCCGTCGAGGAACGTCCTGAGGCTCATGCGCTCAACCCTCCTTTTCGATGCGGGTCAAGGTTTCCCGCAGCACGGGCCCGTATTCATATTTGCCAGGACAGGCGAAAGTGCACAGGGCCACGTCCTCTTCGTCCAGCTCGAGGCAGCCCAGCGCAATGGCTGTGTCCAGATCCTGCACAAGCAGCGCCCGCAGCAGTTGCGTGGGCAGCATGTCCATGGGAACCAGAGCCTCGTAGGTGCCGATGGGCACCATGGCGCGCGGTGAGCCATTCGCGCTCGTGGTGAGATCGAAGCTCTTGCGGCCGAGCAGGCGTGAAATGTAGATCGGAAACACCGAGAACTTCTTCACGCCGGGACGCAGGTAGTGGAGCGGCTCACGCTCGTGGTCCTCGGCCAGCACGCTGATCTGCTGATGGTAGGGGCCCAGGAAGGCCAGGGGCCCTCGCGCCACGCGGCCGGAGAGCACGGTGCCGGATATGGCGCGCAGCTCGCCGCCATCGGTCTCCCCCGCCAGCAGTTCGTCGATGCAGGCCCCCATGCGCGTGCGCAGCAGCCTGGGCTTCGTCACCGGCGGTCC
Organism: Gammaproteobacteria bacterium; assembly: GCA_020832055.1. GTDB lineage: Bacteria > Pseudomonadota > Gammaproteobacteria > Pseudomonadales > Azotimanducaceae > SLTB01. The sequence goes on from JAFIFL010000107.1 coordinate 5,495, forward strand.
ACCGAGGGCCACCACGCGCTCGGTGTAGAGTCGCCCGGTAGTCAGGGTGTGGCCGATGGCGATCACGTCCTGGTAATTGATGCTCCAGACCGTCCGCTTGGCGCCCACAGGGTCCAGAAAGTGGATATGGGTGCCGACGAGACCCGCCGGATGAGGACCACTGAAGGTCTCCTGGCGGATGCGCGCGTCGCTGCCGGTGGGCACTTTGGCGTCCGGCGCCGTGCAAAGGAAGACGGGGCCATCGGTGAGCCGTGCGAGCAGGTCGAGGCCGGTGCCGAAGGCTTCCGCCTTTGCATTGATGACGACTGTCGGATCCGCGGCGAGGGGTGCAGTATCCATGGCCGTGACGAAGATCGAGCGGGGGCGGCTGCCCACCGCCGGGATGCGGCTGAAAGGACGGGTCCGCAGAGTGGTCCAGAGACCACAGGCCAGCAGCGCCTTCTCGACCGCCGCCGCATCGAGACCCGCGATGCGATCGGTGCCGATGGCCTCGAACTGCTCGGCCTCCTCGTCGGCCGAATCGCCCGAGGCGACATCGATCACGACACTCAGCAGGGCACGTTTGGCGCCGCGATGAATGGCGCTGACCGTGCCAGCCGCAGGGGCCGTGAAGACCACGCCCTCATTCTTCTTGTCATCGAAAAGCACCTGGCCCAGCTTGACCTGATCGCCCTCCTGGACGTGCATGGTCGGCTTCATGCCCAGGTAGTCCCCGCCCACGACGGCCACCTGACGCACGGGTCGGGCAGAGTCGATGGACTGTTCCGGACGCCCCGAGATGGGGAGGTCGAGGCCGCGCTTGATCCTGATCATGCGATTGCTGTACCCATTCCCAGCCAATGAGGAGGGAGCCTGTCAGGGCTCCCGGCAGATCGCGCCAGCCGTGCTCCGGCGATGTGAAGCATCCACTCGGAATGAGCCTGACGTGGCCCTACCGCAGCGGCTGACCCCCAAGCCCGCCTTCCGCCGGAGCCCACCCGAATGCGCAGCGCGATCACGAAACTTTTGAGAAAACCAGGGCCAAGCGCCTGAAACGAAGCCGTGGACCCGGTCTAACCGGCGCCCGAAATTATAGAGATCAAGCCCCTGATTTGCCACTTCAACCGGTCGAAATTTGGGCTTCCCTCAGCTCCAGGGCACTTCCCGGTGGTCAGCCGAAGCCGGTACCGGCCACGTCCGACGGGATCAGTGGATACTTGATCCCCGCCATTTTCTGCACGATCCGGACCACCTGACAGCTGTAGCCGAACTCGTTGTCATACCACACGTAGAGCACGCAGCGGTTGTCGTCGACGATGGTGGCCTCGCCATCGACGATGCAGGCGTGGCGATTGCCCACGAGGTCGCTGGAGACGATCTCTGGTGAGGTGGTGAAATCGATCTGCCGCTGCAGCGCCGAATTCAGCGCCACATCGCGCATGTACTCGTTGAGTTCCGCGACCGTGGTGCTGCGACCGAGGGTGAGGTTGCAGATTACCAGCGACACGTTGGGGGTCGGTACGCGGATCGCGTTGCCGGTGAGCTTGCCCGCCATCTCCGGCATCAGTTTCACCACGGCCTCCGATGCGCCCGTCTCCGTGATCACCATGTTCAACGGCGCCGCACGGCCACGGCGGTTCTTCGGGTGAAAATTGTCGATGAGATTCTGATCATTGGTGTACGCGTGCACGGTTTCGAGGTGGCCGTGAACGATCTCGTACTCGTCCTGCATGACCTTGAGAATGGGCACAATGGCGTTGGTGGTGCAGGACGCCGCGGCAATGATCCTGTCTTTGGGATCGATGAGACTCCAGTTCACCCCGGCAACGATGTTCTTGATGTTGCCCTTGCCTGGAGCGGTGAGCACGACCCTCGAAGCACCCTTGGCTTCGAGATGCCTCGACAGACCTTTTTCGTCCCGCCAGGCGCCAGTATTGTCGACGATGACGGCATTCTCGATGCCATAGGCCGTGTAGTCGATGGCCGCCGGATCACTGGCATAGATCACACGGATCACATTGCCGTTGGCAATGATGCATTGATGCTCCTCGTCCACCCGGATCGTACCCTGGAAGGCGCCATGCACGGAGTCTCGGCGCAGCAGGCTGGCCCGCTTGACGAGATCGTCCTTGTTGCCAGTGGGGCGCACGACAATGGCCCGCAAGCGCAGTTGGGAGCCGCTGCCGGTCTTCTCGATCAGCAACCGCGCGACCAGTCGGCCGATCCGGCCGAAGCCGTAGAGCACCACATCCTGGGGCTGCTCGATGGGCGGCACGTGACGGCCGATCACGTCGGCCAGTTCACGCTCCACGAAGGCTTCGACGCCGATCTCGGCCGCCTCGGACTCTTCCATGAATTGCGTCGCCAGCTTGCCCACGTCGATGTGGGAAGGCCCGAGATCGAGGCGGGACATGGCATCGAGGATCGGGAAGCTCTCGAACTCGGACAGCTCGTTGCGGGCCACCTGTCTGACGTAGCGATGAGTCTTCATGAGACTGGTCACGCTCTGGTTGTAGAGCGCGCGGCCATAGCAGTAGGTGACGACATTCTTGCGATAGAGCTTGCCGATGATCGGAATCATCGCCTCGGCCAGCTCCTCACGCTGTTTCCAGTCGGGGAAATAATCGTCGAGGCTCGGTAGCGCCACTGTGCATGCATCCCGTGTCGGGCCGCGGCCGCTTTCCCGGCCGAAGCGAGTTTCGAAGCGGCGCGTATTATGCAGAACGTTGCCGTCAGATGACAGGACGTAAGGACATCGATGGCCCGCCTGCGGGCCCTGATGGCCGCGCCGAAAAGACTTACTGCAGGCTGAGAGCGTGCGGGCGGCTGCGCCGCCTTCGCGACTGGGCCTCACAGACTGCGCTGCGCTCCGTCCAGCTGTTGCGCGCCATCCATGGCGCGCCCCGCTTCGCGGCGCACTTCGTGCGACGCATTTCGCTCCAGGCGAAATGCGCCCACAACAGAGTCTTCGATCGACGCGATTCCGGTTTCATGAGAGGGCTCGAATCAGCGGAAGGCGGCGTTGATGGCCTCCAGCCGTTCGCTGCCGGGGCAGAGATCGGCTTCGCCGAGGGTGGCCAGCGGAGCATCCACCGTCTGGAGGATCTCGTGACAGTCACTAGGTTCATCGTCGAGGTACAGCAGCCCCGTCGCGATTTCACCCGCCTCGGCCCGGCGCATCAGGGTATCCATGGCACCCACCCGATCGCGCGGATCGTAGTCCCGGTGCAGTTTGTGCAGCCGCAGGGTGCTGCCGTCAGGCATGGTCACGTCCTCGACGGTACCCGGAGCGTAGTCGACCGTGATCTCGTCACGGATCGGGATCAGATCTGCCACCGTCATCGCTTCGGTGTGACCGCGCACGTATTCGTAGCTCTTGGTGGAGCCGCTGTGATTGTTGAAGGCCACACAGGGGGAAATCACATCGAGGAAGGCGAAGCCCTCGTGCTTCAGCGCCGCCTTCAGCAGCGGCACCAGCTGCCCCTTGTCGCCGGAGAAACTGCGAGCGACGAAGGTGGCCCCGATCTGAATGGCCATCATGGCCAGATCGATGGGCTCATAGAGATTGGGCGCACCCTTCTTGCTGGTGGAGCCCTTGTCGTTGGTGGCCGAGAACTGGCCCTTGGTCAGACCATAGGTGCCGTTGTTGTCCACCACGTAGGTCATGTTGATGCGGCGGCGGACGATGTGGGCGAACTGGCCAAGACCGATGGAAGCGGTGTCGCCGTCGCCGGAAATGCCGATGTAGTACAGCTCCCGGTTGGCCATGTTGGCCCCCGTGGCCACCGACGGCATCCGCCCGTGCACGGAATTGAAGCCGTGGGACTTGCCGAGAAAGTAGGTCGGCGTCTTCGACGAACAGCCGATGCCGGAGAGCTTCGCGACCCGGTGGGCAGGAATCGACAGCTCGTGGCAGGCCTGGATGATGGCCGCACTGACGGAATCGTGACCGCAGCCGGCACAGAGTGTGGACACGGCCCCTTCGTAATCCCGTCGCGTCAGGCCGAGATCGTTGCGCGGCAGCTTGGGATGGTGGGTCCTGGGTTTGGCAACAAAAGTCACGGGGTCACCTCCGACAGCCGCGGCTTGCGATGGGCGGCGAAATACTCGGCCACATGCCGCTCCACCACCTGGGCGGGCAGCGGCATGCCGTCATAGTGCAGCACCGGCACCAGCATGGCCGGATCGAGATCTCCTTCGATGATCAGCAGGCTGCGCAGCTGGGCGTCGCGATTCTGCTCGACCACGAACACGGTCTCGTGGCGATCGATGAACTCGTAGATTTCGGCCCCGAAAGGAAAGGCCCTGATGCGCATGGCGTCGAGCTCGATGCCCTGCCGCTTGAGCGCCTGCAGCGCCTCGGCCATGGGGGGCTCGGAAGTGCCGTAATAGATGATGCCGCAGGACTTGGGCTTGCTGCCCTCGCGGATCTCCGCCTTGGGCACCAAGGTGGCGGCCGTGGCCCACTTCTTCTGCAGCCGCTCCATGTTGCGCTGATAGACCTCGCCGCTCTCGGTGTACTTGGCGTACTCATCTCGGGAGGTGCCACGAGTGAAGAACGACCCCTTCTCGGGGTGGGTGCCCGGCAGCGTCCGCCAGCCGATGCCGTCGCCATCCACATCGAGATAGCGGCCCCACTTCTCCACCGCGTCGAGCCCGTCGGCATCGAGGACCTTGCCACGGTCGTAACAGCGGCCGTCGTCCCACTGGAACGGCGGCGATATGTGATCATTCATGCCCAGGTCGAGATCGGTCATGATCAGGATCGGGGTCTGCAGACGCTCCGCCAGATCCAGCGCCGCCACCGCAAAATCGAAACACTCCTTGGGCGTGGAGGGCAGCAGCATCACGTGCTTGGTGTCGCCATGGGAGGCGTAAGCGCCGAGCAGCAGATCGGACTGCTGGGTCCGGGTGGGCATGCCGGTGGAGGGGCCCGCACGCTGCACGTCCACCAGCACGGCAGGAATCTCGGCGAAGTAGGCCAGGCCGAGGAACTCCTGCATCAGCGACAGGCCCGGTCCGCTGGTGGCGGTGAAGGCCCGCGCACCGTTCCAGCCCGCACCGATCACCATGCCGATGGCTGAGAGCTCGTCCTCCGCCTGCAGGACGGCGAAGCGGTTGCGCTGGCTCTCCTCGTCCCGGCGCAGCTTGCCGGCGTGCTGCTCGAAAGCCTCCGCCAGCGATGTAGACGGCGTGATGGGATACCAAGCGGCCACGGTCGCCCCGCCCCAGAGAAAGCCCAGGGCCGCCGCAGTGTTGCCGTCGATCAGGATGGAATCGCCCACGCCATCGCAGCGCGCGACGCGGATCGGCAGCGGCGTCTCGAGGTAGTCTCGGGCGTAGTCGCGGCCGATCTCCAGGGCCCGCACATTGGGACCGATCAGCTTCGTCTTGCCCTTGAACTGCTCCTCGATCATGTCGGTGAGCACGCCCCATTCCATCTGCAGCAGCTCCGCGAGAGCGCCCACGTAAACGATGTTCTTGAACAGCTGCCGTTGCTTGGGGTCTGCGAACTCGCCCAGGATCAGTTGGGCGATGGGCACGCCGATGAACGAAATGTCGTCCCGCCGCAAAGACTTCGGAAACGGCTTGGTGGAGTCGTACAGCAGGAAGCCGCCCGGTCGCACTTCTGCCACGTCCTGGGCATACGTCTCCGCATTCATGGCCACCATCAGGTCGACGCCTTCGCGACGGCCGAGGTGCCCCGCTTCGGAGACCCGCACTTCGAACCAGGTCGGCAGGCCCTGGATGTTGGAAGGGAAAATGTTGCGCGGCGCACAGGGGATGCCCATCCGGAACAGGGCTTTGGCAAACATGCCGTTGGCGCTGGCCGAGCCGGAGCCGTTGACGTTCGCGAACTTGATGACGAAGTCGTTCACTGCCTGGATCGAAACGGTCATGCGTGCACCTGCGGAAGGTTGATGACGGACTTCTGCATGTCCCAGGCGCCCGTCGGGCAGCGCTCGGCACACAGACCACAGTGCAGACATACGTCCTCGTCCTTCACCATCACCCGGCCGGTGTCGGCCAGCGTGTCGGAGACGTATAGATCCTGGGCGAGGTTGTCCGCAGGCGCCATCAGCATCTGGCGCAGGTCGGGTTCGTCGGCATTCTCGGTGAACGTGATGCAGTCCATCGGGCAGATGTCGACGCAGGCATCGCACTCGATGCAGAGCTTTTCGGTGAACACCGTCTGGACGTCGCAGTTCAGACAGCGCTGGGCCTCCTTGGCGCCGAGATGCCGGTCGAAGCCGAGTTCCACCTCGATTTTGACGTTGGCCAGGGAATGGGCGAGATCCGCATGGGGAACGTGATAGCGCGGCGCCGGATCATGCTCGGAGTCGTAGCTCCATTCGTGCATGCCCATCTTCTGGGAGATCAGGTTCACCCCTTCCGGCGGCCGGTCGGCCTTCACGTCCATGCCCTGACAGAACAGGTGGATGGAGATGGCCGCCTTGTGGGCATGGGCCGAGGCCCAGATGATGTTTTCCGGTCCGAAGGCCGCGTCGCCGCCGAAGAAGATCTTCGGATTGCCGGACTGCAGGGTCTCCTTGTCCAGCACCGGGCAGTCCCAGCGGTCGAACTCGATGCCGAGATCCCGTTCGATCCACGGGCAATGGTTGTCCTGGCCAATGGCAATGAGCACGTGGTCGCACTCGATGAACACGTCCGGCTCACCGGTGGGGACGTACTTCAGCCGTCCATCGTCCTGCTTCACCGGCTCGACGCATTCGAAGACCATGCCTTTGAGCTTGCCGTCCTCGACCACGAAGGACTTCGGCGGGCGATTGTTGAGGATGGGGATGCCCTCGGCGATGGCCTCCTCCTTCTCCCACTCCGATGCCTTCATGACCTCGAAGGCGGAGCGGACCACCACCTGCACGGACTCTGCACCGAGTCGGCGCGAGGTCCGGCAGCAGTCCATGGCGGTGTTGCCGCCCCCGAGGACGACCACCTTGCCCTCGATCTTCTCGGTGTGACCGAAGGCCACCGACGCCAACCAGTCGATGCCGAGATGGATGAACGGGTCCGCCTCGGCGCGGCCGGGCAGATCGAGGTCCCGGCCACGGGGTGCCCCGGTGCCGACGAAGATCGCATCGAAGCCCTGGTCGAGGATAGCCTGCATGGAGGTGATTTCCGCGCCGAAATGGCAGACCACACCCATGTCGAGAATGAGATTGACCTCCTCCTCGAGCACGTCCATGGGCAGCCGGAAGGCGGGGATCTGGGATCGCATCATGCCGCCGGCCTTGGCATCACGCTCGAACAGGTGCACCTCGTAGCCCATGGGCATCAGGTCGCGGGCCACCGCCAGCGACGCCGGTCCGGCACCGATAAGGGCGATCTTCTTGCCATTCTTGCGGGTCGGGATGCGTGGCAGATAGTCACGGATGTCGCCCTTGTGATCAGCCGCCACCCGTTTCAGCCGACAAATGGCCACCGGTTTCTCTTCCGTGCGCACCCGGCGGCAGGCCGGCTCGCAGGGCCGGTCACAGGTACGACCGAGGATCCCCGGGAACACGTTCGAGTCCCAGTTCACCATGTAGGCCTCGGTGTAGCGCTCCTGACTGATCAGCCGGATGTACTCCGGGACCGGCGTATGGGCCGGGCAGGCCCACTGGCAATCCACGACCTTGTGGAAATAGTCGGGATTCTTGATGTCGGTTGGCTTCATCAACGCTGCAGCTCCCCCTCGGTCCAACGCCTGGTGACGTCCGTCGCCGGGCTGTGCGGCACCCGGCCGGTCGCCTTGCGTGGCGTCACGACCTTGTCTGGAATGATGTACGGGTAATTCTACCGATTGTAACCATCAGTTACGCTTGTTTTCTAGCACGATGTGCGCTGCCCGAGCCCTGGTGGCTGTCGCCGGCAGCTCCGGCCAAGCGCTCCAGATCGGCTCACTCGCTGGGCGATCAGGGCCTTCTCACAACTGGGGTGGCGCCAGCTGCAGGCGGCAAGCCCTTGTGGGAGAGCGCTATTTCGCGCAGCGAAATGCGCCGATCTGGAGAGCGTCCAGCGAAGGCAGCGACACCAGCTCCGGCAGAGCGCTCCGCGATCGGCCCAATCGCTTTGCGATCAGGGCCTTCCCACAACCGGGGGCGTCCCAGGAGCCAAGCGGCAAGCCCTTGTGGGAGAGCGCTATTTCGCGCAGCGAAATGCGCCGATCTGCATGACTTCCAGCCAAGCCAGCGACATCGACTTCGGCAGAGCGCTCCGAGATCGGCCCAATCGCTTTGCGATTAGGGCCTTCCCACAACCGGGGGCGTCCCAGGAGCCAAGCGACACGCCCTTGTGGGAGAGCGCTATTTCGCGCAGCGAAATGCGCCGATCTGCATGACTTCCAGCCAAGCCA
>JAFIFL010000108.1 GCA_020832055.1 Gammaproteobacteria bacterium
CTGCCTCCGCTGCATGTCATCCAGATCGGCGCATTTCGCTGCGCGAAATAGCGCTCTCCCAGAGTTGGCGCGTGGCCTTCGCCGGATGTCATCGAGATCGCTGCTCCGCGTTGCTGCGCAGTTTCCCACGAACCGGGCCTCGCCCGCCTTGCCCTTGCTGCCCGGACTTTCGGTGCGGACAATCGCGCATCGTTACAGTTGAGTGACAATTCAGTGACGCTTGGCGCCTGCCCGCGCCCGGGGCGTTGCGCGGGGACCCATGGCGAAGCCGGCGCTCGACAAGGACCTGAAGAAGCTCACCCGGCTGCAGGCGGAGACCCGCCATGTGGGCCGTGGGCTGGTGCCGATCAGCCTCGCCGGCCTGTTCCTGCTGCTGGTGGGATTGACCGCCATGAGCCTCGTCGGCTTTGGCGGTCCCTGGCTGATCCTGGTGGGGTCGGCCATGGTCGGCGGCTACATGGCGCTCAACATCGGCGCCAACGACGTTGCCAACAACATGGCGCCGGCAGTGGGTTCCCGGGCGCTGACCATCGGCGTGGCCATCGCCATCGCGGCGGTGTTCGAGGCCGCCGGGGCCATCATCGCCGGCGGCAATGTCATCGCCACGGTTTCCTCGGGCATCATCAGCCCGTCGGCCATGGGCTCCCCGGGTGACTTCACCCTGGCCATGCTCGCAGCCCTGTTCGCCGCGGCCCTCTGGATCAACCTCGCGACCTGGATCGGTGCGCCGGTGTCCACCACCCACTCGGTGGTGGGCGGGGTGCTCGGCGGCGGCATAGCCATGGCAGGCTTTGCGGCGGCGGACTGGTCGGTGGTCGGGCGCATCGTCGCCAGCTGGGTGATTTCGCCGCTGCTCGGTGGTGTGATTGCGGCCGCTTTCCTCGCCTACATCAAATTCAAGATCCTCTACGTGCCCGACAAACTCGGTGAGGCCCAGCGCCGGGTGCCACTGCTGGTGGGCATCATGGCCGGCGCCTTCACGACCTATCTCATCATGAAGGGGTTCAGCCGGGTCCTCGATGTGCCCTTCATGGTGGCGCTCGGTGCGGGCGTGGTGATGTTCGTCGTGGTCCTGCGCGGTGTGCGGCCCTACATCGACCGGCAGGTGGTGGGGCTGCCCCAGCGGCGCTCCTCGGTGGCGCAGCTGTTCACGATTCCCGTGATCTGCGGTGCCGCGCTGCTGTCCTTCGCCCATGGCGCCAACGACGTGGCCAACGCCATCGGGCCGCTGGCGGCCATCTACACCACGGTGACCGAGGAGACCCTGGTCGCCCAGGCGGAAGTGCCCCTGTGGGTGTTGCTGATCGGGGCCATGGGTATTGCCCTGGGACTGACCCTGTTCGGTCCCAAGCTGATCCGTACGGTGGGTTCGAAGATCACCAAGCTGAACCGCATCCGGGCGTTCTGCGTCACCCTCTCTGCGGCCATCACCGTGATTCTGGCTTCCGCCCTCGGGCTGCCCGTGAGTTCCACCCACATTGCCATCGGCGCCCTGTTCGGGGTGGGTTTCCTGCGCGAGTACCTGGAGCATCGTCGCCGTAACGGTCAGCCAACCGTGGCCGGTGCTGCAGCGGCGGCTGACGGGCCCGACCACTCGGACTATGTGCTCCCCGACAATCCCGAGTACGCCGACGCCGAGGGATCGGACTCCGATGCGGTACCGGCGCTGACGCTCGCCGAGCTGGAAGAGGCTCGTCACGCCAAGGCCAGCCGCAAGGCCGAAAAGCGGCGCAGACGGGTGCTGGTCCGTCGTGGCCACGTGGTAACCATCGTCGCAGCGTGGGTGATCACGGTGCCCGCGAGCGCGCTGCTCGCTGCGCTGCTGGCCCGCGGGCTGCTTGCACTCGATCTCGCCGGTTTACCCTGACGCGCCGGCGCTTGTGCGCTACTCTCCGATTCGGGAGGTGGTCGGTGGCCAACCCGGGTCGACGCTCCCGATTTCTGGTTTCGGACGAACCGCGCCCGCGGCGTACGGGCTTGCCGTTCACAAGGGAGGAATCCATGGCAGAGGCCCAGGCGTCGGGTGTCCGCGCCAATCCCATCAGTCGCAGCAACATCTGGATCTACGGCAGCCTCGGTTTTCCGCTGGCCCTGATCGGCTATCCGCTGGGGGTCTGGCTGCCCCGGGCCTACAGCACCGACGTCGGTGTCGATCTGTCCATGATCGGCCTCATCATCGCCGCTGCAGCCCTGTTCGACGCCTTTACGGACCCCCTGATCGGTTACGGCAGCGATCGCTACCGGACCCGCTTCGGCCGTCGCAAGACCTGGCTGGCCGCAGGCATTCCGCTGCTCGCGCTGGCGTTCTGGATGCTGCTGAACCCGCCGATCACCAGCGGCGTCGCCTATCTGGCGTTCTGGTATCTGTTCCTGCGGGTCGGCAGCACGCTGGTGACCATTCCCTATGCCGCCTGGGGGGCGGAACTGTCGCCGGACTACCACATCCGTACCCAGGTCAGTTCGGCGCGGGAGAAGTTCGTGCTGCTAGGCCTGATCGGTGCGGCCATGGTGCCCTTCATTCTGGAACAGCTGGCGGGCGGCGGGGTTCCGGCCCTCGATGTCTTGAACGCCTTCGGCATCCTGATCGTGATCATCCTGCCCGTGGTGGCGGTGGTGGTCTTAAACCGGGTCCCCGAGCCCAAGCGATTGCCTGGCGAAGGCCGCGTGAACATCTTCCGCTCCCTCAAGCTGATGTGGAAAAACGGGATGTTCCGTCGCGTGCTGCTGATCGAGGTCCTGGTCACGGGGGGCGAGAGCTTCCGCAATACGCTGTCGCTGTTCTTCATGCAGGACGTCATCGGCATCCGCCTCGCCGGCACCTACTACGCGCTTTATTTCGCCATGGGTCTGGCGGCCATTCCGGTCTGGGACTGGATTGCCAAACGCCTCGGTAAGCACCGCTCCCTGGCCGTGGCCATGGTGGTGGTGAGTATCACCAATGTGGCCATGTTCACCCTCAGCAAGGGCCAGACCACGGAGTTCCTGCTGCTGTTCATGATCAAGGGCTTCTGCTTCGGCGCGTTCTCCTACCTGCCCCGGGCCATGCTCGCCGACGTGGTGGACCTGGATACGGCGCGCTCCGGCGACAACCGGGCCGGCAGCTACTTCGCCGGCCACGGCTTCATGACCAAGTGCGCGTATTCCTTGGGTGGCGTGTCACTGCCGCTGCTGGCCCTGGTGGGCTACTCCACCGCCGTCGGCGCCGAACACACAGACTTGCAGCTGCTCTGGCTGGGCTTCCTGTATGCCATCGTCCCCACCATCTCGTTCATCTTTGCCTTCTGGTTGACCTGGACCTGGCCGCTGACCTCCGATCGCCATGCCCGCCTGCGCGGCATGCTCGATCGCAAGGCGGTCCGGATCGCGCGCCGCACTGACGGCAACCGCGGCTCGACGATTCTGTGATGAAACTCTACGACTCCAAACCGGCACCCAATCCGCGTCGCGTGCGCATCTTTCTGGCGGAAAAGGGCATGCCTCTCGCTGGTGGCAACATCGAGCACATCGAGGTGGACATCGCCCGTGGCGAACAGCGCAACGAGGCTGCACTGGCACGCAACCCCTTAGGCCAGATTCCGGTACTCGAACTCGATGACGGCACCTGCATCAGTGAGTCTGTGGCCATCTGCCGCTACTTCGAGGGCATGCAACCCGAACCGCCCCTGTTCGGCGCGGACCCGGTGGCGCAGGGTCTCGTGGAGATGTGGAATCGGCGGGTGGAGTTCGGTCTGCTCGGACCGGTGGGTGTGGCCTGGCGCAACGGACCCATCGTCGCGCGCATGGCGCCCGGACGTTTTCGTCAGAACGAGCAGGCCAAGGAGGACGCCGAGGAAGCCGCGCGACGCTTCTATCGGCGTCTCGACGGCTGGCTGGCCGAGCGCGCCTTCCTGGCGGGGGAGGACTACTCCATCGCCGATATCACCACGCTGTGCACGGTGGATTTTGCGACGGCGCTGGTAGACCTGGCGCCGGATCCGGCATTGAGCCATCTCGCTCGCTGGCACGCCGAAGTGTCGGCCCGCCCCAGCGCCAAGGCGTGATCCTGCTACGACAGTTCAGGTGGGTCGAGCGCTGCGGCTTCGATCATGCAGGATCAGTAGTCGCTCTGGTCCTGCTCAGGTACTGCCGATGGCGCCCTCCGCCTGCAGCCCGGCGATTTCCGCTTCACTGTAGCCCGCAGCTTCGAGCACGCTGCGGGTGTGTTCGCCGAGCCGTGGTGCCGGCCCACGGGGACCGACGTCTGCCGTCTTGAAGCGCATGGGTACCGACACCGTACGATAGCGCCCGATCTCGGCGTGCTCCACCTCCGGAAACAGCCCGATGGCCTCGGCCTGGGGGTCGCTGGCCACTTCGTGCAGGCCGAGTACCGGGCCCCAGATGATGCGGTGCTCATCGAACACGCGGCCCCACTCGTCCCGGGACTTCGCGGCCAGCGCAGCGTCGATGAGCGGGACGAGTTCACCCATGTTGCGGAAGCGCTCGCGGGGACTCGCAAAGCGTTCGTCCTCGATCCAGGCTTCCTGGCCGATGGCCTTGCAGAACTTCGGCCAGGCGCTGGGCTCCGGCATGTTGAAGACGATCCAGTTGCCGTCGCCGCATGGATAGCGATTGGCGGTGGCGCTGAGCTGCTGGTCCCGGGGACGCCGGCGCACCGGCGCCCGGTCCACCGCCGTGGTGGCAAAGTCGGTGGCCTGGGTCCATACCGCGGTCTCGAACAGGGAGGTTTCCACCACCTGACCTTCACCGCTGCGTTCGGCGAGCCGCAGGGCCGCGAGAATGGCACCCACCAGGGCCAGTCCGGTGGTGTGGTCGCCCTGGGCGGGACGGGCCATGGGTACGGTACCGTCGTCGCCCTCGCGCATGGCGTCGTAGATGCCGGAGCGACCGAAGAAGGCGGTGACGTCGTAGCCGGGGCGCCAGGCCTCGGGGCCGGTGGTGCCGTAGCCGGTGAGGGTGGCGTGCACCAGCCGCGGATTGACGCCGAGCAGAGTGTCGGGATCGAGGCCGAATTTCTGCTGGCGGTTGATCAGCAGGTTGCAGAGGAAGATGTCGGCCTTGGAGACGAGACGCCGGATCAGCTCCTGCCCCGTATCCCGGGTGAGGTCCACGGCGATGGAGCGCTTGCCGCGGTTGTCCACGGCAAAGCCGTAGTCGTAGGCCTTGGCCTGCTCGTCGTCGATCTTCGGCGGCCGGCCCATGCCGCGCATGGGATCGCCCGTGAGCGGCTCCACCTTGATCACGTCGGCACCGAGATCGGCCAGAATGACAGCAGCGCTCGGCGCGGCCATCCAGTTGTCGATCTCGATCACGGTGATGCCATCGAGTGGTGCTGCCATGGAACTCCCTCATTTCTGCGCCAGTGAACGTGGCGCATGTTGCCGCAAACCCCGCTTCGGCGCGATCCCGTTGCCCACGTTCCAGAACCGCTTACTCCGGAACAACGGGTAACCCGTTGATTTGGAGGAGGGCTCTGTAGGCCCGACTGCTTGCAGTCGGCAGGCTTGCGGCGTGCAAGCACGCTCGCCTACAGGCGATAGCCGCGAATCTGGAGGGGGTTCTGTAGGCCCGACTGCTTGCAGTCGGCAGGCTCGCGGCGTGCAAGCACGCGCGCCTACAGCAGCGTGCTGCGATGGCCAATCGCTCCGCTCACGACAACGCCATCCACGTTGGTGGACCGCTACAGGGCCTGCCTTGCTGTTGTACGCTACCGGCAAACCGATCCCGATGGAGCCTGACCATGGCCGAACCCAGCAGTCCCCTCAACGCATCTCCTGCAGAAGGCTTTCGCCTGCTCGCGGGCGGTGGCAAGGACAGCACCGTGCATATCGGTCGCGATGATCTGCCCTGGCTCGTGGGCGAGGACGGCACTGATCTGCAAGTGCTGCATGTGGACTTGAACGTGGGCTTGTGGGTGCTGCGCGTACGCTGGCAACCCGGTTGTGCCGTGGCGACCCACTATCACACCGGTCAGGTGTTCGCCGTCACCCATTCCGGCTGTTGGTACTACCGCGAGTATCCGGAAACGCGCAACACCGCCGGGTCCTACCTCTACGAGCCCGCCCATGCGGTGCATACCCTCGTCGTGCCTGAGGACAATACCGAGGTCACCGAGGTGTGGTTCGCCATCTATGGCGCGAACATCGACATCGACGCCGACGGCAAGGTCATCGGCGTGCTCGATGCGAAGTCGGTGCTGGCCGCCTACCGCGATGGTTGCGCGCAGACCGGTGCCGACTGCAGCAATACCTTGGTGATGGGCGAATAGCAGGTTTCGTCAGCCCTGAAATTCTTGGCGGTGACGCGGCCCGGTGCTTGCCGGACAGCGCTCTTGCGGAGTCACCAAGAGGGCAGCCCGTGGACTGGGCTGCCCTGCTCAGGGATCCCTGAATGCTCAGGGTTCCCTAGTCTTCTGGCCAGCCTTGGGATCTTTGCCTCGGGCTTGACGCTTGCCGATCTCCTCGGCCTCTAGGGATTCGCGCTTTTCTTCTTCGCTCATGTTGCGCGCTTTTTCGGCTGCCTCCTTCACCTTGCCGTCATCGACGAAGGCCTGGGCGTCCTCCCGATAGCGACGATCCGACTCGGGATCGCCTTCGCCATGATTGGTGGGGGTCGTCTTCTTGCTCATGCTGCACTCCTTTAAGGAATCGTCCCCCACCTCGCGTCCGAGACCATAGCAGAGGGCCCCAGGTGCTGCAGTTCGCCGCAGGCGAATCGAGTCAGGGCAGCCTGTAGCGAAAGCGCAAACGGAAGCTTTCCAGTTACCCAGAAACTTTGGGCGCTTCGGGATTACGTGTGGGCACCGCTGAGCTTCTCTGGGTAAAGGTTGAGGCCACCGAGATGGAAATAGATTGCCATCCGGAAGCGCTCGCGGTTGCGGTAGCCGCACGCTTGGCGCTTGATCCATTGGATCTTTCGGTTGATGCCCTCGGCCCTGGCGTTGGTGATCGGACTGGTGACGGCGTTCATCACGCCCTCCCAATGCGCCTTGATCATGCGTGCGACGCGCTTTATCGGCTCCAGCCGGCAACGGATGGCCCATTGGTACCAGCGTTTCCACATGCGCTCAGCCCAGCCACGCTTGCGGTAACCCCAGAGACTCATCGCCATCTCCTTGATCGCCCAAGCTCGTGCGACCTTCAGCTCGCTTTTGCGCAGATCCGCGAAAGCGCGCCACCGAGCCAAAGACATGTTCTCGGGGTTCCTCAGCCAGAGGTACTTGGTCTTCTTCAGGCGATCATCGCCCTGGGCGGTCAAAGGAGCCCGGTGCTCGCTCCGCCGCACTTTATCGACAGCATCTCGTCGACGCCGATCGTCTTAGGCTCAGTCAGGTCGCGACGCGCCAAACCGCGCGCTACAGCGCGGTCCTGAATGCCAGCCACCTGGTCCCACGTCATGTTCAGTCGTCGTGCTACCGCGGCAAAGCTCGCCTCGTGCAGCCAGTCAATCACCAGCATCTCGAACAGCGCCGTGAATCGGGAACCTTCTTCCGCCCACGGCACGTCGACCTGCCTCACGTCATGCGTCGGACACCTCACACGCGGGACCTGGGCGACGAGAATCGTGCGGTACTGCATGGTGTCCAGATGGCGCCAGCGGCGCTCACGAGTGTCGTAGCCGGGACAGTCCGCCCCGCATTCCGGACAGGGCAGCGGAACCGATCGATCATGGGACACCGACACGGTGACGGTGCCTTCGCGGACGTTCTTCACGTCGATGTCGACACCGTCGACCTGCCACGGTGCTTGGATGCCGAGAAGACGCTGGTAGAGCTTGGTATCTTGCATGCGCAACTCGTAAACGAGTGCTGGAAGTCCCGCTTCCGGCACGGGAACCACAAAGCCGTCGTGAGTGGCCTGTCACCCGCAGGGCCGCAGCGAAGCGGAGGAGGCGCGCAGCGCCTTGACTGGCCGGGAATAGAGGCTACCTGCGAATGGCTGCCCACACAAAACCCGGAAGAGCCGATTCTTTTAAGGAATATGTTGGTATTCAAATGCGCTTGAATGTGATGGGCAGCTTCATGTGCCACAACCTTCTCGTTACTCGCTAAGTCTACATTCTGGTAGAAGGGTTGGCTTTCAGCCAAGCCTTGCTCGGGGATGAAAATAAATTCATTCCCGAAAGAGTACGTTGGCATCGTCAGGCCTGACCACGGAGAGTCAGTCATGATATCGAGATCAGAGATTTGATCACAGCAATCATCAGAGTATTGACCAACTAGGTCCTTGAGCGCCTGATACACATCTTTCGGCTTCTCAAAAACCGGCAAATCGCAATTCGAGGGCACCGTGGCAATGCAATCGCCATCTTCAAATATCCGTTCTGTCATAAACGGCATCGGCCACCCCCCTACGTGTTGCACAGTATCCTCGCAAGTCGCAGCGGTCTGATTTATATTCCGACAAACATATCCACCGTGGCGGATGAACTGTGAGTAATTAGTTACTTCTCCTGTTCGAGCGTTGACGTGAAATAGATAGGGGCCGCGGAAGGATTGATCATCAAAAGGAGCAACGGCTAAACGCAAGATCCAAAAGGGTTCGACTCGAAGATTTTTGCCAACTTCATAATATTCAAGCTGGGTCTCCTCAACTTTCGTGCTGAGTTCGTCGTCCCCTTTTAAGTCGTCGTTGTCGAGCATTTCAGCAAGACTTGCAAAAGCCAGCTCATGAGCCTCACTCTTTGTAACCAGTGGTTCCAAGTCCTCTAAAACTCGCTCATCGGCGAGGTAAGAGCGAATGACGCGGACGTCTCCCGTTTCGCTATCGATAGTGATTCTCCCCTCGCTTAGGACTGGAGCGCCATCGATCATTTGGCGAAAGCGTATAGAGACTCGACCGGTTCGATGATCAGTGGGGTCAAGCATCTTCAGTTGGACTTCGTCGTGATACCTGGTCGCATCACGATAACGATCAAGAACCTGACGCACGACATGTTCTGGCCTCGCCGTCACATCCTCGGGATCGACGCTTCCCAGCCAGGGTCCGCCCATATGGAAATAGGCACCATAGGTCCCTGCGCGATGATTGAATTGCGTTGGCTCAATATCACGAATCGAATCCGCAATTCGCATTCGCTCCTGAGCAATTTCCGTGGGCGGCCTCGAATCGTGCTCTGGATTTATCACAAACGGAGAAACCCCGAAGGCCGAGGTTGTGGTGAAAGCGAACGAAACCAAGAATAACCCTCGAAAAAAAGCTCTCAACCACCGTATTGCGTTAATTTTGCATACTAGGACTTTCATAATAGCCCCTCCCAGGAACACCAGTGTTTGAAACTTTGGGGCATCGCAAGGACGCAATTTCGGACATCCAGAACCGATTCTGGATGTCCAATCAATGTTGTGGCGTCTGTCTTTCTCGGGGTAGACGGCAGCGTGTGCACGGGTGGATATGGTCCAGGGTCCGGTTTCCCGCAGAAGCCTTCGTATCAGTGGCTCTCCCCGATCATGACCTTGCCTTCCTCGCTCGGCAGGGACTGTTCAAACGCGAGGTCCTCTTCTATCAGGGCTTGCCGCGCCGCCGGATCGGCGATGCTGTCGGCCCTTCGGTCGGGATCGATTTCCATGATCATGGCGTACTTGGGGGACCATTTGAGTGGACTCACGTTGTACTGCGCGATCTCGCCCCGGCCCGGAACGATAACCTGCGAGATGCTCAATGATCGAAAAGCCCCGTGCACGAGTCGACCTGCTGGATCCGGTTCGGGCCCCGTTTCCCGCCCACCATCCGGCCTGACTCCTCCGAACCGCCTTTGCCCGCTCAGGTTCGCAATCCCCGTATCGACATCGACGTCGAAGGACGAAGATGAGGCGGTTACCTCCAAGAAAGTCTGCTCGAGCAGACCCGCAGGGAAACCTGGTGGTAGCTCCTGCTCGGACAGTTCCTGGCGCAGTTTCTCGACATGCTTTCTGGATTGGCCAAAGTCGAGGATGCGGCCTCGCCATCTTCGATGACGTTCGTTTGCGCCCGCGGACCACTCGAGGGTTTCGACCAGCAACGACACGTCGTCGAACAGGTTCAGGTAGAACGGTTGGCTGTTCTCGAGCAAATCAATGTCGACCTCGACGATTCGGTAACGTCTGGCGAGGGATGCGGAGCGAGCGACCGCGGCTGCGTTGTAGTCGATGATCCTGCCGAGCCGGTGCGGATCCTCGATCTCCGCGAACAGCCGGTCGATGTCGTCCGCCCACGAGGCCCCACTCCAAGCGGCAAATACGACAGCGAACTGACAGAGCAGCGGGCCGGTCCATCGCTGTCCGCGTGAACGGGCTGCGCTGGATCTGCGGCAATCTGCGCCGTGTCCACGGGACTCTGCAGGCATGGTCTGTCCTTCTACCTTCGTCACGCATCTGGAGTGCACAGTAGCCTTGATCGTGCTTCGGGATTGACGTGCAAGGCAAGCGCTGCTGGAATATCTGTTATTAACAGTTAGGAGCTTCCTCATGCCGACCAGTGTGGCTCTGGGCAACCACTTTGAGACCTTCATCCGCAAGCAGCTGCAAAGCGGTCGATTCAACAACGCCAGCGAAGTTGTCCGGGCTGGTTTGCGTCTTCTGGAAGAGCATGAGCAACGGTATCAGGCCGAATTGAAGGCCCTGCGTGCTGATATCGGGGCCGGCTTGGCCAGCGGCGAAACCAAACCTGCCGACGAGGTGTTCGCACGTTTGGAGAACAAGTACAGCGATCGTGCTGATGACGTGCCCCGTTGATCGGACTGACCCTCACCTCACCCCCCTCGCCGAGCAGGATCTCGAGGCCATTGGCGATCGCATCGCTACCGACGATCCGACGCGCGCGGTCAGCTTCATCCGGGAACTGCGGGCTCAATGCCAGCGAATTGCCGACAACCCGCCCGGCTACCGTCTGCGGCCGGAACTGGGTGATGGCATTCGTTCCTGCGCTCACGGCAACTACGTGATCTTCTTTGTCGCAGAGCTGGAAGAAGTCACGATTGTTCGCGTCCTCCACGGGGCACGAGATCTGCCAGCCATCCTGTCGGGCGACGACAGCGGCCAGTCAGGCTGATCCCGGGGTCAATGATGACAGTGACAGATCCCCCCGTTTCGAAGGGTTTCCTGAAGCCATCAGGGTAGATGGCAGCGAAAGCGCAAGCGGACGTAGTCCAGGGTCCAGGTTCCTGCTGAGCAGAGCTCAGCTGAGAGTCGTTCCCGGGCGCTGGCGATCACCGCCTGCCGTCGAACATCCGGCAGACCGTCGAGGAAGACGCCGGCGAAAGTCTCGAACCAGCCGCTGATGTCACCGGGCAGTTGCGTCGGTCGCGGGAACAGTTCGAGCATGTCGATGGCGAAACCGGCCCCTTCGAGGTGACCAGCCATGGTGTCGCGATCCGGAAACGTCCAGGGATTGCGAGGCTCGGGATCGATGCCGTGCTGCTCGAGTGCGGCGAAGAGGCCCGCACGGACACGGGCCACATTGCCGGCGCCGCCCAGTTCGACCGCGCAGCGGCCCCCTGGCCGCAGAACGTAGGCCATGCCTCGGCCTACCGCCGCCTGATCCGGCATCCAGTGCAGGGCGGCGTTGGACAGGATGCCGTGGAAGCGGCGGCTGAGTTCGGGCTGATGTTCGAGCAGCTGGGCATCGAGCGCCCGGGCGTCGAGGCCCCGGGCGCGCGTGGCAGCGACCTGCTCGGGACTGGCGTCGATACCGAGGACTTCGCAACCGGCGGCGGCGATCTGGGCAGTCAGCGCGCCGTCGCCGCAGCCGACATCGAGAATCGTTTCACCGGGTTGTGGGGCCAGCAGTTCCAGCAGCGGCGCCCCGAGTTCGGCGACGAATGCAGCGTGGTGAGCGTAGCCTGTCGGATCCCATTTCATGGCCGTTCAACCGCGCTGGAATTCGAGGGCCATGGCGGCGCTGTCCGCGGCGAGGCGGTCGTTCTGCCAGACGATGACGCCGTTGACGATGGTGGTCCGGATCCGGGAGCGGAAGCGGACTTCCTCGAAGGGTGACCAGTTGCAGCGGGACAATAGGGTCTGTTCGCGCACGGCGGTGGTGGTGTGGGGATCCACGATCACCAGATCGGCGTGATAGCCCTCGCGCAGGAAGCCGCGCTCCTTGATGCCAAAGCGCAGCGCCGGGGCGTGAGCGGTCTTCTGGACGATGCGTTCGAGGGTGAAAACCTCATCGTGCCAGTGTTCGAGCAGCGTCAGCAGGGCGTGCTGCACCAGCGGCAGTCCGGCCGGCGCCTGCAGGAAGGGGCCGGCCTTCTCCTCGGCCGTGTGGGGCGCGTGATCCGTGGCGATGATGTCGATGCGATCGTCGTTCACGGCCGCCAGCAGGGCCAGCCGGTCGCTGGCCTGCTTGATGGCCGGATTGCACTTGATCAGCGCTCCCTTGCGGGCGTAGTGGCTGGCGTCGAAGAACAGGTGGTGGACGCAAGCCTCCACGGTGATCTGCTTGCGTTCGATGGGGCCGGGTTCGAACAGGGCCAATTCCTCGGCGGTGGTCAGGTGCAGGACGTGCAGCCGGGTGCCGTGGCGCCGGGCCAGTTCCACCGCCAGGGTCGAGGATTTCAGGCAGGCTTCCCGCGAGCGGATCTCCGCATGCAGTTCGGCCCGGAACTCGCCTTCGAGGGTGCTGGTTAGGCGCTGGTGATTGGCCGTGATGGTCGGCGTGTCCTCGCAGTGGGTGGCGACGAGCAGCGGTGAGGCGGCGAAGACCGCTTCGAGCACGGCGGGATCGTCCACCAGCAGGCTGCCGGTGGAAGCGCCCATGAACACCTTGACTCCACAGGCCAGGGACGTGTCCACGGCCTTGATGGCCTCCAGATTGTGGTTGGTGGCGCCCAGGTAGAACGCCCAGTTGGCGAAGGACCTGCCGCGGGCGCGGGCGTGCTTGTCGCGCAGCGCGTCGTTGTCGATGGTCGCAGGATCGGTGTTGGGCATCTCCATGAAACTGGTGATGCCACCGGCCACGGCGGCCCGGGACTCGCTGGCGATGTCCCCTTTGTGTTCCAGGCCGGGCTCACGGAAGTGCACCTGATCGTCGATCATGCCGGGCAGAATGAGCATGCCCGAGGCATCGATGACCCGGTCCGCCGGCCGTCCGCCGAGATCGGGGGCGATGGCCGCGATGCGTCCATCACGAATCTCGATGTCCGCTTCGAGGCGTTGCCCCTCGTTGACGAGGGTGCCGTTGACGATGCGCAGCGTGGCCATGACAGGGTTTCGCGTCGGCAGGTGTCCGAGGGAGCGGAGATTACCACCAGCCACCCTCCGCTGTGTGTCGGGGCGCGGTGCCCATGGGTGAAGCCCGGAAGGGGCTGATGCTACCCTCGGCCCAGACCATTCGCGGCTGGAGTCTGAGATGGCTGTTTCTGCTATCCCCTTGCGGGTCCTGTCGGCCACGCTGCTGACGGCGCTGCTCTGGGGCTGTGGCACCGATACCGAGGAGGCCATCGTCGGCAAATGGGAAGAACTCGAAGGTCCGGAAGTCGTCGAGTTCGATGCCGACGGCAATGTGGTGCTGCGCTATGAGGACATGGCCATCGAAGGCCGCTACGAGTTTCTCGCCACGGATCTGATCCTGCTCGATCTCCGCGGCCCCCGGGTGCGCAGCGATCCCATCGAAGCACCCATGAACATCGAAGATGACGTGCTGACCTTGACCATGCCCGACGGCCGCGTGGCGACCTATGGCCGGGCGAACTGAGGCATGTCGGTCGCTGCGCGACCGTCGGCGCATTCGCTGCGCGAATAGCGCTCTCCCACAGTTGGCATGTCGCGCCCTTGTGGGAGAGCCCTAATCGCGCAGCGATTGGGCCGATCTCGGGGCGCTTTGTCGAAGCTGATGGCGCTGCCTTCGCT
>JAFIFL010000109.1 GCA_020832055.1 Gammaproteobacteria bacterium
CGCCTTGTGGGAAGGCCCTAATCCCGAAGGGATTGGGCCGATCTGAAGGCGCTGTCCCGAAGCTGAAGCCGTTGCCTTCACTGGACGTCGTCGAGATCGGCGCATTTCGCTGTGCGAAATAGCGCTCTCCCACAAGGACGTGTCGCTCGACGCTGGCTTTGCGCCTTGTGGGAAGGCCCTAATCCCGAAGGGATTGGGCCGATCTGAAGGCGCTGTGCCGAAGCTGAAGCCGTTGCCTTCGCTGGGCGTCGTCGAGATCGGCGCATTTCGCTGTGCGAAATAGCGCGCTCCCACAATCGCGTATCGCCCGAAGCTGGCGGCCACTGTGGGAAGGCCCTGATCCCGAAGGGATTGGGCCGATCTCGAAACGTCATCCCGAAGCTGAATTCGCGGCCTTCGCTGAACCTCGTTCAGATCGCCGCATTGCTCGATTCGTGCGTTGCCGACTGCAAGAGCAGCGGCGATGCGGTTACTTGAACCGGGCTCTGGCGTCGTCGAATGCCTTCGACAGGCTGTCCATGGCCCGGTCGAACCCTGACTTCAAATCGGCTAAGGCCTCGTCACCCGCCTGCCGCATCTGTTTCAACTTCTGCTCCGCCTTGTCGCGCTCGGCGCGCATCTCTGTGAGCCGATTCTGATACTCGATTCTGACATCTGCTTCGGCCTCCTCGGCCTTGGCTCGGAGCTTCTTGATCTCGGCGTCCCATTGATCGATGCGCGCTTTGGCCTTCTCCACGTACAGATCGCGTTCGGACATTCTCATTTCCTCCGTGACTCATTTCACTTGTGGACAGGACTGGCGCAGACGCCGCCTGAAACATGACAGCGTCTCGGGCAGGATACCGACTGCAATCAGGCCCTGCATGCCGACACGGGCTGCAGCCACTGCCAAACAGGCGCGTCCACGATCAGCTATCCTCAATGACTGCAACGGCGGCAAGGTGGTACCCGAACGGTGCCGTGTCACGATTCGGGTGCCTCCGAAACCTCGAAACGGAGGGGCGACAATGAAGGTGCTGAAGACAGCGCTGCAGGTGCTCGGCCTCGTGGTGCTGATCCCGCTGGTCGCGATCGCGACCCTGCGGTTCGAGTACCGCCATGCCGACGGGCCCTCGATTCTATTCCCAGGCGGCGAACTGGTCTCAGGCGAACTGCACACCGGTGCGGAGCCGGACTGGCGCTTCACCGATCAGGTAGGTGTCGTCGAACTGCAGCTGGAAGACCCATTGAGCTCCCGCCGGGTGTGGATTGTCGAGCACGACGGCCGGATCTATGTGCCCTCCGGCTACATGACATCCATGCTCGGGCGGCTCTGGAAACACTGGGCGGTCCACGCCGACGACGGTGATGGACTGGCCATGGTCCGCATCGACGGTGCCCGCTACGAGCGGCGCCTGAAGCGGGTGCACGAGGGGCCCGAACTGGACGGGATTGCGGCGAAGATGGCAGCGAAATACGGAGCTCCGGTGACGCGGGCGGACATCGAGGCGGGCAACACCTGGATCTTCGAACTCAAACCCAGGGAGGGCTCGTGACATGCGCGCACGCAACTACCTGATCCTCTGCGCCACGGTCGCGGTACTGGTGAGTCTGACCGTGCTGTTCGTCCCAGGCGCAGGCGACGCAATCGAAACGGCCCTGCTGGGGTTTCTCGCCACCGAGGCTCGGTGATCATCGGCATCGCCGCACAGGCACACCGGTGTCGTCAAGCTTCGCGCTGGATCAATCGAAATCGAACCAATCGATCCATCTCAGGCCCCAACCGGCACCCCGCATCCCGATCAAGCACGGGCGCGATCGCGAACGAAGACGATGGCCGGGGCACAGATCGCGAACAGTCCCAGCACGCCCATCCAGAAGTAGTCGTAGCTGCCGAAGTGATCGCGCACCCAGCCGGCGCCGGGTGGCGCGAGCACGGTGGCGCGGGTGCACATCAGGAACAGGCCGACCACCGAACCGTAGGCCAGCACGCCGAAGTGGCGGCTGATCATCATGCCAATCAGCGGCAGGTAGCCGCCGGAGCCGATCCCGAGCGCGATCATCGCCAGCAGCAGCGTCAGGTAGCTCGGTGCGAGCAGCAGGAGCATCAGCGCCATGACGCTCGGCAACAGGGCCAGCAGGTAGAGCAGGCGCTGCTCGATGCGGTCAGCGAGATAGCCGAAACTCACCTTGCCGAAAATGTTGCACAGCGCCCAGATGGACATGAGCCCACCGGCGGCCTGGGGGCTGATGCCGAGGTCCTGGGCGTAGGGCGCGAGGTTGCCGGTGAGCGCCACCGGTGTGACCACGATGGGAACGAGGGCGACGAGCATGGCCCAGAAGTAGCGCTCACGCAGGATCATGGAGGTGGTCCATGACGGCTCCCCTCCCGGGTTCGGCTCCACCAACTCAGGGTCGGGCGCGATGCCCTTCTGCTCAGGTGAATCCGCGATGACGAGCAGCATCAGCGGCACCGCGAGCAGCGGGATCACCAACGCCAGCACCTGCATGGTCTGGCGCCAGTCCATGATCCCGAGCAGGGTGCTCACCAGCAGCGGGAAGACCAGAGCACCGATGGAGGAGCCGATGCTGGACAGCCCCAACGCCAGCCCGCGGCGACCGCGGAACCAGCGCGCAGCCACGGTCTGGGAATACAGAGCGCCGGCCAGCGCATTGGCGCCGGCCATCAGCAGCGCGTAGATCGCCATGAGTTGCCACAGTGCGGTGGTCAGGGACGACACGAACAGCCCGGCAGAAAGGCAGAGGATGCCGGCAGCACCGATCCATCGCAGCGACGACCGATCCATGGCACGCCCGGTGAAGGGATACATGAAGCCGGTGACGAGTTGCGCCACCGAGAGGATCAGCAGGGTCTCGCCGCGGGAGGTCCCGAAGGCCTCCATCCAGGCCACGGCAAAGAAACTGAAGGCGGCGAACACCACGCCCATGGTCATGGCCATGGACATCATGCCGACGCCGAGAACGTTCCAGCCGTAGAACCAGGGCAAGGTCAGGGCGCCGGCTCGACTTGCCGTCACGACTTGCCGCCACCGTACTGCTCCAGCGCCGTGGCGAGCTGCTCCATCACCAGATCCTTCAGGGGCCTGGGCTTGATGACTTCGACATCGGCGCCGAAGCGCAGGATGTCGCGGATGAGTTCCGTGGGATCAGCGTAGGGGAATTCCAGTTCGTAGCGACCGTCGAGCAGCCATTGGCCACGCTGATCCGGATGCCAGGTTTCGTCGGCGACCCAGCGTGCCATGCGCGGGCTGAAGCGGAGCACGGCGGTGGCGCGGGGGACGCCCTGGAAGATGCCGTAGGAGCGGGCCAGGCTGGCGTCGAGTTCCTCGTCATCGAGATCCCGGGCCGGTTCATGCGTCACCGCTGCCGTGGTCATGCGGTCGAGCGCGAAGATCCGCAGCCCCTTGCGCAGATGGCACCAGGCGTCCAGGTACCAGTTGTCGCGGTAGTGGACCAGCCGCTGGGGTGAGACCACGCGTTCGGTGGACTGGTCGCGACTGCGGCTCCGGTAGCCGAGTTCGAGCTGTCGCCGTTCTGCCAGCGCGCTGGTGACGGCGCGGAACAGCGCCTGGTTCACCACGCGCCGCCCCATGCCGAGCATGCGCAGACGGCGATAGAGCTCCCCGGTGCCGAGATCCTGACGGTTGAGCAGCGTTTCGATGCGCTGGCGGAACGGGCCGAGTTCATCGGCCAGCAGGCCCGGAGAGAGATCGGCCAGCAGGTGTTCGAGGGCCAGCAGGGCCTGCAGTTCGGAGGCTGAGAACCAAAGCCCAGGCAGTTCCCAGGGCTCATTCGCGGCAGCTGTGGCGTAGTGGTAGCCGTTGCGTTCGCGGTCGTACTCGATGGGCGCATTGAGGAAGTTGCGCATGGCGCCAATGGTACGGATGACGGTCGCCCGGGAACACTCCAGCGCCGCCTCGAGCTCCTTCTCCGAGACGGGAACGCGCCGGCCTGCCAGCTGCCGATGCAGGGCATAAATGCGATCGAAACGGTCCAGGCGCCAGACTCCTTGCTGTCGGTTGGCAGCGGCCCTCCGCCTTGCCCGCGCGGGTACTTTACGGAGATCCCCGACCGACGATAGCACGGAGCATGCTCAGCGCTCCGCTGACGCCTCCCACGACCAGCGCACACATGGCACCGATTCAGGGATCCAGGAAGCGCACCGCTTCCCGCAGCAGGGCCTTCAAACGCACGTCGTCCCACTCGGGGACCATCCCGTGATGATCGAAGAGCAACTGCACACAGATGTCCTCGAGCACTTCATGGCGGCGCCCGAGTGCGGTGGCGTGGGTCAATTCCTCGCTGCGCGCATGCAGAGCGGACTGCAGTTGCCTGAGCAAAGGAGCAGAGCGTGGAGCGATACAAGGCATGCGGAAGACTCCCCCTGATTGACGAGGGAGCAGTGTCGCAGGGCGGTGGCTCAGGAGATGAGCCTGGCCCGTTCTCGATACAGCAGGCTTTCAAGCAGCCCGGGTGCGAGCGATCGGGGTTACACCCCGATCCCCGGAATCACGCGGCCTGCAAGGTGCCCCCGCAGTGCCTCCGGAATGGGGATCGCCCGCCGGGTTTCGAGATCCAGCGCGATGGCGACGGCCTCTGCCGTGGCCACTGCCGCACCGGTCTCCAGATCGAACAGCCAGTGGCACCAGACGTAGACCTTCTCACCGAGTTCCTTCAGACCGCTGCGCAGGGTCAGCACGTCGCCGACCCGGGGCTGGCGACGATAGACGAACCGGTACTCGAGGGCCGCGCCGCCAAGACCCGGGGTCTTCGAACGATCCCGCCCCTCCACCTGCACCAGCAGATTGGGAATGCCATCAGCGACGATGCCCATGAAGTGGCGCGTGGTCAGGTAGCCATGCTCATCAGCCTGATCCCGGCACACCGCACCCTGCCAGATGCGCACCATGCCCAGATCGTCAGCGTCATCGAGTTTCGGGGCCGGCCGCGGAGCGTGAAGCACCAGACCCCGCGGCTGACCGTGAGCGGGGACCTCCGTGCGCAACTTCTCCCCCATGCTGCGGACGGCCGATGGCAGCGGCAGCACCCTTCTTTCGGCCACGTCGATGAAGTCCACTTCGGCGACGAAGGTGGCGGCCACGTCCCGGGACACGGTGTTCAGCATCTCGAGATAAACCCGCAGGTTGCTGTCCCGCAGCTCGACAATGCCGGCGCGGAAAAAGAACGGCGCTCCGGAATGCTGCTCGCGGAGAAAGCGCACGTGCAGATCGCGCACCAGCAGACGGACCCCGTCCCGTCGCGCGACAGAGGGGCCGATGCCGAGCTCCACCGCCAGCGCCGCCAGCCCCTGCTCCATGCGGTCGACGTAGAACTGCACGTTCATGTGGCCCATCTGGTCACATTCCCAGGCCTGCACGCTGGAGCGCGCGACCTCGATCAGGTCATTCATGTTGGACATGGACGGTGATTCACCCCGTTGGCAGATCTTGGCGACTCTCAGCACCGCGGGAACGGATTCATCCGCGAACGCCCGCAGCACAGCAGGCACAGTTCAACTGCGTTCGCGGCGATGTCCGCTCCCGTCAGGCCCTGGTCAGCACGGCAAGCCGAGGTTACACGCTCCCGGGAGAGTCTGCTCCTGCGGTGGGAGCGATCATGCGGTGGGCCTCACCCCAGCGCTCGTTGATCCGCACCTCGCCCGCATAGGCATTGTGATGTGCCTGCCGTGATCCGGAGTTCCTGAGGTCAGGTTCCGGCGCGCACCTTGACCATGTCGCCAACGACTTCGACTTCGGCACCCGGGGCCAGACCATAGAGGGCCTCCGCGTAAAGCATCTGAGTCCGACCATCTTCCATGCGGACTGCGATCTCGTAGTAGGTCTCAGACTTGATCTGCTTCTCGATCTCGTGGCCGGCGACGCCACCGCCGATGGCACCGACGACGGTCACGACATCCTTGCGCTTGTTGGCAACGGAGCGCCCGATGACCCCGCCGATCACCGCACCGGTAGCGGCGCCCAGGCCAGTGGCATCACCCTTGCGAGTCAGTTCCTGTATCGACGTGATCGTCCCGCACTGCGGGCACGGCGCAGGGGGAGTCGAGCTGACGGGGTCGACTGCTGCTCCTTCCTGAGCCGCAGCGTCGCCAAGCGCCGCCTCACTATCGCAACCGACGGTCATGACCACGAGCAAAGCGCCTGCGAAAGCAGCTGGCATGGAACGTGAGAGATTGTTGGGCATGACGCCTCCAGTGAAATCAGGTGTTCCAATCGGATCCCGCATCCTCGGGGAAAAGGGATCAGAGACCAGCCGGACTCCGATCCCGTGGTGTCCGTCAGGCGTCGGTGGAGTCGATCTCCACCACCACATCCTGGGCAACGATGCAGCCTTCTCCGTCCGTCAGTCCTCTCGCCTCGGTGTGCCGGCCCACTTCCAGGTCATCCGTGGTTCCTGGCCGGGAAGTCACGGCGTCTTCACCGCTTTCGAAGACGGTGATCTCCGTACCCGCCTCGAGAATGATGCAGGCATCACCAGCGGCTTCACTGCGCGCCAGATCGACCCGCCCATCAGTGATCGCGGTGATCTCACCTGCCACCTGCTCCAACTGATCGTTCGGCTCGCTGGTGTCCACCGCAATCGCCGTCGCCAGCAGACTGGCACCGCCTTCACCTTCTGCAGGTGACAGCCGTCCCATGACTCTGACCTGCGTGCCCGCCACCAGCACAGCGGTCTCGAGGATCTCGCCGTCCTGATCGAACAGCAGCGCGCCGGGTTGGACGATGATCTCGATACCGGCCTCCTCCGATTCGGCGCTGTCCACGAGACGGAATGTCCCGTCCGCCGCATCTTCCGCCACGATTCCGCGAATACGCTTGAAATCGGAACGATTGCCCAGCTGCAGCAGAAGCGCCTCGAAGCCGATGCGCCCGTCCACGGCGATCACGCGTCCCGCGACAATGGCCGGCGACTCGTCATCGACATTACCGAATCCGATCGGTTCGGCCTCGAGGCCGAAGAACTGAGCATCTTCATTGAGGTCCACCAGGGTGCACGCGTCGAGCTGGCGATCGCCCGCGCCGCGTCCGGTGAGCGCCCGGGCACCACAGAGTTCGAAACTCGTATCACCTTCCGGTGCTGCGAGCCGCTGGATTGTTCCGGACAGGAACGTGATCCTGCGCAGGTCACCGTCGCCGAGGATCTTCACGAAGACCTGCGGGCGAAAACGGATCTGCCCGGTTCCTGTCTGAACGGCCTGGAAGGAACGTTCTGCATCGATGTCGAGCTGCACGATCAATGCACCGCCATCCTGAATGCTGAACGGACCGCGGGGATTGAGGTCGAGCTTGCCGTCCGCGAGCAATCTGGCGTCAACGGGATCACCGTCGAGTTCACCGTCCTCGTCCAGGCGCCTCAACTCGATGGACTCCAGCTGCAGGCGGATCTTGGCGTAGTCGCCCGCCGGAATGTCGTCGGCGGCCACCAGGAGTTCCGTTGCCGCATCGAGGGCAAGGAGATCAAAGGTGAAGGGAACGTCCGTCAGCAGCAACGGCTCATCCTCGTCATTGCCCAGCAGGCTGACGCTTGTGACCGTCACCAGGATCTCATCGAAATCATCGACCGGATGGTCACCGATGGTCAGGGCCAGGCTGCCGGAACCCACGGCGCCACCTCCATCGTCCGCGACCGGCGTCGTATCGCCGCCGCTGCCTCCGCCACATGCCACGAGGAGTGACAGCAGCAAGGCGAGAATCGGGAACCGGGCAATCTGGAAATCGGGGGTCGAACAGAATCTGCTCATGGCAGTTTCTCCAATGCAGGTACCAACACGCGGGAAATTTTGCCTGCGACGCACATTTCCCTGTGCGGGCTATCAGCACCTTGATCTTGGCTGAAAGAAAAACGGGCATCTGTGCGTTCGCACACAGACTTGCCGTGAAAACCCGCACGACCAGCGACTCACTCGAGCCATGGACGGTGCCTTCAGTGCCCTGCCCCCGAACAGGGAACCTGCTCGGTGGTCCCTACAGCCGCGAATGCTCGCCGAGGCGCTCCCGGTCTTCGGCCACGAGGCTGGCGATGCTGCGACGGCCGAGCATGCGCTCGAGCCAGATGTGGAGTTTGGGATAGGTGGCGGTATCGATCTGGAAGCCGGCGTGGCGGAAGCCAATGAGTTGAGCCGTGATGGCGATGTCGGCAATGCTCAGGGCGTCACCACAGAGGAACTCGACGCCGTCGTCCAGCTGACCTTCGAGGTAGGCGAAGGAGCGGGGTAACTTCTCGCGCACCGTGGCCTCGGCGGTCTCCCAATCGGCCGCCTCGCCGTTCAACGGGGCTGCGATGACCGTCCGCAGGATGCCGAACCCGATGCGCACCGCCAGTTCGGTGTCGGCGAATTCCTCCAGCCAGCAGGCCCGGGCATGCTGGAACGGGTCCGCCGGATACAGCGGCGGTTGGGGCGCGATCCGCTCCAGATAGACGCAGATCGCGGATGAGTCGGACAGGGTCCCGTCGGCACCTTCGGTACCGACATCGGTATCCCGCAGCACCGGCACCCGACCGAGGGGACTGAGCGTACGCCAGCCTTCCGGCGGATCGAAGGGACTGACCGGATCGATTTCGTAATCGAGTCCCTTTTCGTGCATGCAGGCGCGCACTTTGCGCACGAACGGCGACATGGGCGTGCCGTAGATCTTCAGGGTCATGGACTACTCCTCGCCGAGGCGACCGCCGAGACGACCGACTTCGAGTTCACCCTCGCGGGTCTGGCCGCCGATCTCGAGAAATCGGCGCATGTTGCGCTGGGCACCGCTGGTGCGCAGCAGCTCCTGGAACTGATAGGCCTCCTCCACCATGCCCTCGTGCAGCGACAACTCGGCGGCATCCACTGCTGCCTTGGCGCGGCGAATGGCGTCCGCCGGAAACGAGGCGATGCGATAGGCCAGGGCGGTCACGAAGGGTCCGATCTCGCGACGCTTGAAGATGCGGTTGAGATAGCCCCACGCACAGGCCGTCTTGGCATCGAGGTCGTCGCCGCCGAGAATGACCTCCAGTGCGCGCCCACGGCCGACCAGCCGCGGCAGATGCTGGGTGCCGGTCCCGCCTGGGAGAATGCCCAGCGGCACCTCCATCTGACAGATCCGCGTACGCTTTTTCACACCAAACCGCATGTCGCAGGCCATGGCCAGCTCGCTCCCGCCGCCGCCAGCCCGGCCTTCGATCTGACAGATCGTCGCCTTGGGCATGGTGCGGAAGCGCTCGCACATCTGGTGGTACTCGCTGAGGCCGGGCATGCGCTCGGCCGGGGTGTCGGTCGGGAAATGGAGGATGGTCTCCACATCGAAGTGGGCGAGGAAGAAGTCGGGATCGGCGCTCTTGAGCACCACGACTCGAACGGCTTCGTCGGCGGCCACTTCGCTGGAGAACGCGGCCAGTTCTCCGTAAAGTTCACGCGTGATCAGGTTGATGGGCGGATTGTCGAGGGTGGCGAAGCAGACGCCCCGATCGACTTGGACATGGATGCGTTGATAGTCGTAGGCCACAAGCCCTCCTCCGGCAGCGTCCCCGCGCCATCGTATGCTAGCGTTCGAGGTGGCGAAGGAGTGTAGGATGCAGCAGCAAAGCTCACAAGCACGCGAGCTGCGCAGCGGTGATCTGATTCTGTCGCATTTCTCCCTGCTCGGTCTCGAAGATTTCGAGCGCAGGGTGGCCGCGGCGGCGGATGCCGGCTTCAGCGGCATCGGTTTGTTTCTGGGTGACTATCAGCGTTTGCGCGACGGCGGTCACGACGACAGCTGGATCGAGCGGGTCCTCGAACGCCACGGCCTCTGCCTGGCCGAAGTCGAAGTGCTGCTGGAATGGTGCCCACTGACGCATCGCGGCAAACAACTGCTGAGCCTGGCCTGCCATCTTGCAGAACGTTTCGGCGTTCGCCATGTACACGCCATCGGTCCCTATTCGGGCACGGTCGACGACGCAGCGAAGGCCTTTGCCCGACTCTGCGACGATACCGCCGCTGCAGGCCTGCAGGTGGCGCTGGAGCACCTGCCGTTCACCAATGTGACCACCCTGGCCGACGCTCTGGCCATCGTCGAGGCCGCCGATCGACCCAATGGCGGTCTGTGTCTCGACAGCTGGCATCACTTTCGCGGCCAGCAGGAGTGGGCAGTTCTGGCGAACCTGCCCGCCGAGCGCATCAAGAGCATTCAGATCAATGACGGTCCGGAGCAGCCCGTGGATCCCGACTACTATCGGGACACGGTGGCCCATCGGCTGACGCCGGGGACGGGCAGCTTCGATCTGGAGCGCTTTCTTGCCACGATCCGCGAGCGCGGCTACCCGGGGCCGGTGTCTGTGGAAGTGCTGTCGGCAGACCTGCGCGAAGTGCCCGCCGAAAGGGTGTGCCGGGAGTTGGCGCGGGGCGCGCGGGCGTTGCTGCAGGAGCCCACGAAGACGCAGTCGTAGTGGGCGATGCGGGCCAGTGAGTTCCGGATGCGGTCAGCTCGACGTCGGCCAAGCCTTGCCGTCGAGCCAGGCGTCCACCCAGTCGTGGAAGTGCTGGACGCGGATCTCGTCCTCATTGAGCACGGCGCGACGAAAACCCCGGGAGTGCATGCCGGCCTGCATGTCGCGCAGCAGGTGAATGTCCTGATCGATGGTGATGGTCATGGAGTGCCTGCCCGCCACCACATCCGCCTGATCGAACACCTCCCGCTCCGGCCGATCGTCGATGGCATCGGCCGTGACCTTCGGGTCGCCTACGAGACTCAGGCCGTGGCTGGCATCGCCTGGAAGGTTCGCGCGCAAGGTCCACTTGTCGAAGCAGCACTTGTCGGGATCGGTCGGATGCGGTCGTGGCCGCATCACCCAGAGTTCTTCCGGCTTGACGGTCATGATCACGTTCGGGAACAGATCGTACTGCAGAACGTCGGATACCTGCTCGTCGGTGAAACCGGAATAGTCGAAGCCGAGCCGCTCGCCAACGAGTCGCTTCTGCCGCTGCACGGCCCTGCGGACCTCCGGCACGCGGCCCTTGAAGTCATCGGGCTCGAGGCCCAGCGGGCGGATGGCCGCGGCCAGAATGGGCGGCACCTCCTCGGGGACGCCATAGCGCGGATTGGTGACGTAGCCCTCCACCAGCACCCGCCGGTGCCCCAGCGGCCAGAGTTCGTTGGCGGCGTTGCAGCAGTCGACGAAACTGGCGTGCTGGGGATGAATGAAGTCGACGTGATACTGCTCATTGAAGTTGTCGATGCAGGTCTTCCAGTTGGCATCCAGCGTCACCGTCTGATCGCTGACCAGGACCATGTCCTCGAAGCGATAGGGTGCGAGTTCGGGGATGACGTCACCGAGGAAGGTGGCCAGTGATGGCGCGTCGAGGTCCATGTTGATCCACACCAGCCCTGCCCAGGTATCGACCTGAACCGGTTTCAGGGAGTGGCTTTCACATGCAATGTCCTGAGTGAAGCGCTCCGCATCCGGAACCGACAGCAGGCGTCCGTCGAGATCGTAGGTCCAGCCATGATAGGGGCAGCTGATCGCGCGCACACTGCCGAGCTCATTGGTCATGATGCGGTTGCCGCGGTGCTGACAGGCGTTGTACACCGCCGCGATCGCCCCGGACTCCGTGCGGCTGACGAGGATGGACTCACGCCCTAAGTTGAAGACAAAGTAGTCGCCGGGCTCTTTGAGATCACAGAGCAGGCCGGCCAGCAGCCAGCTGCGGGTCCAGATACCATCCCACTCTTGCTGCATGAAGGCGGTCGTCGTGTAACGCTCGGCATCGAGACTGGCCTGTCGCGGCACCCGCGCCGACAGACCATTGGCGAAATCACGGTAAAGGTAAGGCTGCGGCATGAGTGCCCTCCATTGCGGGCACGGCTGCCCAGGGACGCTGCAGCAGGTTGCCCTTGAACCCTCAGGTGTTCAAGGCTTGCTCAGCGTTTCGATCACGGCCAGACGGTTGTTGCGAAAACGCAGCAACTGACGGAAACGCTGCGGCCCGAAGTCGTACACCCATT
The DNA here is from genome assembly GCA_020832055.1 of Gammaproteobacteria bacterium. Lineage (GTDB taxonomy): Bacteria > Pseudomonadota > Gammaproteobacteria > Pseudomonadales > Azotimanducaceae > SLTB01. Next base: position 11,979 of record JAFIFL010000109.1, read on the forward strand.
CCTCGGTGACCAGCCCGATGGGCAGAAATTCCACGTGCGCCAGCCTTCCACCCGGGACGACCCGGAAGGGATACTCCAGCACTTCCTCGCGAAAAACCGGTTCACCGCAGGCCGCCAGCACTTCGACCTTGTGGTCACCGGGCGCGACCAGTCCGCCCTGACAACGCAGGGCCTCGACACCGGCTGACGACGCCAGCAGTACTGCGAGGGACACTCCATGCCTGATCATGGCACACTCCCGCCACTTTCGTTTGTCATACCCTCAATTGTCATACCATAGACCCATGTGCGACACCCTGGTAGTCACCCCCGAAGCCTCCGCCACCGGAACACTTCTGTTCGCCAAGAACTCGGACCGGGAGCGCAACGAGGCCCATCAGGTCCTCTCGCTGCCCGCGGCCCGGCACGGGTCGCGGGCGAAGCTTTCCTGCACGCGCATCGAGATCGAGCAGGTGAAGGAGACACGGGCGGTTCTGCTGGCCAAGCCCTACTGGATCTGGGGCGCGGAAATGGGCGCCAACGACGCCGGCGTGGTGATCGGCAACGAGGCTTTGTTCACCCGGGCGGCAGCGGGACCGGACGCCCTGCTCGGCATGGACCTGCTGCGGCTGGCGCTGGAACGATCCGAAACCGCCACCGAAGCCGTGGGCTGGATCACGGGGCTGCTGGAGCGCCACGGCCAGGGCGGGCTGGCCGCGGTGCATCGGGACCTGCGCTACGACAACGGCTTCATCGTCGCCGACCCGGACGGGGCCTGGGTGGTCGAGACCGCGGGCCAGCAGTGGGTGACGCGCCGGGTGCAGGGCTTCGACGCCATTTCCAATGCGGTCAGGACCACGACCGAATTTGATGACGCCTCGGCCGATGCGTTCCGGGAACCCCGCGCGCGAGGCTGGCTCGGCTCCACGGATCCTGACGACTTCGCACTGGCGTGGACGGACGCGGAACCGACTGCACGGGGCAACGGCCCCGGACGCTGCCGGCGTTCCCTGGAACTGCTCGCACGTTGCCACAAGCCGATTCGTCCTGACGACCTGCTCAGCATCCTGCGTGACCACGGCGACGAGCCACAGTGGCGTCCGGACGATCTCAGCCGCCCCTCGACCCTGTGCATGCACGCGGCCCTCGATGACTGGCGGCCGAGCCAGACCACCGGCGCCATGCTGTCCATCGTCGATGCCACACGCAGCACGCACTTCCTGACCGGCACCTCGGCGCCCTGCCTGTCCCCGTTTCGGCCGGCGTGGATCGATGCCCTGCCGGCGGGTTTCTCACCCCTGCCCACAGCCAGGGCTGATTCGGCAAGCCTGTTCTGGCGGCACGAGCGACTGCATCGACGGGCGCTCGATCGACTGCCGGAACTGCTGGCTGAGATCGCAGACGAGCGGGATCAGGCAGACGCCCTGCGCATCGCGACGGCGCTGTCGCTGCGCGATGCCACTCAGGCCGAGCGGCAGCAGGCCGCGGAGCAGATGTTCGCCACTGCAGACGCGCAGGTTCGAAGCTGGATGCAGCGCCTTGACGGGCTTGTGCGGCCGCAGGAGCCCGACCCGCGCTGGCGGGCGGCCTGGGCCGAACACAACCGGCGCTGCGGATTGGTGGATTGACGCGGGCTGCCTTCGCTGGACGTCATGCAGATCGCTGCTCCGCTGCGCTGCGCAGCTTCCCACAAGGGCTCGCTGCCACCTTGTGGGAGAGCCCTAATCGCGCAGCGATTGGGCCGATCTCGACACGCCCTGCCGAAGCTGATGTCGTTGCCTTCGCTGAACGCCATCGAGATCGCTGCTCCGCTGCGCTGCGCAGCTTCCCACAACGGCTGGTCGCTC
>JAFIFL010000110.1 GCA_020832055.1 Gammaproteobacteria bacterium
ACCCGGTCCGCCACGGTGAGCTGGATGGCCTGGACCCAGCCCTGGGAAGCGGCATTCCAGGAACCGTGGGTGAGCACGGCGCCCTTGGGGTCGCCGGTGGTACCGGAGGTGTAACAGATCGTTGCCGGATGCGCCGGATCCAGATCCAGGGCCGGCACGCTACCCCGGCCATCGGCCAGGGCGCGGACGTCGCTGACATCCAGGATCGGCAGGCGCCCTTCCACATCGACCAGGGTGGGCGCCAACGCGGGGTCCGTCAGCACCAGGGAGCAGCCCGCATTGTCGATCACGTAGGCGGCCTCGGGCGGCGCATAGCGGACATTCAGCGGGACGACGACGGCACCGAGCTTCCAGGCCGCAATGCTGGTCTCGATGTACTCAGGGCAGTTGCCGAGCAGGATGCCAATGCGATCACTCCTGCCAATTCCGCGCTCCGCCAGCGCCGCCGCCAGGGCGTCAGTGCGCTGATCGAGCTGCCGCCAGGTCAGATCCCGCTCACCGAAACGCAGCGCCACCGCCCGCGGCTGCCAGCGCCCCCAGTGCCGAAAGATATCTGCCAGATTCATCGTAAACCTCCCTCCTGCGATGAAAGGTCGTGTCTCAGCGAATGCTTTGATCCCCAATGCTGCGACAGACCCAGAGTGTCGCACTGCCCGGCCGCACGCCATACCGAAAAAAGCATACCTGACTGTATTGACTTGGTTTCAAGACAGGATTAGTTTCATCAAAGGATTTTCAGTGAAACAGATCGAAACAGAAAGCAAGCCAACTGGGATCCTGGCCCGAATTTCTGGGCCCATCAATCAGTAATCATTGTCCTTCCGGGGAGGAGTTTTCATGCCGTTTGCCTTGTCCCGCCTTGCGGTCGCCACCGCAGCGGCGTCGTGTTTCCTTGCGCCCACCGCAGCCGTTCACGCTCAGCAGCAACAGCAGTCCAGGGCCATCGACGAGGTCGTCGTCACCGCCCGCAAGCGCGAAGAGTCGATCCAGGACGTGCCCGTGTCGGTGACGTCCATCGGCGCAGAACTCCGGGAGGCCAGCCTCCGCCGTCTCGACGACATCCAGTCCTTTACGCCCAACGTCTATATCCGTAACACCACCGGCATCCCCGGCGGCGCGGCGATCAGCATCCGCGGTGTGTCCTACCAGGAGACCGACAAGACCCTCGACCCCTCCATCGGTGTCGTCATGGACGGCCTCTATCTGGGCACTTCCAGCGGCAGCCTGATGAACAACTTCGACGTCAAGCGCATCGAAGTTCTGCGCGGTCCCCAGGGCACGCTGTTCGGGAAGAACACCACCGGCGGCGTCGTCAACATCATCCGCGGTGACGTCACCATGGAGTGGGGCGGCGATGTTCGCGCCACGATCGGCAACGAGGGACGGCGGGATATCCGGGGCGTCCTGAACATGCCGCTGATCGAGGATCAGCTCGGCCTCAAGCTCTTCGCTGCCGGCATCAACAGCGACGGCTGGATGCGCAACACGACCATCGGTGAGGATGCGCTCGGCGACAAGAAGCAAACCTACGGCTTCACCACGCTCTGGCGCCCCTCAGATACTTTCGACGTCAAGTTTCACTACGAGCACCACAAGGACAAGACGGACACGGGTGCGTTCACCAACCTCAACCAACCGGGAGACTTAGCCTGCGATCTCGAAGGCATCTTCTGGCCCGTCGGCTGCGCGGCGTCGGATACCGGCAGCGATCAGGACAACAGCTCCACCAACGATCGCAACCGCAACGACAGCCAGTACGATACGGCCATCCTCACCATGAACTGGGACATCCCGAACTTCCTGGTGACATCGATCACCGGCTGGCGGGACATGGACGAGCAGTACCGCATCGAGTTCGACGCCTCGCCGGCGAACCTGCTTTCCTTCGACTACTTCAACGAATGGGAACAGTTCAGCCAGGAGCTGCGGCTGACCAGCAACTTCGAGGGGCCTGTCGAGTTCATCGTCGGGGCTTACTACTGGGACGTGAAGTACCAGCAACGCTGGAACGTGCGCGATCTCAACTTCGCGCTGCAGTCCCTCGGCATCCCGCAGGTTCCTCCGCCGCAGATGCTCACGCCGAACTCGATCAACTACAACGGCCAGAACCAGCGCACCAAGTCCTGGGCCACCTTCGGCTCCGCCGACTGGCACCTGAACGACCAGTGGACGCTGACCGCGGCCGTGCGCTGGACCTACGAGGAGAAGGATTTCCAGGGTGCCGACGGCACCTATTACGAGGACGGTGACCCCGTTCCCCCGTTGAACTTCTCGTCTTTTTCCGACGACTGGTCGGAAATCTCACCGAAGCTCGGGCTGCGCTATCAGCACAACAACAACATGATGGTCTTTGCGTCCTGGTCCGAGGGCTTCAAAAGCGGCGGCTTCTTCGGCCGTCAGGCCAACTTCGACATCGACCCCACCTACGACCCGGAGTACGTCACCACCTGGGAACTCGGCATGAAGAGCACCTGGCTGGACGGCAGGCTGATCTTCAACCCGACGGTCTTCTACAACGAGTACGACGACAAGCAGGAGGAGATTCTCATTCCCATCAGCCTGTCAAACGTCGCCACCGTGGTGCGCAACGCCTCCTCGGTGGACATCTTCGGCGCCGAGGCGGAACTGCAGATGCAGGTCACGGACGCCTGGAACGTCCGCCTGTCCTACGGCTACGTCAATGCGAAGTACGACGACTACATCGCCGACATTTCAGGCGACGGTGTCATCACCGACAATTCGAACCTCACCCCACGCAACACGCCCAAGCACACCATCGGCGTCAACACGAGCTATGCGATACCGATGGGCCCGGGCGAACTGGTGGCCTTCGCCTCCTACCGCTGGCGGGACGAGGTCGAGACCATCGCCAACAACGATCCGCTGGGGCGGCTGGGCAGCATTCAGAATCTCGACCTGACGCTGACCTATGCCTGGGCCGACGACCGCTACCGGGTGAGTGCTTTCGGTCGCAACATCACCGACGAGCGCGAGCGCGTGGTGGTCCGGATTCCAGGCCTGACGACTTGGGGCAACTGGAACCAGGGCGCGAACTACGGCTTGGAGCTGCAGGCCAGCTTCTGAAGTACGCCGGCGATGAGCCGCGCGGGCCCTCTCGGCCCGCGCGATGACGCAGCGGATCCACGTGCGTTGCAGCGTCCCCATCCATCGGGGAGCGCAAAAAAACATGCGTGATTGTATTGACTACGTTTCAAGACGCTATTAGTTTCAAACCACGGCCTGTTTAGAAACAGATCGTTACAAAGATAAGCCGCAATCCATCGCTGGCCAAACAATTGGATCAGCCTACTCACAGCTCATCAGTTCCTTTCGGGGAGGAGACCTTATGCAATTTCCGCTATCCCGCCTTGCAGTCGCCACCGCAACGGCATCCATGTTCCTCGCTCCCACTGTCGCGGCCCAGGCCCCTGCCCAGCAGACCCGGTCCATCGAAGAGATCGTCGTCACCGCCCGGCAACAGGCAGAAACGCTGCAGGACGTGCCTGTCACCGTCGCTGCGCTCAGTGAGCAGGACCTCAAGCGCTATGGCGTCACCCGCCTCGAAGACGCCGCCAGCCTGGTGCCCAACTTCCAGATCTATCAGACCGGGTCCGGCAATGGCTCGATTCTGCGACTGCGTGGCATCGGATCCAGCGACATCAGTGCCGCCTTCGACCAGTCGGTGGCGATCAACGTCGATGGCGTGGTGGTCAACATCGGCCGCTTCATCCACAACGCCTACATGGACATGGGCCAGATCGAGGTCCTCAAGGGGCCCCAAAGCCTCTACTTCGGCAAGTCCGCCACCGCGGGCGTGGTGTCCATCACGACCAACGATCCCGGCCCCGAGTTCGAAGTCGAGGGCATGGTCGGCTATGAGCACGAGTTCGATCAGCGCATGTTCGAGGGCATCATTTCCGGCCCCATCACCGACACCCTCGGGGCCCGCCTCGCGGTGGGCTACACCAAGGCCAACGATCGCTGGGAAAACTTCTTTCCTGGTGTCGAGAACCCCAAGCGCGGTGAAGAGTCCCAGAACTATCGACTCACCCTGGTCTGGGATCCGGTGGACGACCTGACCTTCCGTGCCAGCTACTCCTACTCCAAGTACAAGAACGACGGTCCCTGGGCCACCATGGAAGACACCTGTCCGGAAGGATCGGTCCAGCCCACGGCCTTTCCATCTGCGGCCACGGCTCTGGTGGTCCTGCCGGGCGCCAGCGATTGCCGGCTGAACGGCAGAACCTCGATCAACGACGTCAATCCGCTGCTGGCCACCGGTCTCCCCTACGGTGCCGACGACGGCATTCCGTTTCTGGACCAGGAAACGCACTTCTTCTCGCTGCGCGGTGACTGGACCATCAACGAAAACTTTGCCCTGCGCTCAGTGACCGGCTATGTGGATCTCGACCACACCGATCTCGAGGCCTACGACGGCAATGCCGGGGTGTTCGCCGGCCTGCATCGCAACACTTATGAGAGTTTCTCCCAGGAATTCAATCTCCGCAGCACCTTCGACGGTCCGTTCAACTTCATGGTCGGAGCGTACTATCAGGACGTCGAGCAGAGCTTCGAGGCCTATCAGTACGCCTTCAACCTTGCGCTCACTCCCAATGTCCTCAACTTCAACCCGGAAACGGTTCCCGACTCGGAAGCCCTTGGATTCGACACGACCCCAGGCGCCCCCTTCGGGCTCGACCCGACCACGGGCCGCGGTTCGGACTACTGGCGCTTCCACTACACGGACACTGAAGTCTACTCCGCCTTTATCGCCGGCTATTACGACATCACCGATGATCTGGAACTGACCGCTGGTATCCGCTACACCAACGAGAAAAAGGACGGACGCATTGATCTGCCCTATTTCCACGCAGCGGCGTCCGTCTTCGGTTTCGGTGGTTTCGATAGCGTCGAGGGCCTCGAATTCTCCGATAGCAACTGGTCGCCGGAGGTCGCGCTCAACTACTACGTGACGCCCGACATCAGCGTCTTCGTGGCCTACAAGGAGGGCTTCAAGTCCGGCGGCATCGACAACAGCGCGCTGCCCACCAACGCCCTGAACCCGAATGCAGAGGGCTTCGAGGGTTTCGACTTCCTGATCTACGACTCGGAAACGGCAGTGGGTTGGGAGACTGGCGTGAAGGCACGGCTGCTCGACAATACGTTGCGCATCAATGCCACGGCCTTCACGTATGACTACAAGGACCTTCAGGTCCAGCTCTTCGACGCCGACATCATCCAGTTCGAGACCTTCAACGCCTCGAAACTGAACAGCCGTGGCCTGGAAGCCGACTGGCTGTGGCTGACGCCGATGGACGGACTCTCCATCCGCGGCAACCTCGCCTACACGGACACCAAGTACAAGGAAGACTTCTTCAACGCCTCGGGCCAGAACCTCGTCGGCTTGCGGGCCGCAGGCAGTGCGAAGTGGGCCGGTGCCCTGGGATTCAGCTTCGAGCAGGGTCTCGGCAACACCAACTGGCGCTGGGAACTGTCCTCCGATGCCCGCTACAACAGCGGTTATCCCTGGACGGCCACCCTGGATCCCTACACCCAGAGCAGTTACTGGATGCTCGATACCGCTGTCCGCTTCTACAGCGCGGATGAGCGCTACGAGCTATCCTTCATGGGTCGCAACCTGACCGACAAGATCGTCGCCCAGGGCGGCGGCGCGCGGCCGGGTGCCTGCCCGCAGGCTGATCCCGACAACCCCGATCCGGCAGCGCGTTGCACGTCCACTGGCCCCAACTCTCAGGACCAGGTGACGTACACCAACTTCGGGCGCTCCCTCATGGCCCAGTTCCGCGTTCGCTTCTGATCCACCCTGCCTGGGCTGTTCGCGCAGCCCAGGTGCAACTTCGCACGACCCAGGAGGCAGGCCCATCGGGCCTGCCGCTTTAGTTTCGGGGCCAGGGCGAGATACGCAGCTGAGCGGATAACTAAAAAAAAAAGCATGACTGTATTGACTAAGTTTTAAGACGAGACTAGCTTCCGCACACGATCTGCTCAGAAACAGATCGATACAAAGAATAACCAGCGAAATCGCTGGGTAGTCGATTGGGTTTTTCTCATTTCAGCTCATCGATCCCTTCCGGGGAGGAGTCACCATGCCATTTGCCCTGTCCCGCCTTGCGGTTGCGACCGCTGCGGCTTCACTGTTCGTCGTGCCTAACGTTCCCGCTCAAGCCCAGCAATCCAGAACCATTGAAGAGATCGTCGTCACCGCACGTCAGCAGGAGGAGACTCTGCAGGACGTACCTGTGACGGTCACCGCACTCAGCGAAGAAGACCTCAGACGCTACAACGTCACCAAACTCAGCGACGCCGCCAACCTGGTACCGAACTTTCAGATCTACCAGACCGGCTCTGGTAACGGCTCGGTGCTGCGTCTGCGCGGCATCGGCTCCAGCGACATCAGCGCCGCTTTCGACCAGTCGGTGGCCATCAATGTCGATGGCGTGGTCGTGAACATCGGCCGCTTCATCCACAACTCCTACATGGACATGGGTCAGCTCGAAGTTCTCAAGGGACCCCAGAGCCTCTACTTTGGCAAGAGCGCCACGGCAGGCGTCGTCTCCGTGACGTCCAAGAATCCGGGTGAGGAGTTCGAACTCGAAGGCATGGTGGCTTACGAGCACGAATTCGATCAGATGTACTACGAGGGCATCATCTCAGGCCCCATCACCGAAACCCTGGGCGCCCGGCTCGCAGTGGGATACTCCAAGGCCAACGATCGCTGGGAGAACCTCTGGCCGGGAGTCGCCAATCAGATGCGCGGCGAGGAGAACATCAACCTGCGCCTGACCACGGTCTGGGATCCGAGCGACACTTTGAGCTTCAATCTCAAGTACGCCTTCTCTGAATACAAGAACGACGGCCCCTGGAACATGGAGGAGACGTGTCCCGAGGGCGTTGTTCAGCCGACGGCGATTCCGTCTGCCGCGACTGCTTTCGTCGTTTTTCCCGGCATCGACGACTGCAAACTGAACGGCAACATGTCCGCCAACGATCTGCTGCCGGTTCTGGCTGTCGGCCTGCCCTACGGTGCGGACGATGGCGTACCCTTCCTCGAGCAGCAAACGCACTTCATTTCGCTGCGCGGCGACTGGGACATCAATGACAGCTTCTCGCTGCGCTCCACCACCGGCTACGTCGATCTCGATCATGTCGACCTCGGCGTCTACGACGGCAATGCGGGAGTTTTCGGTGGTCTGCATCGCAACACCTACGAGAGCTTCTCGCAGGAATTCACGCTGCGCAGCAACTTCGACGGCGCCTTCAACTTCATGCTGGGCGCCTACTATCAGGATGTGGAGCAGCGCTTCGAGGCCTACCAGTACGCCTTCAACCTGGCCCTGGTACCCAATTTCCTCAATTTCACCCCAGAGGGCCAGGAGAGATCCGTGCTGCTTGGTTTCGATCCAACGCCGGGCACGACCTTCGGACCTGATCCATCGACCGGCCGCGGTTCAGACTACTGGCGCTTCCACTTCCTGGATACCGAGGTCTACTCCGCCTTCCTCGCGGGCTACTACAGCATCACCGACGATCTCGAGCTCACTGCGGGCGTCCGCTATACCAAGGAGGAGAAGAAAGGCCGCATCGACCTGCCCTACTTCCACGCAGGAGCCGCCATCTTCGGCTTCGGTGGCTTCACGGAAGTCGAAGGCCTCGAGTTCAGCGACAAAAACTGGTCGCCGGAAGTGGCGCTGAACTACTACGTCACCCCCGAAATCAGCGTGTTTGCAGCCTATAAGCAAGGCTTCAAGTCCGGCGGCGTGGACAACAGCGCGCTGCCGACCAATGCCCTGAACCCGCAGTCGCCCAACTTCGACGGTTTCGACTTCCTCTACTACGATTCCGAGGAAGCAGAAGGTTTCGAAGTCGGCATGAAGGGCCGCTTCCTGGAGAACTCCCTGCGGGTCAACGCCACCGCGTTCTACTACACGTACACCGACCTGCAGGTTCAGCTGTTCGACGCCATCAACATCCAGTTCGAAACCCTGAATGCTTCGGAGCTATTGAGCCGGGGTATCGAAGCGGACTGGCTGTGGCTCACCCCCACGGATGGCCTGTCGATCCGCGGCAACCTCGCCTACACCGACACCGGCTATGAGAAGGACTTTTTCAATGCCGGCGGCGAGAACCTGAACGGCCAGAGTTCACCCGGCAGCGCCAAGCTCGCAGGGGCACTGGGGTTCAGCTATGACATGGGGATCGGCACGGGCGGATGGCGATCGGAGTGGTCCACTGATGCCCGCTACAACAGCGGCTACAACTGGACCAACACCCTCAATCCGTACACCCAGAGCAGCTTCTGGACCCTGGACACCGCGCTGCGTTTCTACAGTGCGGACTACCGCTACGAACTGTCTTTCATCGGTCGCAACCTGACCGACAAGATCGTCGCCCAGGGCGGCGGCAACCGGCCCGGTGCCTGCGTCGACAATCAGGCCGCCATCCCCGGCAACTGCAGGGTCGGCGCCATCGCCAATGACCAGGACCAGGTCACCTACACCACATTCGGGCGCTCCCTCACGGCCCAGTTCCGCGTTCGTTTCTGATCCACCCTGGGCTGTTCGCGCGGTCCAGGCTCAACTCTGCACCACCCAGGAGGCAGGCCCATTCGGGCCTGCCTCTTTCATTCGGGAACCCGGGGCGAGACTGCGCTCGCCGACGGACCGCAAAAAAAACATGCATGACTGGATTGACTTGACATTTGCACGAGCCTAATTTTCGTCATGGGGCAATTCTGAAGATAGAAGCAATCAGCTCACTTGGAAATATCAACGCCCCTTTGACCCTTTTGGGGAGGACGAAAAATGAAAGCACTTCCAGCCAGCCGGGTGGCGGTCGCCACCTTGGCTACGTTCACGTTTGTGCCTTCGGGTGTGGTGCAGGCCCAGCAGCAATCCAGAGTCATCGAAGAGATCGTCGTCACCGCCCGTCAGCAGCAGGAAACGTTGCAGGACGTACCGGTGACCGTGTCCGTGATCGGCCATGAAGATCTCGAGCGCTACAACATCCAGACTCTCACCGACGCTGCTGACCTGATCCCGAACTTCCAGGTTTTTCACGGCGGATCGGGCAACGGCTCCAACATCATCCTGCGCGGCATCGGCTCGAGCTCCATCAGCGCTGCCTTCGACCAGTCTGTGGCCATCAACGTCGACGGCGTAGTGGTGAACATCGGTCGCTTCATTCACAACGCCTACATGGACATGGAACAGATCGAAGTCTTGAAGGGGCCCCAGAGTCTGTACTTCGGCAAGTCAGCCACGGCTGGCGTGCTCTCCGTGTCCACGGCCAACCCGGGCGACGAGTTCGAGTTTTCCCTGATGGGCGGCTATGAGTTCGAACACAATCAAACCTACACGGAGGCCGTGATCTCCGGCCCGCTGAGCGATACCTTTGGCGCCCGACTGGCCGTCGGCTACAAGGCCGGCGACAAACTCTACAAGAACGAGTGGCCGGGCGTGGCCAACCGCTACCGGGGTGACGAGGCCTGGAACACACGCTTGACCCTGGCCTGGGATCCGCGGGACGACTTCAGCGCCAACATGAAGTACGCCTTCTCGCGCTACGAGAACGACGGTGCCAACGGCAACTCCGAGATGATCTGTCCGGAAGGAACGGTGCAGCCCACTGCTGTGCCAGCTGCCTCCGCAGCCTTCCTGGTTCTGCCGGGCATGGAGGATTGCCGCATCAACGGCAACACCTTCATCAATGACCTGCTGCCGGGGCTGCGCGCAGGGTTGCCATACGGCGGAGACGACGGCGTGCCGTTCCTGGAGCAGGACACCCACTTCCTGTCCCTGCAGCTGGACTGGGACATCAACTCCAACTTCAACCTGGCTTCGGTCACCGGCTACGTGGACCTGGACCACATCGAACTGGATATCTACGGCTACAACGTCGGCGCCTTCGGTGGGCTGCACCGCAACATCTACGAAAGCATCTCCCAGGAGTTCCGCCTCGCCAGCAGTTTCGATGGTCCGTTCAACTTCATGCTCGGAGCCTACTACCAGGACGTGGAGCAGGTATTCGAGGCCTATCAGTACGCCTTCAATGTGGGCCTGCTGCCCTTCATCGGCGGCGGTCCGGATCCGGTTACCGGCAACGAGTACGATTACAACAAGAACCACTTTCTCGACACCGAGGTCTACTCGGCCTTTTTCGCCGGCTACTACGACCTCACGGACCGCATCGAATTGACCGCAGGAGTGCGCTACACGCGGGAGAAGAAGGAGGGCTTCATCGAAATCCCCTACCTCCATCAGGCCGCCATCAATGTCTTCGGCTTCGGTGCGCCGGAGCTGGTCGAGGGCCTGAGGTTCAGGGACAAGAACTGGTCGCCGGAAGTCGCTGTCAATTGGCGGGCCACCGACGACGTCAGCTTCTTCGTCGCCTACAAGGAGGGCTTCAAGTCCGGCGGACTGGACAACAGCGCCCTGCCTACGAACACCCTGGATCCGAACCAGAACCCCGACTTCCCGGACTTCCTCATCTACGACTCCGAGGAGGCATCAGGATTCGAGGTCGGCATGAAAGGGCGCTTCCTGGACGGCAGCATGCGACTGAACGCCACGGCCTTCACCTTCGAATACAAAGACCTTCAGGTGCAGCTCTTCGATTCCATCAACGTGCAGTTCGAGACCTTCAACGCTTCCAAACTCGGAACCCGCGGGGTCGAAGCCGACCTGCTCTGGCTCACCCCGATCGATGGGCTCTCCCTGCGCAGCTCGGCCGCCATTACCCGGACGAAGTACGAAGACGACTTCATCAACGCTGTGGGTCAGAACTTGAAGGGCCAGCGCGGCGCGTTGAGCGCGAAGTTCGCGGGCAACCTGGGCGTCACCTACGATTGGGATGTGGGCGGTGGCTGGCGCAGCAACCTCTCCCTGGACGCCCGCTACAATGACGGCTATCCCCTCGGAGCCAGCCTCAATCCCTTCTTCCAGAGCAGCTTCTGGCAGGCGGACGCAGCCTTGAACTTCTACAGCGCCGACGAGCGCTACACCGTGGCCTTCATCGCCCGCAATCTCACCGACAAGATCTACAAGATGGGCGCCGGTACGCGGCCGGGCAACTGTCCCATGGCGGACCCCACCAACCCGGACCCCACCATGCGTTGTCAGGCCCTGCCTCCTGAGCAGCAGGACCACTCGACCATCACATCCCTCGGCCGTCAGCTGACCCTGCAGTTCCGGGTGCGCTTCTGATCTTCCTGGCGGCAAGGTTCAACCCTCCCCGCCGGGTACACGCATTGACGGTTCACTCATGGTTCCCGCGTTCATGCAGCCACGCTGCATGACGCGGGGCCCGCTTCGTCCGACTCCACTCCTCGACCATGGCCGGCGCCACCTCGCGCAGGCGCTCGAGATCCTCCGCGCTGCCCTTGTTGACCGCCAACTCCAGCCGATGACCGTTGGGATCGAAGAAGTAGATCGAGTCGAAGATGCCGTGATCCACCGGTCCGAGCACTTCGATCCCGGCCGCTTCGAGCCGGTCGCGAATGGCTTGCATCTCAGCAAGCGATTCCACCTCGAAGGCAATGTGCTGTACCCACTCCGGCGTGTTCGGATCCCGGCCCATGGGCGGCGAGTTCGGCAGTTCGAAGAAGGCCAGGACATTGCCCATGCCCGCATCGAGAAACACGTGCATATAGGGATCAGGCTCTCCCGTCGACGGCACTTTGTCCTCGGCGATGGCGAGTTTGAAGTCCATAGCGAGCAGGTCCTGATAGAACGCCACCGTCTCGGCTGTGTCGTTGCAGCGGTAGGCCACATGATGAATGCGCTTGATGCTCATGCGCTGGTCTCCAGCGTCCCGCGACGCAACTGGTCGCGCTCCATGGACTCGAACAGCGCCTGGAAATTGCCCTCACCGAAGCCCTCGTCACCCTTGCGCTGAATCAGCTCGAAGAAGATCGGGCCGATCAGCGGCTGCGAGAAGATCTGCAGCAGCAGCTGCGGGCGGCCATCCTCGGTGCTGCCGTCCACCAGGATGCCGCGCTCACGCAGGGCATCCACAGGCTGCCCATGGCCGGGCAGGCGTTCCTCCAGCATTTCGTAGTAGGTCTCAGGCGGCGGTTCGAGGAACGACAGTCCCCTGGCCGCCAGCGCATCCCAGGTACTGATGAGATCGTCACAGGCGAAGGCAATGTGCTGGATGCCCTCGCCGTTGTACTGCATCAGGAACTCCTCAATCTGGCCGTTGCCACCGGCTTCCTCGTTCAGCGGAATGCGGATTCTGCCATCCGGTGCCGACATGGCCTTCGATGTGAGACCGGTTTCCTGGCCGCGAATGTCGAAGTGCCGGATCTCGCGGAAATCGAACAAGCGCTCGTAGTATTTCGCCCAGTGCTCCATGCGGCCACGATAGACGTTGTGGGTGAGATGATCGACCACCTTCAGGCCACAGCCGACGGGACGGCGATCCACGCCGGGCAGGAATTCGAAGTCGATGTCGTAGATGCTGCTGCCATCCCGATAGCGGTCGATGAGGTACAGCGGCGCACCACCGATGCCCTTGATCGCAGGCAGCCGCAGTTCCATGGGTCCCACGGGAATATTCAGCGGCTGGGCGCCGAGTTCCAGCGCCCGACGATAGGCGTGATGGGCGTCCTTCACCCGGAAGGCCATGCCGCAGGCGGAAGGGCCATGCTCCTCGGCGTAGTAGTCGGCCAGACTCTTGGGCTCGTAATTGACAATGAAGTTGACATCGTTCTGCCGCCACAGCGCCACGTCCTTGGAGCGATGCCGGGCCACCTGCTGGAACCCGAGGACCTCGAACACCGGTTCGAGAACACCGGTCTCCGGCGCCGAGAATTCCACGAACTCGAAGCCATCGAGTCCCATGGGATTGTCGCCTGATGTCACCATGTCCAGCCTCTTAATCGGTGCACGCTCAACCCCTGATGCTACCGATCCCTGCCCGCAAGAATTTGCCTACCTTTGCGCATCAGAGCGGCATGGAGCAAGATTTCGCCGAATCATCGTATGATCTGGACATATTCCTCCCTGGAGGCAACGCAGCATGGAACTCGACACCACCGAACGGCAGATCCTTCGGCTGCTGCAGCGCGACGGCCGCCTCTCCAACGTGGCGCTCTCGGAACAGGTGGGGCTGTCTGAATCGCCCTGCTTCCGCCGGGTGAAGCGGCTCGAAGAATCCGGCCTCATCGAGGGCTACACGGCGATCGTGAACCAGCAGCAGCTGGGTCTCACCGTGACCGCCTTCGTCCTGGTCTCGCTCGAACGCCAGCCCGACACCACGGCGGAATTCATCGAGCGGGTCGCCGGGGAGGATCACATCGTCGAATGCCATGCCACCAGCGGCGCTCACGACTACCTGATGAAAGTGGTGGCCCGCGACGTCGCCCATTTCTCCGAGCTGTGCATGGAGCGGATCCTGCGCTTCCCGGGCGTCCGCCACGTGGAATCCAGCTTCAGCCTCAAGGCCATCAAGGACAGCCGCGTCCTACCGGTGTGAAGCTCCGCCCGACGCCCGGCGCACGGCCCGATCCACCCAGATGGACTCCGTGGCCGGTTGATAGCGGGCATAGAAGGGTCGTGCCAGGGTCCGGCAGTAGCGCTGCATGCGGGCCTTGGCGTCCTGCAGGGAATCGGCGACGAAGTACACCGGCTGGTACTCGGTGATGGGGAAGCCCTGCTCGGCCGCTGCCGCAGGATCCCAGGGACGCAGTTCTGCCTCCCCACCCGCACAGGCGTACGCCAATTCTCCGTAGCTGGACAGCAAACCGGCGCCGTAGG